>JBKBRQ010000343.1:0-1847 GCA_046292055.1 Spirosomataceae bacterium | reverse complement strand
ACAGTGAATAATTGCGCCATCTTGGATGTTTACGTAGTCACCCATGTGAATGCTGTGGACATCTCCGCGAACGACAGCATTGAACCAAACCGTCCCATTTTTTCCCATGGTGACGTCTCCGACAATCGTTGCGTTGGGTGCAAACCAACATGTTTCGTCGTATTGGGGTTGTTTCCCTTTTACTGGTAAAATAAGTGCCATAGAATGTGAAGTAAAAAAGACGTGTTAAAAAAGAACAGTTTGAGATTATAAAATATCAAAAGAGCTGTGGTATTTGTGGTTTCTGTTCCACAAAACGCCACGTCTTACGAAAAGTCTAAGTAACGAAAAAAAGCGGAAGGAACGTTTGATTTTTTTCATTGATTTTGAGTGAGTGGAGGGAAGTTAATTAGAAAGACGTGCGACGCTATTTATTTACACGGATATAGCTCAAATCAACGGGTGTGCATAAGCTTGTCATATATTTTTCTTATCTGTAAATCTCCAAAGCCGTATATTCCTTCTCTTTCCGAAAACGTCGAAAAAACTACTTCAAAATCTGTCGATATTGTCTCGATTATTTCTTTTACAACATGGTCAGGTCTGCCCAATGTTTTGTCCTTTGGAAATCTGTCTATATGGGCTTGGCATACTTCTGGTAGATATTCAAAGCATGAAGATGGAATTTTAGAAACGTCTTTCAATGTATCAAAATCGTTGTTTTGATAGGCTGTCCATAAATCTTTCCCTAGTTCAATATCTTGGGAGGACAATTGCATTTTTGAATAGTATGCCTGTTCGAGTTGTTCTGTAGTAGCTATTCCGAAGCCTTTCCATTTGTCTGCAATATGTTCAATGAGAGGAAAAATTCGAAATATTTTATACGTCGGGTTATAAGCAAGTATCGAGATGATAAACCACATATTTATTTGGCAAAAAAGGTCGTTTTCAAACCAAAGACAAACTTCAGAATGGTCAGGTAGATTGTTTAATTTTTCAAATTCACGAACCGTTTTGTGAAAATAGTCTTCGTTTGTCACATTGTAAGCTTCTGCAATAAAATCTGCACGGACATTCCAAAAGTCAGCGGTAGTATCAGCCGATAACTGGCCATCTATGAGGCATTCTCTACAGACAATAAAATCTTGATTGATTTTGGTTTGTTTTAGTTGGTCTGCCAGACAGTCTCCGTTCAGTACATGATAGGTTATCATTTATTTGCATTTGGAATTGGTTTTACCACGTCTATTTTGTGGCTATCAGCGGTTCGGTAAAGTAAACGTGGGAAACATCCGGAAAGGCAATTCATAGAACTGCACACAGGGTTATGACAATCTTGGTATCAATTAAGTGTTACAATGAATGATAGAAATTAAACGAGATAATTGTTTGAAACGCGTTTGTAGCCCTGTCTACTATCTCACATCCACACCTAAAAATAGTAGTACTTTTTGAATTGTTTAACCTCTACTATTTTCAACTGTATTATTCAATGAGTATGTTTTATTGTTACAAATTAAACAAATAATCAATTTAGCATTGATACAAAATAAAAAAAGCCCTAAAAACTAGGGCTTTTCAAAATGATTTTAGAAGTTTCGCTCTCCAGCTTCTCTTTTTCCGAGCATCACTGCTCCAACCATGGCGGCTAAAAACAGAATGGAAACGAGTTCAAAAGGCAATAAATAATCTCTGTATAATAACTGACCCAAGTTCTCAATCATCCCCACTTGTGAGTTAAAGCCTTCTTGGTTTACTATTTCTGTTGGTGCATTGCGAAGAGCAGCTAATAGAATAGTTCCGAGAGTCAATCCAACTATGACTGCTGCAATGATGGTTGTTTTTTTATTCAGTTCATTGCTTCCACC
>JBKBRQ010000342.1:0-1857 GCA_046292055.1 Spirosomataceae bacterium | reverse complement strand
ATCAAACACTTCCAAATGCTGACGCTCTGTATCCCGAAATTACCTATGCGCGATAAAAACGCCACCAAAAATTTTTACATCAATCAACTCAATTTTACCGAAATCGCCGATTATGGAGAATACCTCCTATTGAAAAAAGACAACATCGAAATTCACTTCTTTTCATTTGCAAACCTCAATCCATACGAAAATTACGGGCAAATTTATATCCGAACCGACGAAATTGACCATTTCTATCAATCTTTACTGGAAAAACATGTCTCTATTCATCCGAACGGTCAATTAGAAGCAAAACCTTGGGGTCAAAAAGAATTTTCTTTACTTGACCCAGACCACAATCTGCTTACATTTGGCGCTCAGTTAGAAAGATAAGTTGATTCTTTTCGGATGAAAGTATCTCTTTTTAATATACGAAAAAATAGTCTCTCCACCTTCCAACCAATCCATTACTAACAAAAAAGAGAGGCTTTCTCTGCCCCTCTTTCTTTGATATTTTTTACAATAATTCATCGTCATCTGGTGGTACCAAACTTGGTGGCGTATAGATTTTGGTCGAATCGCTGTAATAATTCTCGCCTGCTGCCGTCACACAAGCCCCTCGAATCGTAACTGTTGGTGGAATCGTAAATTTCCCTTTTTTGTACTCAATGTCGGGGTCACTATATACTTTTTTCATGAACAATCCCCAAGCAGGCATAGCCATTCGGGCGCCTTGCCCAAGATCAATCGTCCGGAAGTGAATAGCCCTGTCATCTCCTCCAGCCCAAACTCCTCCGACTAGATTTTGTGTCATACCCATAAACCACCCATCTGAATAATTGGAGGTCGTTCCTGTTTTAGCTGCGACTTCATTACCATCCAATACACCATAACGCGCCAAACCAAGGGATGTTCCCCCAGCTGAGGTCGCTCCGCGCATCAAGTGAACCATTTTATAGGCTGTTTCCTGACTCAATACCTCTTTTTGGTCAGGAAGATATTGCTGAATAATTTCTCCGTTTTTATCTTCAATCCGTGTTACAAAAATGGGTTCTGTGTACTTCCCCCCATTGGCAAACACGCCATAACTCGCGACCATCTCAAACAAAGTAACCTCTCCGACACCCAAGCAAAGCGATGGGCTGTTAGGTAGTTCGCTCTTGATACCTAATTGATGCGCATATTTAATGACCGTTTCTGGTTTAAACTGTTTAATGAGATACGCGCTCACACTATTCACGGATTGCCCGAGTGCATCGCGGAGAGAAAGTTGTCTATATGAGAATTTCCCATCTGAATTTTTAGGTGTGTAAGGTGCTCCGTACACACCATCTTCTTCACCAAACGTAACGGGTTGGTCTGTTACTGCATCGCACGTAGAAAAGCCGTTATCAATCGCGGCAACATACACAAAAGGCTTAAAAGTTGAGCCCGGTTGGCGACTACCTTGCGCGACATGGTCGTATTTGAAATATTTAAAATTAATACCTCCAACCCACGCTTTGATATGCCCGTTGCGTGGATCCATGGCAAGCATTCCCATATTTAAGAAGCGCTTGTAGTGACGAAGCGAATCCATGTGTGACATCAACGTATCGCGCTCCCCTTCCCACGTAAATACCCGCATCGGCATTTTTTTATTCATTGCGGCCATAATCTCGACTTCATTGTCTCCTAATTCACGCTTCAGTTCTTGGTAATATCCTGTGCGTTTGGCCATTTTCTCAATAAATTTGGGTATTTCTGCGTAACGCCCAGTGTTGCCAACCTCACCTACCCACGGGTTTCTGCCTTTCCAATGCTGGTAGAACTTTTTCTGTTGGTCACGCATATGCTCTTGCATCGCCTCTTCTGCATAGGCCTGCATACGGGAATCAA
>JBKBRQ010000341.1:0-1862 GCA_046292055.1 Spirosomataceae bacterium | reverse complement strand
TTTTTCTCATTTGCAAACCTCAATCCATACGAAAATTACGGGCAAATTTATATCCGAACCGACGAGATAGACCATTTCTACCAATCTCTACTGGAAAAACATGTTTCTATTCATCCAAACGGACATCTCGCAGCCAAATCATGGGGACAAAAAGAGTTCTCTCTCCTTGACCCCGACCATAACCTGCTCACATTTGGCGCTCGATTGGAAGGATAAGTTTGGTATGTACGTGAATGAAAATAATTATGTAAAATATCCTACAAATAATCTATTTGATTTTATACGAAATGGAAATGTCTTTCAAAAAAACAAGTTCAACACCCCTCTCTATATTCGTTTTACTTTGCTCTCTTTCAGCTTGTAAAATAACGCCATTACCCAGTACTCTTTATAATCAATATTCATACGAGAAAGCTGTTTCATATAAAAATGACACATTAGAAATCCGATTGAAAAATCCGCTTCGTTGTCCGCTCAGAGTCTGGTTTTTCACTTCAGACACTGCAACACAAGCTACATTTGATAGAATACTTCCCATTACGCTTAGACCTACAAGCGATACCGTCTTGACTTTTCATACGCTAAGGAAAGATAACCTGATTCGATTTAGTTCAAGGCTTGGAGATACTTCGAAGAAAATACATCCTATTGAATTGGACTTACCTTTTCCCAGAAATAAAAAATACAGCATACTTCAAGAAAATAATACCAACTTCACTCATAATTCTGACTTTTCAAGATATGCGTTAGACTTTAACCTAAAAATAAATGATACTATCTGTTCAGCAACAGATGGCTTTGTAGTTGGTATCGTTGATAAATATAAATACTCAGGAAGTGGCTTGGAATGGAGAAATTTTGGCAACTACATAACCATTTATGAACCCATTTCAGGCATTTTCACGCAATATGTTCATTTGATTCACAACGGAAGTTTTGTCAAAATAGGGGAACAAGTAAAACGTGGGCAAGCTATCGCCCTATCTGGGAATACGGGGCAAAGTACGCATAAACACTTGCATTTTAATTGTCTTATTCCAGTGAGTAATGAAGATGGCCTAAAGTCTATTCCCATTGAATTTATGGGAGGAATCAAGGGTATCAATTTAAAGAAGGGGGATATACTCGAAAATTAAGTAGCTTGTATCCTATCTATCCCATCACTCTTAAATCTATACTTATCAATGATTTACTAAAAAATGCCTTCAAATCAATCCATTCCAATAAAAAAAGAGAGGCCGACGAAACCTCTCTTTTTTTGTTCTTTTTACAATAATTCATCATCATCTGGTGGCACCAAACTTGGCGGCGTATAGACTTTGGTCGAATCGCTGTAATAATTCTCCCCTGCTGCCGTCACACAAGCTCCCCGAATAGTAACCGTCGGTGGAATCGTAAATTTTCCTTTTTTATACTCAATATCGGGGTCGCTATATACTTTTTTCATGAACAACCCCCAAGCAGGCATCGCCATTCGTGCCCCTTGCCCAAGGTCAATTGTCCGGAAGTGAATGGCTCTATCGTCGCCTCCTGCCCAAACTCCTCCCACGAGGTTATGCGTCATGCCCATAAACCATCCGTCGGAATAATTGGATGTCGTTCCTGTTTTAGCTGCGACTTCGTTTCCATCAAGAACACCGTATCTGCTTAGTCCGAGAGATGTTCCACCTGCTGAGGTCGCTCCACGCATCAAATGCACCATTTTATACGCTGTTTCTTGGCTTAAAACCTCTTTTTGGTCAGGAAGATATTGCTGGATAACTTCCCCATTTTTGTCTTCGATGCGCGTCACAAAAATAGGCTCTGTATATTTCCCACCATTGGCAAACACGCCGTAACTCGCGACCATCTCAAACAAAGTA
>JBKBRQ010000340.1:0-1863 GCA_046292055.1 Spirosomataceae bacterium | reverse complement strand
AATTATTCACCATGCAGCCAGGGAACAGGAAAATCATTGGGACAGTTGGTGAACTACAATTTGAGGTGATTCAACACAGACTTAAAAATGAGTATGGCGCAAGCTGCCGTTTTGAGTCCAAACCTTACTCAAAAGCGTGCTGGATTACCGCTGAAAATCCGGAAAAACTGGCTGAATTTATCCGATTGAAAAGCAATTACATTGCTTTTGATAAAGATGAAAATCCGGTATTTATGGCAGAAACCGACTGGATTTTACGCATGAATCAAGAGAATAATCCTGATATTGTTTTCCATACTACTTCTGAATTTAAGATAAAAAGCTAAGGTTATCCGGTTCTGTTTAGGTAAATTTGACAGATTGCATCCTATCTATATTTCATCATAAATTCTAAAAAATGAATAGAAAAGCATTTTTAACGACATTTTTCGGCGGTTTAGCTGTAGCTGGAACGACTTGGGCAGCCCGCGTAGCACAGGTGGCTGGTCCTTTCTCTTTGCCTGCTTTGCCTTTTGGTTTTGAAGCGTTAGAGCCCCATTTCGATAAAATGACGATGGAAATTCATCATGGGAGACACCATCAGGCGTATGTCAATAATCTCAATGCAGCTGTAGCTGGTACTGCACTTGAAAAAATGACATTACCCGCTATTCTTCAAGAAGTTAGCAAGCATTCTGTGGCTGTTCGGAATAATGGTGGCGGGCATTGGAATCACTCCTTTTTCTGGGAAATTTTAAGTCCAACTCCTTCAAAGCCATCTGCCGCTTTAGAAGCAGCGATTGTACGAGATTTTGGGTCAATGGAAGCCATGCAAACGGCTTTCAATGCCGCAGCTGGTAGCCGTTTTGGTTCTGGTTGGGCTTGGTTGATTCTCCAAAATGGAAAACTTAAAATTACATCTACGCCAAATCAAGATAATCCTTTGATGGATGTTGTGCCTGATAGAGGAACACCCATTTTAGGATTAGATGTTTGGGAACATGCGTATTACTTAAAGTACCAAAACAAACGCCCAGATTACGTAAAAGCATTCTGGAATGTTGTCAATTGGAACAAAGTAAGCCAGCATTTCGCAGGTTAATAACTTAACTTTTTGGGTGGAGATAGCTCTTATTTCCACCCAAAAAATAGATTATCATGCAAACATCACAAGCACTTGCCTTTCTAAATCAATAGCGCCAAGACGTTAAGTCAACACCAGTTGGGGCTGTTTTCTTGACGAGTTCTGCCCATTTCGGAATAAACATTCGGTGGTAACGTAATCGGCTGATGTAATTTGGCTGCGTATGATCTCCATTCCAACAATGTTCGGCGCGGTCTCCGTAATCCACGACACCATCGTACGGTGGATTCGCTAGCCCTTCGAGCATTTCTTCAGCAAGATATACCGCATTATTCAAGTAAAAATTATCCATATCTCCACAATAAATATGGATTCTGCCTTTCCAGTTTTCGCCATTTTTTGCCCAGTCGCGTTTCAAAATATAGGCTAAATCGTAGTTTTCTTTCCAGTAAGCGGCGACTTTCGGGTCTATGACTCCTGTTTTTTTATCCCAAATAGGCTGTGGATACCCGTCTTTACCAACAGGCGAATAGACAGCTTCCCAAATATCAAATTGCTGTCCGGAGCGTGTTTTTGTGCCTAATGCCAGTTCTTTTTTATTCATTTGCTCGACAGTTGCCGATATTTGTCCGAGATAATCACGGTGCCCCGGACGTGCTAATTTCTTGAAATCGCCATCATAATAATACGCATTTTTGTCTTCGTAAATATTCACGGTTGTAAAAGCCCGAAAATCAATGGGGTCAGGACACGCCGCAAAGCATCCGTTGTATTCTGTTGGGTATTTCACCTGAACCGCC
>JBKBRQ010000339.1:0-1889 GCA_046292055.1 Spirosomataceae bacterium | reverse complement strand
GTGTTTGATGAGATGTTAGAAGAGATGATTTGTTTTATAATGCAATCTAAGTTTTTTCAATTTAACTACTGATATCAAAATTGAGGGTAACTGTATATTTTAAGAGAGCCGTGTGTTTGAGAGCTATTTTTCTATATTTTTGAGTATAATTGAACAATCAAATGAGCTTATTAAAGAATCATATGAAAGACATTGTGAGTTTGTGTAAAGCGCATAAAGTGAAATCTTTATATGCTTTTGGCTCTGTCTTAACCGATGCGTTTAATAATGAAAGTGATATTGATTTGATTGTTGATTTCGAAAATTTGGATGTATTAGATTATGGAGATAATTATTACAGCTTTAAGTTTTCACTTGAGCATATTCTAAAAAGAAGTATTGATTTATTGGAAGAAAAAGCAATCAAAAATCCGTATTTCAGAGAGAGTTTGAGTCAAAATAAAGTATTGATTTATGGATAATCTACTTGCCTGATTATAATAAAACCAAATTCAACTTTTTAAGAATTAGGTGAAATAGAAAGTTAAAATGCTAAAAAATGAGATTTGGAAAGACAATTAAGCTGTTTTTAATTGACGGAGATACGAATGGAAGATTAACTTGCGAATTATCAAACTGGACAGGTAAGGCATATAAAGTACCCCGTAACCTAGTAAAAATATGTACCGATAGACCTGAAATACAAACAACAGGTGTCTATATGTTGCTCAACAAAAGTACCGACCTAGTTGAAGCAGGGCAATTGTATATTGGAGAGGCTGAAGACACTTTTAAGAGACTGACTCAACATGTTAAAGAAAAAGATTTCTGGAATGAGGCTATTATTTTTATAAGTAAGGACGACAACTTAAATAAAGCTCACATAAAATATCTTGAAAATAGGTTATATGAAATTGCATTTTCAGCCAATCGATTTAAACTAACTAATACCCAAAAACCAACCCAATCTAGTATATCTGAGTCTGATAAAGCGGAAATGGAAGAGTTTCTATCTAATATTTTAACTCTCGTAAGTATACTGGGATATACTGCATTTGAACAAATTAGACAAATTGATGCTAAGACTCCGAGTGAGAACCTAGAGGAAAACTTATTTTTTATTAGTGCTGCTAGGGGAGCAAATGGAGTAGGAAAATCAACGAATGAAGGATTCGTAGTATTCGAAAATTCTCAAATTGCAGACCCAGTTACAAATTCCTATCCAAAAACAATGAAGAAACTGAGAGATAATCTCATAGCAGAAAACATTATCATCAAAGAGAATGACAACTGGATATTAAAAAGAGACTATTTATTTAGTAGTTCTTCAACAGCAGCAATGATTATAATGGGACGCAGTGCCAATGGATTAACGGAATGGAAGATGAAATCTGGAGAAACGTTACAAGACTTTGAAAGTAGTGAAAATGTCTAAATTTCTTCATAAGGGCGCCTTTTCCCAAGAAAAATGACAGTGAATGGAATAGACAAATATGAATGAATTTTATTGAAGTATTTTGAATATAAAGACCGTAGAATTTGAGGTAGGAATCGTTATGGTAAATATTCAAACCTAACGAAACGCAAAGTGAAATAAGAAATCTTGTAATTTGCTAGTAATGTTAACTAATCAAATCTAAATCTCTCCACCACCTTCATTTATCACTTCCCACAAATCAAGAAATCTCAATACAACTTCACGTTCTTGGATAAATAAGCCCAAATAAGTGCCATCACGCCAACAACACCAAACGCAAACGGCAAACTGATTGCCTCTGATAAGAACCCAACCAATACAGGACCAAACAAAAATCCACCCATGCTGAACGTATTCATCGTCGCCAAGCCTGCCCCTTTTGCCATTCCCGGTACGCGTGCTGCACTGCCGTACATTATCGGCGCCCCGCAAG
>JBKBRQ010000338.1:0-1907 GCA_046292055.1 Spirosomataceae bacterium | reverse complement strand
CATGGTGTGCAAGATAGAGGGGAGAATTATTTGGTACCTGTGGATGCCCAAGTGAAGGTATCATCGGAGATTGAATACACGTGTGTGAAATTAGGTCGGACGATGGCCAAGATGGAGGGAGCGAATTTGAAGGTATCATTGGCTTTTATAGATGCTTGCCGCGACAGTCCGTTTCCAGCCACGACAAAGAGTACACTGGCGAAGGGATTGAGTATTCCGAACAATCCACCGGGTAGTTTTGTAGCCTTTTCAACGCGGGCAGGAAGTACAGCGGACGATAACCAAGAAGGCCGAAATGGGTTGTTTACGTCGGAGTTATTACGCCATTTGACAGTTCCCAATTTAGGAGTTCGGGATATATTAGACCGAACAACGCAGGGGGTGAGTGCGCGCTCAAACAGAAACCAGATACCAGGTAGATACGACGAGTTAACAGGTGATTTTAAATTCGTAGTGACAGGCACAGCTGCCGCAATTTCGTCTGCGACTTCAACAGAAGTAGTGGAAAAACCTACCAACGAAAAGGTATTGATACCAACAGCGACAACGGCTCAGACAGCAAAGTTTATGGATTTTCCATTTGCCGATATGGTATATGTATCGGGTGGGAGTTTCACGATGGGAGATGCTAGAGAACTGGGTGATGCAGACGCTAAACCCGCACATTCTGTAAACGTAACAAGTTTTTGGATGGGTAAATATGAAATTACGCAGGCACAATGGAAGGCAATCGTAGGGACGAACCCAAGTACATTTAAAAATTGTGATAATTGTCCGGTAGAAAATGTAAGTTGGTTAGATGCGGTTGCTTTTTGCAATAAATTGAGCGAAAAGGAGGGTAAGCAGCGGGTTTATACAATCAATGGAAATGAGGTAAAAATAGATGTATTTGCAAATGGCTACCGTCTCCCGACTGAGGCAGAATGGGAATACGCAGCAGGTGGAGGAATCGCTAGTCGAACTCTTTATGGAAATGGGCAAGATTTGCTCCGTTCATCAGAGGCAAATTATTACGGAAACAGAACGCAAGACGGGGTTTATAAGGCAAAACCTGTGACAGTCGGCAGTTATCGCCCAAATGATTTGGGTTTATATGATATGACAGGTAATGTTTGGGAATGGTGCCAAGATTGGTACGGGAATTATACGACTGGCGCACAGACAAATCCGCAGGGGGCAAAGTCAGGAAATAGCCGCGTTTTTCGAGGGGGTTCGTGGTTTAGTAGTCCAGCATTTGGAGCCGTAAATATGCGAGGTTCCAATGGCATTAGTTACCGTGATAATCAGCTAGGTTTTCGGGTCGTTTGTGCCCCTTGATGTAAAACAAATGAGTAGCCAGTTTTTGGTCGATACATCATCTAGTACTCTTATTAGAAAAACACTCCATCGATTGTCCATTACTCAATAGAGATTGATTTTATGCGTGTAAAATTTTGTACTTCACTTTTATTTTTTGGGTTACTTCTATTGGGTACGCCTTTATTTTCCCTCCACGCTCAGATGCGGGGAATGAAGCCTGCTCAGGGGGAGTCGCCCGCCGGCACGGAGCGCCGTTTGGCTTTGGTAGTAGGGAACAACAATTATCAATATGTTAAACGCTTGAAGAATCCGGCAAATGATGCCGATGACATGGCTGTAGCCCTTGAGAGTTTAGGGTTTGAGGTAATTAAACGAAAGGATTTAACGGAGAAAGAGCTGAAACAAACGATTGATGACTTTGGAAATCGGCTACGTCAATACGACGTAGGTTTATTTTATTATGCCGGTCATGGTGTGCAATATGAGGGAAATAACTATTTGGTTCCAGTAGATGCACAGGTAAAGGTTGCAACAGAGATAGAATATACGTGTGTAAATTTGGGGCGAACGATGGCGAAAATGGAAGGCGCAAATTTAAAAGTATCGTT
>JBKBRQ010000033.1:0-17553 GCA_046292055.1 Spirosomataceae bacterium | reverse complement strand
TAGGTATGTTGGCAACCTATGTAAAAAGCGACTTACAAATCCCTGCCTCCTCCAGTAAATTCATTTCTCTTTATTTACTTTTTGCTATTGGTTTCAAAGGGGGTCAAGAACTCGCCCACAGCCCGTTTAGTCAGGAAATAATCATTGGTATTGTTTTTGGAATGCTCCTTGCCTCCATAATTCCTTTCTATACTTTTTTTCTTCTTAAAAGAAAAATGACCATCAGCGACGCAGGTGCAGTTGCAGCAACGTATGGCTCCGTCTCTGCAGTCACATTTGTCTCCGCTGTCTCTTTCCTAGAAATCCAACAAGTAGAATTTGGTGGCCACATGGTCGCTGTCATGGCATTTATGGAAGCCCCCGCCATCGTGGTTGGTGTTGTTCTCATGCGCATTTTTGACAAAGAAGAAAAACAAACAGAATCCATTGCCTCTGTCTTCAAACACTCCATTACAAATGGTTCTGTACTTCTTATACTTGGAAGTTTGTGCATTGGTATCATCGCTGACTCCAAGCAAGCTGAAGGCATCAAACCCTTCACTTCTGATATTTTTAAGGGTTTCTTAGCTATTTTTCTTTTAGAAATGGGCATGGTAACAGCAAGAAGACTCGCTGCTTTTCGCCAGTATGGATATTTTTTAATCCTATTTGCCCTTCTTGCGCCTGCTTTTAATGGCTGTCTCACTGCCTTCGCTAGCCATTGGATAACAGAAGATATCGGCAATCGATTCATCTTTGCTATTCTCGCTGCTTCCGCCTCCTATATCGCTGTACCCGCAGCTATGCAACTAGCCGCCCCCAAAGCAGACCCCGGGTTATACATTCCGATGGCATTAGGACTAACTTTCCCCTTCAATATTACCATCGGAATGCCTCTCTATTTTGCTATCGTCTCTACTACATAAAATTAATTTGCGCGCTCTTTTCGTAATGAACTTGGCATTCGAATTAACCGCCAAACCAACATACCAAGCACTCGTAAGCCCGATAAATTTGGATCAGGTGCTTGGTTTTTTGCTATTTTCTCTAATTGTATACGAAACCAAACCGTATCTAACATCCCCATTTTATCAATAAAACCAATACCTGTTTTTACAGGTCGAATTTCTTCTTTGGGGTTTTCTCCGCGCAATAACCGTTCACTCACCAAAGGCTCAATACAAACAAGTCTGCCCATCCCCACAAAATCAACAGCTCCCGATGTAATAGCCTCCTGCATACCATCATACGTTCTGAACCCTCCTGTGAGCATTAGCGGAACAGAGATAGTTTTTCGTGCATTTTCTGCAAAATCTAGGAAATAAGCTTCTCTTTCTCGGGTAGATTTTTTCAATTCTCCTCCGCCCATCATAGCAGGAGACTCATACGTTCCCCCTGAAATTTCGATCAAATCAATTCCTGCCTTCTCCAAGGCAATCATCGTTTCTAAGGATTCATCAATTGTAAATCCTCCTTTCTGAAAATCCGCAGAGTTTAATTTTATACCAATCGGAAAGTCTGGTCCTACTGCTTTGCGCATAGCATCGTAAATAGCTAAGACAAACCGACGACGATTTTCAGCATTTCCACCCCATTCATCTGTTCGTTGATTATGATGTGGAGAAAGAAACTGGCTTACCAAGTACCCGTGTGCACCATGGATTTGAACACCACTAAAACCCGCTTTTTTTACAAATTCAGCAGCATAACCAAAGGCATGTATAATCTCTCTGATTTCCGCATCATCTAGCGCACGTGGTGTACTGAAAAAACGCTGCATAGATGCATGAAAAGGCACAGCAGAAGGAGCAACTGTTTCTTTATTTAACCCTTTAGGCGCTTGTTTTCCCGGATGGTTGAGTTGTACCCAACAAGCTGTTTCTTGCTGAGTAGCCGCTTGTGCCCAAGCTTCAAAAGCGAGTAGTTCGCTTGAATTGTCTATGACAACATTGCCAGGTTCACCCAGAGCCCGTTTATCAACCATGACATTTCCAGTAATACACAAGCCCAAGCCTGATGTCGCCCAAGTACCATATAATGTTTGTAAAGCTGGTTTCGGTTGACCTGAGAAATCACCCATCGCTTCACTCATAGCCGATTTAGCTAACCGATTTTTTATTATAATCCCCTCTTTCAATACGAATGGGGAAGATAGAGTTGAACTTGATTTTTCCAATGTTTTTTTTGTTTGCTAATGTAACGCCTACTAAACTAAAAGTGTTAGAATATCTGCTTTAGTTAATCAATGCTCAGACAAGGAAGAATAAAGCGAACCAGAGTCTGAGAAGCGAGATAAACGGACTTGAACAAACTTCAAAATTTCAGCGGCGACGTTATTAGAACAAGCTAACTCCATTCCTTCAAATCCGGGAGATGAGTTGACTTCACAAATTTTAAATCCATTTTCATCAAAAAGAAGATCAATTCCTGCTACATCCAATTGGAGAATACGAGTTATTTCGAGCACAAGCCATTCAAGCTCGTTGGATAGTTCAAACTTTTCGACAGTTCCCCCTAAACTAAAATTCGCTTTAAAATTTCCATGTGCCGCGATTCGTTGCATAGCTGAAATAACCCGTCCGCCAACAGTCAATACACGTAAATCCCTCCCATGGCTTGGATGAATAAACTCCTGCAAGATAATATTTGCTGACGGGTTCGTGACTTGGATAAGCTGCATCAAATCAGAAAATGAATTCTTATCTGTGCTTAAAAAAACCCCGCTTCCCTAAGACCCAGACAATGTTTTAACAATAATTGGAAATGAAAACTGATCTTCAGCAATGGATGTCTGAAACGGAAACTTAACAAGGATTGTCTTAGGTATTGGCAAACCAGACTGAGCTAAGATTTGAAGCGTGAATAGTTTGTCTTTCACGGTATCGATACTCACAGAGCCATTTACGGAGTACACGCCTAATCTCTCTAAATGACGAATAACTGCCAGTGCAAAATAAGTAGTCCCTGACCCCATTCTAGGGATAATAAAATCGGGTAATTCAGTCGGGACTTCATCCACCAAAATACTTTTCCTATCTTCTTTGGTGACGATAATGTCCAGCTGGTCTGGATTTAGAACAAGAAGCTGAATGGCTAATTTCTCTGCTTCCTCTAGGAGGCGTTGTATCTCGTAATCCTCCTCTTTGAATTGGTTGGTTGTCTTCTTATACAATACCCAACCCAGTAGTTTTTTTTTCATGAATAAATGAGCAAATTATTGGCCAAAAGTACTCATTTGATCAGACAAATAGTGAACTCAACAGATTACCAAATGAATAAATAACCTATCAATCAAATACACGTAAAAAAGACAATAAATAATCAACCGTTTAGTAAAAAAGCAAAATCCTCCATGGAAGGGCAACTCTCTTTTTTATACTTTTGAATATATTTTCTCTAATCGTTGTATCCCAACCATACACAGTAACACACGTACATGTCCCATGAACAAAAAATTATACCTAATCGCCCTCGTTTGCCAATTGAGTGCCTGTACTTTAATTGAACCTGATATTGACATCACACCTGACATAGATGCCTTAGCAAAAAAGGGGCTTTCAACAGCTAAGGTGTATGAATTTACGGTTGACTTATCGAGCAAACTCCCCTTCTGGCGTCCGCCATTCACCAAAGACTCTCTAGATGCAGTTTTTGTATTTATTGACAGAGGGAACTCTCTTTCTCCGCTTCCATTTAAAGGAAGTGCCAAAACAATTGACACACAGAAATACAACCAACTAGATATTAATGCAGATATTTGGGATGATTTCATCTATTTAGAAAATACAACAACCCTTTCTGGGGAATCCAATTACAAATTTCGTGTGGTTGTCATTCGTGCAACGGAAATTCTCGGCAAAACATCTGAGACTATTCGTGAAGAAGTATTTAATTGAATTTCATCATTGATTAGAAATCAATGATAATTGATTTTAGGTATTCTCTAACAGTAATTTACTAATTAAATACTACCAAATAAATAATCAAAACCATTGATTGAGTTTACCCAAACCTTATATAATGTATTTTACTCAGTTTAAAGATAAATGGAGACTCATCCTCTTCACATCACCTTTGGTCGGCATATTCCTTTCCTCTCCTGTACTTCTTTTAACAGGTAAGCCACTTTACAAACTCCCCGAGGAAATACTAATTACAACGGGTTTAGGCATTGTTGTTTGGAGTATTCAAATCTTAATATCAACTTATTTAGAACGTTTTAAGCTGCGTAGAATCATCTTGTGGATCTTGAGTACACTCGCAATTAATATTTTGCTTTACTTCTTGTTCAAGATACACCATCAAGATTTATTGGCCACATTTAGATACATATCAGTACTTAGAGTCAGCAACGGCATTCTTTTGAATACAATAATATTTATATTAAACGAGTGGCATAGCACACATCTGTATCAAAAAAAAATAGTAGAAGAAAACCACCGATTGCAGGTGATTCAGCTACAACACAAACTTACGCATTTGGAGCGGCAAGTAAATCCACATTTTTTGTTCAATACATTAGCTTCTTTACGTCATTTAATACGAAAATCATCAGTTGAAGCAGAGAACTACTTACTCCTTCTTTCCTCCTATCTACGAATGACACTTGATTTAAAAGACTCGCTAATTCCTATAAATAAGGAAATAGAAATGAGTCACTTATATATGGAACTACAAAAAATAAGATTTGGGGATTCCGTACAGTACATAACATCGGGAGATGTATCGAACGCTACTGCTTATATTCCTTTTTTAACCCTACAAAGTCTACTTGAAAATGCATTAAAACACAATAGCATAAGCGCTTCGAAACCACTCAAGATCTGGGTTCAATTTGGTTTAAATTACATCATTGTAGAAAATAATATACAACCCAAACTTAGTCAAGATTCGTCAAAAAAAGGAATGGGTTTACGTATTATGAACCAAAGGTTAATTGCTGCAGGCGGAAAGGAAATTTCCATAGATGTTAATCATGATACGTTTAAAGCTACCTTACACTTACTCACCAAATGAATGTATTAATCGTAGAAGATGAGTTATTTTTAGCACAAGACTTAAAAGAAGATATACTCAAAATTGCACCCACTATTAAAATCGTAGGAGTGATTGGTAGCGTTAAAGAGCTAATTCAATTCTTAGAAAACCAACCCATAATCGATTTAATCTTTGCGGATATTGAACTAGCCGATGGAACCATTTTTGATGCATTACAACAAATAAATACTTCTTTACCTATTATCTTTTGTACAGCTTACACAAGCTACATGTTAACAGCATTTGAGAATAATGGTATCCATTATTTGGTAAAACCTATTCAACCAGAAAAATTACGAGAGGCACTCAATAAATTTAATCAGTTAAAAGAAAATTTTCAAATACAAGATATTTCATTTGACACATCGTCTTTACTTAAGCCGAAAGGTATTATCATTCATCATGGTGAATACATTGATTTCATACGAATCGATACTATTCGTTGTATGGGTATACAGAATAAAATAGTAAAAATTTGGACACATGATAAACAAATTTATTTCCCAAGTGAAACGCTCGAAAAATTACAAAGCTATTTGAGTGAAGACTTTTTTCGCATCAACAGACAATATATCATTCATCGAGAATTCATCCAACGCATGTCTCATTCCTTTGGTCGAAAAATAAAACTTCATACAACATTTGAAATCGGAGAACCTATTTATGTTTCTAGAGACAAAATTCCAGAATTCATGAACTGGCTTTCTGGTGTTTAGTTTGTACAACTCAGGAGACAAAATGTACGATTGAGTACAAAATTCCAAATTATTTCTAAAATACCTGCTTCATTTGAATAAAAAATACAAATGAAACAGCTATTTTCAGTATTATTCGTACTCACAATCTACACTTCTCATGGTTTCTATAACCAAGAACCTTCACCGCAAATTCAAGTCTGGAGAAACCTTAAAATTGAGATGAAAGAGATTTTTCACCCAACTATCGAGCAAAATAAATTTCCTTCTTTGGCTCAAGTGACAAAATTTAATGAATTAGCTAAAGGATTGAAGGGAAATACAAAGAAAGAAAAAAAAGACATCCAAAAACTGAGAAATCTCTCAAACGATTTACTAAAAGCCACTAAAAAAAGCAGTACGGAAACGAAAAATATCCTTGTTATCCTCCATGCACATTTTGCTGAAATCATACCTCAAGATATAAAAGGAAATCATTAATTCTCTAAACCAATAAATTTTAATAGATATGCGTATTTTAAAGTTCAGTACACTTTTTTTCTTACTCTTTGTAATTGGTTGTAGTTCAAAAACAATAGAACCTCAACTAGATGACGTTATGCTTGAAAATGGTAAGTCTATTTTTCTCAGTGGCTATAATGTAAAAGGTGAAGCTCTTCAAAACTTAGAATTATCCGAAAAAAATGGAATGGTTCATGGCTGCGCACAATGCCATGGTCAAGATGGAAAGGGTAAATTTAGAGGCGGCGGTGCCAATCAAACAGGATCTATTCGGTACGAAGACTTGACAAATCCTAATTTACATGCTATTCCCTATACAGACGCACTTATACGTCGTTTTATTGATAGTGAAACAAAAAGTGATGGAACCCATGCTCAAACAGGGGTCGTATACGTTATGAGCGAATCAGACAAGTCCGATCTTATCAGTTACTTAAAAGTTTTATAATCCTCAAAATACACTCTCTCTGCTTAATCACAGAAAGAGTGTATTTAATTTATTTACTCCTCTCCTTCTGTCACTAAATAAATCGCTCCGTTCACAACTACATTTTTCAAACTAGTAGGCGACAAGACCTCTACCCATTTACCATTGTCATCCCCAATCTTTACTGGAATTTGCTTGAATAAAACCCGCTCTTTTTCTTCAAATTGAACCCAAACGAATTTCTCCCCTGCATCTGATGTCTGAATAGCTGTAATGGGCAATGAAGTAACTTGTTTCGATACTACTCGAATTTCAACTTGTAAACGCTGTTCCAATCGCGCAGCTGTCATATCGTTGACTTTTACAAAAACATCTACTGTCTGATTTTGCTCATCAGCAATCGCCCCAACCTGAAGCACACTCCCCACCCATGATGGATAAGCTGGAAAATATACAGGCTGTCCAACTTTTATCTTTTGTACATCTTCTTGATGTAATTTACAAACAACCATTCCCTGATTAACTTTGGCCAATTGAAACAAACTCCCCATCTCAGTAACCTTTCCTCCTACCTGAACAAACACCTCCACGAGTGTTCCATCTATAGGAGAAATAATTGGTAATTGACGGACTATCCGGCTGCTCATCAAGTCTTTTTCTTTTAAGCCCATCGCCATTAATTGCACTTTGAGAGAAGCTATCCGCACCTGATTCATCTCGAATGTTTCTTCGACCTCCTGCTGCATTTTCTGAGAGGTGGCATCTACGTTAGACAGTTTTTTTTGTCGCTCTTTTTCTGCCAATGCTCTTTTTTGTTGAACACGCAATACCTGAAATTCTTCTTGTAAACGAATCGCTTCTAAACTATACATTTCGGCTAACTTTTCACCCTTCACCACAGAAACACCCGAAAGCAACCCACTTTTTAACCATGAGATATTTCCAGAAATAGGGAACGTAATCACTAGACTATTTTCAGGACTTACTTTGACCTGCCCAGTTGCTTGTATTATTTTCTCAAAGGGTGATTCTATTAAATTCGATAATTCTATTGGCAAATTTTGGGCTTGTTGAGGTGTAAATTCGACTTGATTCCTCACAACTACCTTGTCTTTTACCTCGTTTGTATCCACTGATGATGTACATCCGTTCAATAGAAATAGAAGAAGGATAATAGTATATCTGCAATGATTTGTATTATTTTTCATTTGATTTATCGTCTTTTAAATAGTTAAAATAAGCTAATTGCACATAATATGACATGAGCGCTTCCGAATGAACTTGGAGAGCCTCTAAATACTGTTGTTGGTATGCATTCCACCTGAAAAAATCTTGCTCTCCCAACTTATACTGAAGAAAAGACGTAGTTCGTAAATCATTAAGAGAGGGAATGATTTCCTTTTCTAATGTTTTAATTCGATCGTACGTAGATGTCCATTCTTTGTAAAGACTCCTCCACTCATTTTCCCGTAAAACATCTAGTTCACGGAGATTGAGCTCGGCTTTATATTTTTCTAATTGAGCTAATTGTATTTTTGCTTTTTGGGGCTTTTTATCTATCGGAATGGAAATGCCCCCTACGCCAACCCATTGATTGATACTTCCCTGCATACTTTGATTCATAACACCAAGTGTAAAATCAGGGGAAAGACGTTTTTTCTCCAATTCCACCTTTTGTGCAAACTCCTCTACTTCTGCCTGCATCCATGGCTTAGCCGGATGCCCTGTAGGTTCTCCTTGAAGAAAATAAAATAAAGGCGAAAACAAAGAGTCTTGCATAGAGAAAGTCAGCTTGGGCAGAAAAGAATCTCCAAGAATATTTTTCAACTGTTTTTCATAATGCGCATACGTTGCATCCATCTCTGTTCGCCTTAATTGGTTCTTGCCAAGTGCAACAGAAGCTTCTGCAATATCAATTTTATCCGTTGCTCCGATTTGATACTTTGTCTCCGCCACTTTTTTGACTTGAAGCAACAAACTATCTTGTTTTTGAATGAGTTCTATTAATCTGTGTGTATGTGCTAAATTGAAATATATTTCACTTAAGCGAAAAACTAATTCTTTTTTCTCCCACTTTTTTTGCATTTCAGCGGTTAAAACACCTGCTTCCAAATAAGCATACTTTGCACGATAGACCGAAGGTTTTTCAAATGTTTGTTGTCCACCTACCGTATAATCCAATACAAAAGGATTTTGAATATTTCCTATTTGTGCTTCCAATTGAAGCTTGGGTTTTTCGAATGCAGTAACAACAGAAGTACGTTGAAATTCAATTCTATTATCTGCTCTTTTTAATGTGAAGCTATACGATTCAAGCGTTTCTGTTAAAAGACGTAAATCGACACTTTGCGCTTGTAATCCTTGTCCTGAAACAAGATATAAAAGATGAAGTACTACTAAGTTAAGCTTTATTTTTTTCATTTTTTGAGGCAGTTATTTCGTAAAGAATAGGGAGAATTAAGAGTGTTAGAAGTGTAGCAGAGATCAAGCCACCAATTACGACTGTTGCGAGGGGTTTCTGTACTTCTGCACCTGCGGAAGTGGAAATAGCCATGGGCAAAAATCCCAATGAAGCAACTGTAGCCGTAATTAGAACAGGGCGAAAACGAACCCGAACACCCTCTAAGACACGTACCCGTATGGGTAAGTCCTTTTCTTTTTCTAAATCGTTCAAGTAGGATAAAAGAACAATGCCATTCAGAACCACAATACCAAACAAAGCGATGTATCCAATGCCTGCAGAGATACTAAAAGGCATTCCACGAATCCAAAGTGCGATAGTCCCTCCTATAGTAGCCAACGGAATGGAAGAGAAAATTAAGAGTGACCGTATCAATGACTGAAAATTCAAATAAAGCATCATGAAAATCAAAACAAGTGCAATCGGAACAGCAATGAGTAGTCTGTCTTTTGCAGCCTGTAAGTTTTCAAAGGCACCGCCATAGGCATAATAGTAGCCCGTAGGTAAGGGAACTTCTTTTTCAAGGGTTATTTGAAGCTCTTCGACAAGAGTTTCAACATCACGCCCTGCCACACCTACACCAATATTGATACGTCTATTTGTTCCTTCCCTTGAAACTTGTGCAGGACCTTTTACTCGTTCAATGGTAGCTAATTCTGCTAATTTGATTTGCTGTCCGTCTGAAAGTGGTACCCAAATATTCTGAATATCCATTTCATTTTTTCTAAAACTTTCCTCTAACCGAACCACTACATCAAATCGCTTTTGATCTTCGAAAATTACACCCACTATTTCTCCAGCAAAGGCTGTCTTTAATGTTTGATTCAAGGATTCTACCTGTAGACCATACCGAGCCAAAGCACCCCTGTGATACCGTACACGTATTTGAGGAAGCCCTGTAACTCTCTCTACTTTACTACTCGAAACACCTTCTATTTCTTGTATACTTTTTTCTACACGACTTGCCAATGCAGCAAGTGTGTCTAAGTCTTCCCCAAAAATTTTAATGACCAATTCAGATTTTGAACCTGCAATCATTTCATTAAAACGCATTTGAATAGGCTGTGTGAACTCAATGCTTGTACCTGGTACTTCTTCTTCTAGAAGAATGCGCATTTTTTCGATTAATTCCTCCTTTGTTTTGGCTGAAGTCCAAGAAGCACGGGGCTCCATATTCATCATTAAATCAGACATTTCTGGAGGCATGGGGTCTGTTGGAATTTCGGAAGCGCCTATACGCCCTACAATTTGCTTTATTTCAGGAAAATGAGCCAATAAAACTTTTTGTGCCCGTAGCGTTGCATCAATGGTTGTTTGTAGGGATGCTCCTGGCGGGGTTTGAAAATCAATAGCCATATCTCCTTCATCTAACGTAGGAATAAACTCACCGCCAAGTGTTTGAAACAAAGCAAGACTACCCAAAAATAGGGCAACGGCTATACCTAAAAACCATTTTTTCGCCTGTAACCCGCGACGTAACAGAGGTTCATACCACGCATGCAACCGATGGACTAATTTTTCGGAAAATACTAATTGATGTTGCCCCTCCCCTCTCAAGAAAAGTGTACTGACGATAGGAACATACGTAATAGATAAAAACAAAGAAACAACCAAAGCGATGCTCACAGTTTGCGCCATCGGTCGAAACATTTTTCCTTCGATGCCCGTAAGTGATAATATCGGCAAATAGACTAAAAGTATGATGATTCCACCAAAGACTGCAGCTGAAATCACCTTTTTTGCTGAATCACGAACCAACATATTCATCAATGGCATAGATACCCTTTCTTTGTTCATAGGCAAATGCAATTGAAACAACACCGCTTCCACAACTATAACAGAGCCATCGACTAGTAATCCGAAATCAATTGCGCCTAAACTCATTAGATTTGCAGAAATACCTGACACTCGCATAATAGCGAAAGTAATCAACATGGTAATGGGAATGACAGATGCAACCAAAAGCCCAGCACGGATACTTCCGAGCAATACCACCAAAACAAGCACAACAATAAGCCCTCCCTCAGCAAGATTCATTGCTACTGTACGTATCGAATTTTCTATCAGTTTGGTACGATCTATAAATGGATTGATATGAACACCCTTAGGTAATGTCTTTTCTATCAGCCTAATACGTTCTTTTACACCTCTAATTGTTGCTTCTGAGTCCGCTCCCTTTAACATGAGAACTATCCCTCCTACCGTTTCGCCCTCACCATTTTTTGTCATTGCTCCAAACCGATTTGCAGACCCAAATTGTACCTTTGCCACATCTTTTACCAAAATTGGAACTCCTTCTTGCCGTACCACTACATTTTCAAGGTCAGAAAGACTTTCAAGTGCACCTTCTCCCCGAATGAAAAAAGCCTGATTAGCTTGTTCTATATAACTAGCTCCTATATTCGCATTGCTTTTTTGAACGGCTGACACCAATGTTTCTAGACTGATTCCATAGCGTTGTAATTTATCCAATTGCACGGCTACTTCGTATTGTTTGACGAACCCACCAAAACTACTAACCTCTACAACTCCCTCAATACCAGTTAATTGTCTTTTAATTTGCCAATCTTGTAGTGTACGAAGTGTTGTCAAATCATAGTTTTCACGGTAAGCGGAATCTACTTCTAATGTATATTGAAAAATCTCACCCAATCCAGTCGTCATGGGTGCAAGTGTGGGAGTTCCAAAACCTTGCGGAATGTCTTTCTCCACAATTTTAAGTTGCTCAGCTACTACTTGCCTTGCTTGATAAGCAGGCACTTCTTCTTTAAAGATTAAAGTAATAACAGATAACCCCTGCCGAGAAATAGAGCGTATTTGCTCCACACCCGAAATGTTCGCTAGCTGTAATTCAATTGGGGCAGTCACATACTTTTCAACTTCTTGTGTTGCCAAAGTAGGCGACTGTGTAATCAAAACGACTTGATTATTTGTTATATCCGGAACAGCATCAATGGGTAAATTCTGAAGTGAAAAGCTCCCCCATAAAACCAAACCCACGATTACTGAAAGGATAATAAATTTACTTTTTAGGACAAATTCTACTAATTTTTGAAACATAGCTAAACCAATTAAATCATAAGAAAATAGGCTCCGGAAAAATATTCTTCCGGCAGTCACAGAAAAGGATTTTCATTGGATTAAAGTCGGGGAGGAGTAAATAAGTCGACGGAAAAAGCAAATAAGTATGTTGCATCATACGACAATATTGCCTTCGTCGTATTGGCAATAATTTCTATGAATTTAGGTACACAGAGTATTTCCTTGTTGTGGATGATGCTAAAAAAAGAAGAGGTATTGTGAACCGAAGGAAGTTTACTATGGGAATTTTCGTTTCGATGTTTAGACTCGGCAGCATAGTGCATCCAAATAAAGTCTACGAGTGAAAGCGGAGTCTTACACGTTTTTTGATGCAGTTCATAGTGCGTATATAACTCTCCTAGCCTCATAGATTCAGAGAACCCAGCGGAATTTGGCAAAATACTTTCTAAGCCAAACAAAAATAGGACACTATAAAGGACGATTTTTTTCATAGATGCTGTCCAAAGGTAGCGATAAATGAAAGCTTTTATTCTTTACACAACCATTTTTTGGTACTGTAACACTAATTTATATTCAGTCTACATTCAAGTTATAATAAAGCCCATTCAAACCCCATTTCAATTTTGACTAATTTACTGGTCATATTTTTGATTTTATTTACCTGTTTTTCTTTTTTGTCAACGAGAAAATCTTAGTAACTTGCCGGCCAATCTAACTTTAAAACTATGTCAAAAAAACTGTACTTAGTCCGCCACGCAGTAGCAGAAGATGGGGGCGCCATGTTTCGTGACATTGATAGAGAACTAATTTCAAAGGGGATTATGGAAGCCGCACGCATGGGTAAACAACTCAAAGATGCAGCGGTTCAAGTGGACTACATTACGTCTAGTCCAGCCGTGAGAGCTTTTGAAACTGCCAAAATCATTGCTGAACAGCTTCGGTTTGAGGTGGAAGGTATATCTACCAATGAAAACTTGTATGGTGGGGGCCCAAGAGGATACTTGAGTGCGCTCAATAGCACCCCAAGTACCGTTCAATCTGCCATGATTGTAGGACACAATCCTGACATTACTTTTTTTGGTGAGTACCTCACAAAACATGCGTTAGGTTTCTCTATGGAAACCGCTTCAGTCATTGTCATTTCTATTCCAGCAGAATTACATTGGGCTGAAATTTCTGAAAATACGTGCACATTCGTTGCCTACGAGTCTCTCTCTGCAACGGGTACCTTATAACATCCATCAAACCATTTTATCTGTTTTGATGTTCAGAAGGCGTATTTGTTTGATAACAAATGCGCCTTTTTATTTTAACTTCTATCATTACCTATGGAAAACAATAAAAACCGCAACATCTTTAAGATTATCTTTCTACTTTTTTTAGCACTCGTCCTCTTCTTTTTATACGACATGAGTCGCCAAACTACTGCTCCTTGGAACAAGAAAAAACAACTTGAACGCGCCTTCTAATTAAGTGCAAGTTCTACATAAACAGCAAAGTGATCGGATGCAAATCGCCCCTTCCAGGTATGTGAAAATGCGGCGTGTTTCATCACTTTCCAAGTTGGTGTAACCAAGATATGGTCAATTGCATTATCTGAAACTTCTGCTTGCTGAAACCCCGTAAACGTACCATTTGGCCCAAAATGTGGTGTCTCAGATTTTACTTTTGTATCTATCAAATGGACTTCTTCTGTGTTCTTCGTTAGAATAACCATTGGTTCCTGCGTTATTTCTGCATTGAAATCCCCCATAACAATCGCAGGGTTCCTTCCTGCCAGTTCACGTACTTTTTGTTTTAATAAGTGTGCACTCTCACGTCTCGCCACTACGCCCTGGTGATCAAAATGCGTATTGAAAACATAGAATTTTTTCTTTGTTTGTTTCTCTTGGCAATACGCCCACGTCACGACCCGATTATGCTTAGCATCCCAACCAAAACCTGGCTTTTCTGGGGTTTCACTTAACCAAAATGTACCGGACTCTAAAATATTTATTTTTTGTTTGTCGTACAAAATACACGAAAATTCTCCTTTTTGGTTGCCATCGTCTCGCCCCTTTCCTACAAATTCGTACGTGGGTAATTGTGCCTGTATATCCTTGATTTGCCCGATAAACGCTTCTTGAAGTCCACAAAGCGCAACTTCATGAAATGCAATGGTACTTGCCACGTATTCTTTTCGATTCTGCCACTGATTAATCCCATCACTTGTGGTTTCCAAACGAATATTGAACGTCATGACGCGCAATTTTTCCTGCGCCCATGTTGGAAAAAAACTGCTCATAAAGCAGATTGAAACGATGAATAGACTTTTTTTCATAAAAATGGGGTGAATTTGTCAAAAATACCTAGTTCTTGACAAATTCACCCCGTTCTCAAAAAAATAAATTAAACCAAATTGGGTTGATTCCTCCAATTTTTAGCGAAATCAGCCAACTCAGGCATCAACTCTATCAGAATTTTTTGTGCCGCAATGGCAATGACAGTACCTGGGCCAAACACTCCTTTTACGCCCGCATCGTACAGATATTGGTAATCTTTTGGTGGAATAACTCCGCCTGCAATCACAATAATATCCTCACGCCCAAGCTCCTTTAGTTCCTGAATCAGCTGTGGAACCAATGTTTTGTGCCCCGCTGCTAAGCTTGACGCTCCTACAATGTGTACATCATTCTCTGCAGCTTGCCTTGCAGTTTCTTCGGGCGTTTGGAAAAGTGGGCCAATATCCACGTCAAATCCTACATCTGCAAAACTCGTCGCAATTACCTTCGCCCCTCTGTCATGGCCATCTTGTCCCATTTTAGCCACCATAATTCGGGGTCTTCGTCCTTCCTGACGTGCAAATTCATCTGCCAACGCTTTAGCCAATTGGAAGTTTTCATCGTCTGACACTTCAGCTTGGTAAATACCTGATATAGAACGAATTATTGCTTGGTGCCTTCCAAAAGTTACTTCCAAAGCATCCGAAATTTCGCCTAAAGTTGCACGAACACGAGCTGCTTGCACAGCCAATTCCAATAAATTTGCACCATTGGTCGTACCCGCCGTCAAGGCTTCCAAGGCTGCTTTTACTGCTACATCATCTCTGGTTGCCTTGATAGAAGCTAGACGTTCCATCTGCTTAATACGCACTTCTTGGTTATCTACTTCCAATAATTCAATCGGCGTTTCTTCTGTAGTTTGGTACTTATTTACCCCTACAATTACATCTCTTCCGGCATCAATTCGTGCTTGTTTTCTTGCTGCTGCTTCCTCGATTCTCATTTTCGGAACACCCGCTTCAATCGCTTTCGTCATGCCACCCAACTCTTCTACTTCTTCGATGAGCGCCCACGCTTTTTCCATCAATTCTTTCGTCAGGTATTCCACATAGTACGACCCACCCCAAGGATCTACGACACGGCAAATTTCCGTTTCATGTTGAAGATACAATTGGGTATTTCTGGCGATACGAGCTGAAAAATCCGTTGGAAGTGCGATGGCTTCATCTAGTGAGTTGGTATGCAAAGATTGCGTATGCCCTAGTGCCGCCGCCATCGCCTCAATACAAGTTCTAGCCACATTATTGAACGGGTCTTGCTCTGTAAGCGACCAACCAGATGTTTGCGAATGTGTACGAAGAGCTAATGATTTCTCGTCTTTGGGATGGAATTGATTCACAATTTTTGCCCATAAAACACGCGCTGCACGCATTTTGGCAATTTCCATGAAATGGTTCATTCCAATTCCCCAAAAGAAAGAAAGCCGAGGTGCAAATGCATCTACTTCCATACCGGCCGCAATACCCGTCCGGAGGTACTCAAGTCCATCGGCAAGCGTATAAGCGAGCTCAATATGAGCCGGCGCACCGGCTTCGTGCATGTGATAGCCAGAAATGGAAATAGAATTAAATTTAGGCATATTTTTGGACGTATATTCGAAAATATCACCAATAATACGCATCGACGGAGCAGGTGGATAAATGTAGGTATTCCGAACCATGAACTCTTTCAAAATATCATTCTGAATCGTCCCCGTCAACTTTTGAGAGGGGACTCCTTGTTCTTCTCCTGCGACAATAAAAAAGGCCATAATGGGCAAAACCGCACCGTTCATGGTCATGGACACAGACATCTGATCCAAAGGAATTTGGTCAAACAGAATTTTCATATCTTCCACTGTATCAATGGCTACGCCCGCTTTCCCGACGTCACCTACCACACGTGGATGGTCTGAATCATAGCCCCGATGCGTAGCTAAGTCAAAAGCAACGGAAAGTCCTTTTTGACCTGCCGCCAAATTACGTCTGTAGAAAGCATTGGATTCTTCGGCTGTGGAAAATCCAGCATATTGTCGAATTGTCCAAGGGCGTTTTACGTACATGGTACTGTATGGGCCACGAAGAAACGGTGCAATACCGGCCGTAAAACCGAGATGTTTCGCATCTGCTAGGTCTTCTTTGGTAAATTTCGGCTTGATTGAAATCCCCTCCGCCGTTCGTATAGATGAGCTAGACTGGGTTATATCGTTGGTCTTTAATTCGTAAACTTGACCAAATAAAGGAATAGAAGCAAAATCTGGTTTCATAATCAAATGATTGCTTGTTGATGAAAAGATAAAGTTACAACACAACACGTAAACTAGCTATTTGTCTTATTCATGAGAATAGATAAAAAATGACCTCTCCTGAGTTTTCAAGCAGGATTATACCTTTTTTTCATGTATTCCAGATGAATTTCTTGGTCTTTTATCTCTACTAATTTACCTAAATTGTATTTCCACCTATTTCTTGGTCTTTAACTGCGTGTAAGCAAACGTATATCCCTCTTTGATTGTCTCTTTGATGTCCTCTGTATTGAAGTTCGTCAACTGAATCGGAATAGGTTCATTCGGACGAATGACCGTCAAGTCAATGCGTTTCGTCAGATGAAAACCACCAAATCCGACCAGACTTTCGTTGTAGTTTTCTGCCCACTCAATATCACTGTTTTCAAATTGATACACAGAAATATCCTTGATTCTTTCAACAAGACCAAAGAGACTGCGGTAATTAAACGGCTTGAGTTGCCTTTTTTTGGGATGGGTTGCAATGGCGTAGATTTCAGTGGCCCCATCTAAAATTGCTTGTTTTAATGGAACAACCTCACGCATTCCACCATCTGAAAACGCCATTCTGTGGTCTCCTCCAATTTGAATCACCGGCATGATAATCGGGATGGAACTACTTGCCCGGAGGTAATCCATAAAGAACTCTTCCACAGGTGTGGCGTAAAACATTTCGCCCGTATTTACATTGACAGCACCGACTTTAAGACGAACTGAACTTTGCCGTAAATGTGTCGGAGAAATATACGATTTCAACTTTTCATGCAACGGATTGGTGTCAATGAGTCCATCAAAGCGACGCATAAGTGTATCAATACCGAGTGTCC
>JBKBRQ010000337.1:0-1909 GCA_046292055.1 Spirosomataceae bacterium | reverse complement strand
AAAAACGATTGACTTTATCATCAGTGCTTTTTTCTTTGGGCAAGGAGGTAACTATCTTTTTGCAAAAGCGAAAGAACAATTTTCTACACCAGAACAAAAACAAAAAAATGAAGAAGATAGTATTCAAGCATGATGTCGTTATTTTATACAGCCATGACTGGATTGAGCGAAAAAAAGCTAGAGTTAATTGCGAGGTTGCTATCAAAATAAATGATAGCAAATTTAAAGAATGCTTCTTTATTCAAACAGATGCACAATCTTTGGAACTAGCAAAAATAAAAAAAGCAGAGTTTGGGCTACTAGACGTATCTGTACAGAACGAGTATGATTTACTATTTTGGCAATCGTTTGAAGAAACCATCAAAGAATATATTGTTACACTAACTAAAAAAAGCCCTCATACACGATGAGGGCTTTTTTGTTATATCTCCAGCTTGAAATTCTTGTTGCGCTCTTTGAGCTCGTAAATCATGCGGTCTGGAGAGATGTTTGAGTAGGTGTCGAGTTGCCGACGGTTGGTGTGCCCGGACATCCGCATGAGGGTGCGCTCGTCGATCATGTACTCATTCTCCATCATGCTGATGAACGTATCTCTGAACACGGACGTCGAGAGGTTAAATCCGACTGTCTTCTCGTTGATGCCCACTAAGTCGCCAAGATATTTTAGTTCCTTATTTAAGTCGCTCATGTCTGGGCGTGGTAGGTTGTCTATGCAGCCGTATTTCTCAATGATTTTTTTGGTCTCTGGCAACAGAATGGGCATCGAGAATATGCCTGTTTTGTTTCGTGCTTTGCGGAAACAGTTGCCAAGTAGATGTTCATTTTTGAGCGAAAGGTAGTCCGTGTAGGAAAATCCTGTGTGCATGAGGAAAATGGCGATATCCTTTGTTTTTTCTGCCGATGGGAAGTCGCTGGACAAGATGAGCTGCCGGAGTTCCGGGGTGAGATACTTGGGTGGTTTGGGTTTTTCGTAGGCGAGGTTCATTTTACCCAATGGTCTGAACTGTATCCACTCTTTTTTAATGGCGAAGTCTATAACAGACGACACCAGGGAGATGTATTTGTTGATGGAGTTCTTGCAAAAAGCTTGTGTACCGTCTGGTTTTTGCTGGGTTGCGAGGTAGGATTTGAAGTTTTCGATGAATGCGTGGCGGATTTCGGAGATACGGATGTCTTGTTGCTTTGAGTCTTTGAGATACGCCATGACTGCTTGGTAGCGGGTTCGGTAGCTCTTGAGCGTGCCTTTCTCGACTTTCTGGACGTTCTCTTTGTACTCCATCAGTCTTGCGAGGGCTTCGGTGAACTTGGGCGTTTCTTTGGTCTGCTTGATTTGCCCGTCTCCGAGGTAGTGGTCCCGAATAAATGCGTAGGTGATGTCTGTACCTGCGTGCATAATGGCGTGCATGTCAAAAATATCCATGATTGCCTTTCGGATGTTCAGGAGCTGCCTGTTCACGTTGTCTGCAAGGGCATAGTCTGGTGTGGCACGTTCACCATTCCAGTAGACGGGTGGGACTTTTACTTGGGTAGAAAATGGTGTGTCTCGTTTCTCTCCTTCGATGGCCAACTGGCAGTAGATTGTGGCAAGTTTGAGAGGGTCTGTTTTGAGAGCATTCCGTAAAAAGAACTGCACATGTAGCATTTTTTTTTCTAAAAATTGGCTGTAACATTATATTTTGGGATTTAAATGACTAGCCCGCAAAATACTGTTAGCAATGAAAAAAAGGTGTTAGCAAAATTGTTTTTTTGTGAGCAGAGCTGGTTTTATGGCTAAAAGTGGGCTGAAACCCCCTAAAACGCACAAAACCAACCCTTTTGAGGTTGGTTTTTGTGGTTCTCATACAAGAGATGTGACCCTACGGGGAATCGAACCCCGGTTTCATCCGTGAAAGGGACGTGTCCTAACCGC
>JBKBRQ010000336.1:0-1914 GCA_046292055.1 Spirosomataceae bacterium | reverse complement strand
ACCTCTATCCGACACTGATAACTGGCCAAGATGTATACAAATCGCTTGGCAGTTGCACGATGATATGGGAAATTTGGTGGAGCATCAAGATTATTTGGTGCAGCCAGAAGGGTTTAATATTCCTTATGACGCTGAGCGAATCCACGGAATTTCTACCGAATTGGCTCAAAAAGAGGGAATTCCATTGGCGGAAGTATTAGAGAAGTTCAATATAGCTTTAGGTAAAGCCAAATTTATTGTAGGTCAAAATGTAGGTTTTGATGTCAATATTATGGGTTGCGAGTTCTATCGTTTGGGTATAGCTTCGCCTATGGGGGAGATGCTGATTCTAGACACGTGTACAGAAGTAACCGCTTCCTTACTAAAATTGCCTGGAGGTCGAGGAGGTAAATTCAAATTACCGACGCTTACCGAGTTGCATCAGTATTTGTTTGACCAACCGTTTGCAGAAGCACACAACGCTACTGCCGACGTTGAGGCAACCACAAGATGTTTTCTAGAATTAATTAGAAAAGAAGTTTTTACCAAAGAAGAGTTGGAGGTGGAACCCATTTACTTCAAGGAATTCCAAAGTAAAAATCCAGACCCTTTTCCGCTAATTGGATTAAAGCACATCAATCTTAAGAAGGCTTCTGATGCGATTCGGGAACAACTTAAAGCCTCAGGCGTTGTTACCGATGCACCAATTTTAACCGAAACAGAAAAGAAAGATTTTTCGGCAGCAGCTTTTGCTCATTTGCATAATCACACACAGTTTTCTGTTTTGCAATCCACCATTGCGATTGGCGGTTTGGTGGCGGCTACGGCCAAAAATAAGTTTCCTGCAATAGCCATGACGGATACGGGTAATATGATGGGTGCTTTCCATTTTGTGAGCGCTGTTATGAATCACAACAAATCGGCATCGGCAAAAAACAAAGCATTGGTAGAAAGTGGAGAAGAGCCTACTGAAACTGAGATAAAACCCATTGTAGGTTGTGAATTTAATATCTGTGATAATCATTTGGATAAAACCAAAAAAGACAACGGCTATCAAGTAGTTTTATTAGCGAAGAATAAAAAAGGCTATCACAATCTTGCCAAAATGGCTTCTATTGCTTACACCGCTGGTTTTTATTATGTCCCAAGAATTGACAGAACTATAGTCGAACAGTACAAAGAAGACATTATGGTGTTGTCTGGAAATTTATACGGAGAAATTCCAAGTAAAATTCTGAATGTAGGGGAGAACCAAGCAGAGGATGCATTGCTTTGGTGGAAAGCACAATTTGGAGACGATTTGTATCTCGAAATCATGCGCCACAATCAAGAAGATGAAAATAGGGTGAATAAAACACTCATTGAATTCTCTAAAAAACATCAAGTCAAGCTTATTGCCACCAACAATACCTATTATTTAAATAAAGAAGATGCCAATGCACACGATATTTTGTTGTGTGTAAAAGATGGTGAAAAACAAGCTACGCCCATTGGTAGAGGGCGAGGCTATCGTTATGGATTGCCAAATCAGGAATATTATTATAAGTCAGGTGAGGAAATGAAAAAACTCTTTGCCGATTTGCCTGATGCGATTATCAACATTCAAGAAATTGTAGATAAAGTTGAAATTTACTCCTTGTACCGTGACGTACTGTTGCCTAAATACGACATTCCACAAGAATTTGTGGTGGCAGAAGATGAAGTTGATGGCGGAGTTCGAGGTGAAAATGCCTATTTGCGACACCTTACGATGGAAGGAGCAAAGCGACGTTATGGCGAAATCACGGAGTCGATTCAAGAACGATTGGATTTTGAATTACTAACCATTTCCAATTCGGGTTATCCAGGTTACTTCTTGATTGTACAAGATTTTATCGCTGAAGCCAGAAAAATGGATGTTTCTGTGGGACCTGGGCGTGGTTCGGCAGCGGGTTC
>JBKBRQ010000335.1:0-1917 GCA_046292055.1 Spirosomataceae bacterium | reverse complement strand
TCTTCATAACAGGTAGTTCCGTTTTTCGCCTTTTGCTTGCTAAGTACTTGTTTATAAGGTTTTTCCTCGTCTAGGAAAAACAAATTTAATCATTTGTTAATATTATGCAAGCATACTATTTAGAATATACGTAAAAAAGGTACTTTTCTACGTTCAGAAAAGTACCTTTTGGAATTATATCGTTAAGGGTTTGTTGCTTAACAAAGAGCGATAAAGTAAATACAAACCGAAAATGACGAGTGGAATACTGAGGATTTGCCCCATGTTGAGCGTCATGGCATTTTCAAAATCTTCTTGGTTTTCTTTTAGAAATTCGTAGAAGAAACGGAGGGTAAAAATCCAAGTAAAGAATAGTCCTGTTAATGCACCCGCAGGCGCTTTTTCTTTCCATTTATTGTACAAGGCAAGCAAGATACCAAATAGAACCAAGCAGCTGAGTGCTTCGTATAATTGGGCGGCGTGACGTGGGACTTGTTCAAACTCCATGTTCTGTTTGAATAAAAAAGCCCAAGAGACATCGGTTGCTTTCCCGACGATTTCAGAATTCATTAAGTTCCCGAAGCGAATAGAAGCGCCACCTAACGCTGCTGCAATTACTACGCGGTCTGTTACCCATAAATACGTTGCTTTTTGCTTTTTTGTATAGATGTATAATCCGATTAGAATACCAATACTCGCGCCGTGGCTGGCAAGTCCGGCATAGGGTGGTACGAGCATATCAATGATAAATTGAATGGGCGCATCAGTAAAACGGTAGCCTTCATAAAAAACATAATGACCGATACGCGCACCGAGTACGGTCGAGATAATCATGGTCAATAGGAGGGAGTCAAGGGCTTCTTCTTTTTGTTTTTCTAATTTGAAAATACGTGCAAGGATTTGGTAACCAAGTACAAATCCAGCAGCAAAAAGCAAGCCGTACCAACGTAGCTCGAAACCACCTATTTTAAAAATAACTGGGCTGACATCCCAAGTGATGTACATGAATTGTGTCATTTTTTTACCATTTTATGAACTGCGAATTTAGTAGTTTTATCTTAATAAAATGGTAGGAAACCAAAAAGACTCCCGTCTTGGGAGTCTTTTTTGAAGAAAAATGGATGAATCTTATTTTTTCAACTTCATGTCTGTTGGGTTCCAACCGATAGGTTTTTTCTGGAAGTAGCTATCATTACAAGCCAAAACAGGTGCTGCTGCTCGGAAGCCCACAATCGGGTCTTCGATTGTTTTTTGGCTACCTGCACGGACATTTGCGAAAAAGTCAGCGAAGTGATTTTTATGCTCATCATCACCAACGGGTGGCGTGAATTTGATTTCCTTGACAGGCTCTCCCTTTCTATCTGCTTCTGAATATTGTGCATCATAGGATTTCTTAAATTCTGCTTGCTGCTCATCCGAAAACGTGAAGTAACTGTCATAGCCGCTGTAGCCGGGTGCTTTGGGAAGTTTCTTTTTACTCAAAACAACGCCATTTCCAGACAAATCGATTTGACCTTCTGTACCAATAATGCGTGTATTATTATTGATTGTACCCGCATTGGCAAAATTTACACGTAAAACCATTTGGAAGTCACTGTGTTGTGCTGTTTTTGGGTAATCAAGAATAGCCACCATGACATCCGGCACGTTTCTACCGTCTTTCCAGTAACTGAGTCCGCCAGAAGCAAAAATTCGTTCAGGGCCGATGGAGTCCGTGACATGATGCACACCTGTGATGAGGTGAACAAATAAGTCGCCTGCTACACCTGTGCCATATTCCTTGTAATTTCTCCAACGGAAAAACTGTTTGGCATCAAAGGGCGTTTTGGGGGCGTTACGAAGGAAGGTGTCCCAGTCAACAGTTGCAGGTGAGGCATCAGTCGGGATGGAGTAATTCCAGGCACCTATTGCACTGAAACGGTCGCTATTGGATTCCAC
>JBKBRQ010000334.1:0-1932 GCA_046292055.1 Spirosomataceae bacterium | reverse complement strand
GCATCATTTTTTCTTCCCAAAGATTATTTTTTTCAGCCAATTTTGCTTGAATATCCGCATAAATTTGATTGACTTCCTGAAGTTTCTGTAAGTTTTCGAAAACCTCAGGTAGTGCCAATTGCGCTTCCGTTGCTGTTTTTTTCTGTTCTAACCCTTCAATTTCTTCTTCGAGGAGAGCAATTTCTTTTTCTAATTTTTTTGTATTGCTGTTATTTTTTGGTTTGACGGGAGCGGGTGCAGCGACTACAGGTTGTGTTTTTGGAGTGGACTTTTTACTCGGCGCATGTTCATCCAACGTCTTTCCGTTGTCCTCCATCCACACAATAAACTCATCATAACTGCCTGGATATTGTTTGATTTCTTCGTCTTCAATGTACCAGACTTTATTCGAAACTCGACTAATGAAGTGTCTGTCGTGCGATACGATGACATACGTACCCTCGTATTGGTCAAGTGCTTGGATAAGAATATTGACAGACTGCATGTCTAGGTGGTTGGTGGGCTCATCAAGCAGGAGGAAATTTGCTTCAGAGATGAGAATTTTGGCAAGTGCCACCCGGGATTTTTCTCCACCGGACAATACTTTTATTTTTTTGAAAACATCTTCCCCTCCAAAAAGGAAACAGCCGAGTACAGAACGTAATTCTGTTTCAGATTTAGTTGAATCAGCGTATTTAAGTTCATCGAGAAGCGTTTCTTCAAGATGAAGAGATTCGAGTTGGTGTTGGGCATAAAATGAAAAGCGGACATTATGCCCAAGCTTTCTTTCTCCTTGAATGGATTCATCTCCCGAAATAATGCGGAGCAAGGTTGATTTTCCTTTCCCGTTTGCACCAATCAGGACAATTTTGTCTCCACGCTCGATGGTTGCATTTGTATTTTTCAGGATGACTTTTTCGCCGTATGCTTTGGAGGTGTTTTCAAGAGAGAACACATTTCTGCCGGGTTGTTGCCCAAACTTGAATTTGAAATGGACTTTGGCTGTTTCATCAATCACGTCGTCGATTAATTCCATTCTGTCCAATGCCTTTACGCGCGACTGTACTTGGCGTGCTTTGGTAGCTTTTGCCTTGAAACGTTCGATGAAACGTTCGGTTTGTTTGATTTGTGCTTGTTGATTTTCAAATGCATTTTTCTGGATTTCGCTTCGCAATGCTTTTTCTTCTACAAAGAAGGAATAATTTCCTGCATAGTAATTGAGTTTTGCGTTGGCGACTTCTACGATACTTGTACAAACATTGTCGAGAAAAGCGCGGTCATGAGAAACCACTATGACGGCATTTTCATAAGAAGAAATGTATTTTTCAACCCATTGGATAGAAGGCAAATCAAGGTGGTTGGTAGGCTCATCTAAGAGAAGCAACGCAGGTTTTTGAAGAAGCAATTTGGCGAGCATGACGCGCATACGCCAGCCACCAGAGAATTGGCGAAGTGGTTTACTCAGATCAGCTGTTTTGAACCCAAGACCTTCGAGAATTTCTTCTGCTTTAGCTTGGATGGAATATCCGTTGAGGTGGTCAAATTCAGATTGATATTTTCCTAATTCGTGGACGAGGTCATCGTGGTAGTTGGTATCCATTTGATGGAGAACATCCTCAATTTTTCGTTGGAGTTCAATCTCTCTTTCAAATGCCTGCATGGCAACAGATAGGATGGAGTCATCCGTTTGGTAGGAGAGGAGATCTTGGTTTAGGAATCCGATGGTACAATCTCCGGCTTTGGATACATTCCCGGCGTCGGGTTGGTATTCACCGACTATAATTTTGAGTAGGGTTGATTTTCCTTTCCCATTGAGACCAATTAATCCGATTTTGTCTTTGGGTTTTACCTGCAAATTTGCGTCTTCAAAGATAGCACGGCCACCGAAGTAAAAAGAGAGATTATTGATAGTCAGCATGTGGAAAATTTAGGAATGGAAAAGTTTGGGTGCAA
>JBKBRQ010000333.1:0-1944 GCA_046292055.1 Spirosomataceae bacterium | reverse complement strand
AAACCTGACGCAGCATTGATGAGAATCGGTGGTTGAATCTCGTTGTATCCTGCTTTTTCGGCCTCGTCTAGGAAAAAATGAATCAATGCGCGTTGGATTTTCGCTCCTTTCTTTTTGTAAACAGGAAAACCCGCGCCTGTAATTTTGTTCCCTAAATCAAAATCAATAATGTCGTATTTTTTGATAAGTTCCCAATGCGGTAGTGCCCCTTCACCAAGTGCAGGAATTTCTCCGGCAGTAAATGTGGTTTCGTTTTCGTCTGCTGTGCGACCTTGCGGGACACTCTCATGCGGTAGATTCGGTAAAAGAACAAGTTGAGCTTGAAGAGATTCTTCGAGATGGCGTAACTGTTCTTCTAATTCTTTGGTTTGCACTTTGATAGCCGCCGTTTGAGATTTTGCCGCTTCTGCTTCCTCTTTTTTACCTGCTTTCATCAAACCGCCAATTTCCTTGGCAAGTGAATTGGCTTGCGCGAGAAGTTGGTCCAATTGTGCTTGGGTATCTCTACGTTGTTGGTCTGTATCCAAAAGCGTATCAACTAAAGTCGCCGCTTCTTTTACGTACTTTTTTTCTAATCCTTGGATAGTACGTTCTCTGTTTTCGCGTATGAATGGTAGCTGTAACATGCTTATTTTTGTTCAAAAGTGAAAAGTCCTTCGTTTAGGGCTTCAAGGGCTGCATTTTTATCTTTCGTATCAACCAAGATAGAAATATTATGCTCTGACGCACCATACGAAATCATGCGAATCGGAATTTCTTTCAATGCCTCCAAAACTTTGATAGCAATACCAGCTTTGTCTGCCATAAAATTACCAACAATGCAAATGATGGATTGATTTTTATCATTTTCTTCCAAATCTGCAATTTGGCTCAATGCCTCCATGATTTGCTCTAGATTGTCGGAGTTATCGATGGTTACGGCAACAGAGACCTCAGAGGTGGTAATCATATCTACAGGTGTTTTGAATTTCTCGAAGATATCAAACACTTTTCGAAGGAATCCAAAGGCATTCAGCATACGAGTAGAATGAATGTAAATAGCTGTAATGCCATCTTTTGCGGCAATCGCCTTGATTTCTGCGGAGGTTGTTTGGTTGGCAGTAATCAATGTACCAGGCGCTGACGGATCCATCGTATTTTTTAGTCGGACGGGTACACCTGCCATTTTTGCGGGTGTAATGGTGCTCGGATGCAAAATTTTCGCACCAAAATAGGCGAGTTCTGCCGCTTCTTCAAACGTTAGCTCACGAACGGGAAAAGTCCTTTTAACAATGCGCGGGTCGTTGTTGTGCATCCCGTCAATATCTGTCCAAATCTGAATTTCTTCAGCTTCTACAGCTCCGCCAATAAGCGACGCTGTGTAATCTGAACCACCTCGTTTTAGGTTATCTATTTCATTGCGTGGATTTCTACAAATGAATCCTTGTGTGACAATGATTTGTTTATCTTGTTGGGGTGCTAAAAGAGAGGCAATATTTGATTTAATCGCTTGAAAGTCAGGCTCATTGTCTGCATCAATACGCATAAAGTCGAGGGCAGGAAGTAAAACTGCGGCATCTCCTTTTTCTTGTAAATAGGCAGCAAAAAGTTGGGTAGAAAGCAATTCTCCCTCAGCCACAAGTTCTTTGTCTTGTTTGAGTGTGAAGGGTTTAATCGTTCCTAAAGAGCGAATAAATTGAAATTCATTTTCAATGATTTCTTGTCCTTTTCGGAGTCCTTCTGCGGTCTCAAAAAGTTCACGGATAAACGCATCGTAATGATTTTGTAATGCGTCGATTTTCTCGTTGGCGTTTGCATCTTCATTGGCAGTGAATAGCGCACCGATTTCTAATAAACTATTGGTTGTACCAGATAAAGCGGAGAGTACCACAATTTTTTGTTCTGTGTCTCCAAGGACGAGTGAACGAATTGACTTCATTCTTTCTGGTTTTCCGACAGAGGTAC
>JBKBRQ010000332.1:0-1963 GCA_046292055.1 Spirosomataceae bacterium | reverse complement strand
TTTTCAGGCAAAAGGCGTGTATAGAATGAAAGGTATTTTGGCTGTTCAGGACAAAGAAAAACAAGTCATTTTACAATCTGTTGGTACACAACTTGTTTGGGAAGATGGCAGAGATTGGCACAAAGAGGAACCCCGAAATTCACGTATTGTATTGATAGGTAGAGATTTAAAGCGAGAAGGTTACGAAAAATTATTTAAACAATGTTTGGCTAAAATATAAAATTATGGAAGTAAAAATTGGTATTTTAACAGTATCAGATAGAGCAAGCGCCCAAATTTATGAGGATATTTCAGGACAGTACATTTTGGAAACACTCAAGGAGTTTTTAATCACGCCATTTGAAGCTGTTTACTACGTAATTCCTGACGAGCAACCTCTTATCGAGCAATATTTGCGCGAGATGGCAGATGAACATCGCTGCGGACTTATCGTAACTACAGGTGGGACAGGCCCCGCGCTTCGCGATGTCACCCCAGAAGCAACCGAAGCCGTCTGTGAAAAAAGGATGCCTGGTTTCGGTGAACTCATGCGCAAAGTAAGTTTCGAGGAAGTCCCAACAGCTATTCTCTCCAGACAAACAGCCGGTATTCGGAAAAACTCCCTGATTATCAATCTTCCAGGTAAACCTGCCGCCATACGAACTTGTCTCAAAGCTGTTTTTCCAGCCATTCCCTACTGCATTGATTTGATTGATGGGCCGTATTTGGAGGTCAATCCGGAGGTGATTCCTGTGCCTAGTCGGAGAAAAAAGAAAGAATCTTCTTGAAATAAATCGTGATTCCTCTTCGCTGCTCTCGGGGTCATTGATAAGACTTATGGATTAATTTAGTGGATTTCCGGACAATTTACATCAAAATCAGGTTATATCGACAAGCACATAAATAGATGTACGTGGACTCAATGAATACATACCAAGAAATGGAACAGGCGGCTCATGCCTTTTTGGATATATTTTACAAAGAAAATCAATTACCCGGTTTTGATTCCCGTTGGCAGCAGGTAAAATCAGACATTCAAGCAACTGGAAAATATGAATTAACGACAGAAGAACTTGCGTACGGTGCCAAACTGGCTTGGCGAAATAGTACCCGTTGCATTGGTAGATATTTTTGGAAATCCTTGCAAATCAAGGATGTACGCTATATCCGAACCGTTGACGAAGCATTCCAAGCCTTGTGTGAACATCTTCGTTTTGCGACAAATAAAGGGAAAATTCGCTCCCTTGCTACTGTTTTTTCCGTTGAATCTGGACTACGTATTCTGAACCGTCAATTGGTACGGTATGCAGGATACCAAACAACAGAAGGAATTGTTGGCGACCCGATGGAGGTTGAGTTCACGGCGTTTTGTCAATCGCTCGGTTGGCAAGGAAAAGGAACAAGATTTGATGTTTTACCACTCGTCATTCAACAATTTGAGGAACCACCCGTCTGGTTTGAAATTCCAGCGGATTGCCAACTTCATGTTCCAATCGAACACCCAACACAGGACAATTGGACATCTTTGGGGTTACAATGGTACGCTGTTCCTGTCATCTCCAATTTAACACTTTCTATCGGCGGACTCACTTTTCCGTTTGCCCCCTTTAATGGCTGGTATATGTTGAGTGAAATCGCAACGCGAAACTTCGGGGATACCCAACGGTATAACCAACTCCCGAACGTAGCTGAATTAATGGGTTTAGATACGAATAAAAACAAAACACTCTGGAAAGACAAAGCACTTCTGGAGCTGAACATTGCCGTTCTTCACTCCTTTGAAAAAGCGGGTGTCATACTCGTTGACCCACATACCGCTGCCGAGCAGTTTATGAAATTTGTGGAAACAGAAGAAAAAAATAACCGAATAGTTCAGGCAGAATGGTCTTGGATAGTTCCACCGACGGCTGGCTCAACAACAGAAATTTTCCATCGTGAATTTTCCAATGTTTGCAGTTTTCCCAATTTTGTGGCTCAACCCGCT
>JBKBRQ010000331.1:0-1969 GCA_046292055.1 Spirosomataceae bacterium | reverse complement strand
GCACCAATAATAACAATGCCGTGTATATGATTGGGCATTACCACAAATTCCCCTAATTCTAAATTCATATCGGGTCGTAATTCAATCGTTTTATACCATTCTGAATGAGCAATTTGTCCAATTGCGGTGGGTTGTAGAGACGCAATGCATTGCGTCTCTATGCATTGCGTCTCTACGGATTGCGTCTCTAAAATAATTTTACCAAAATAATTTTCTCTGTTTTTGGCACAAATGGTTATAAAATACATTGCCTCATTTGCATAATTCCAATTTTGCAAACGTGCAGTAGGAACTCTATATTTATTATTGAATAATATTGACATTATATTACGTTTAAAATTTAATTTTCATAGTATTTTTTGCAATCGAGTTTGTATCTCAAAATAGGTCTGCTGCCCCAATGCCACCACTTCTTTGCTTGGGTCGGCATTTTGTACAATAAGGTAACAGGCGTAACGACTCAGTTTATATCTTAGGTAAGTATGTGTTGCTCCCGAACCAACAGCAACCACCTCGTTGAACTCAACGAGGTGGTTGCCGATAGGCTGCCCACTATTTTACTAGCAATAATAACTTTGGTATTAACGGAAGAAAAGTTTCTGAAATCAGCAAACTCCAATATTTAGGGTAATTGCCTTGCCATCCAATATGCATTACCATTTTCACCTAAATGGTTTATTTGTTCAAAAACAGATAAACCATTTTTGCTTCATTCGTTTTCCATAGCTTTAAATAGTTGGTGTTAATTTAATTGGGGCTAAATTTTCAGCAATCTTATTATTCAAATCTGCCTTTTCAGCAATTTGTTTTTCCAATTCGGTTTTCAAAGAAGTAAAGCGTTCTGCAAAATCAAAATCATCCTCTTCATCAGCCAAGCCAACATATCTGCCTAGAGTTAGTACATAATTTAGTTTGGCTGTTTCTTCCATTGTTTCAGCCTTACAAAAACCTGCGACATCTTCGTAATTGCCATCTGGGTTTCTCCAATTATAGTAAGTGCTTGTTTTTAAATTAATGTCCTCATCACTGAAATCTCGGTTTTTACGGTTTATCAAAAGTCTCATATAGCCCTCGAATAAGCGAAAGAGGGGTCGTCCATGCAGTTGTACTTCTTATATTTATTCCTACTTTTCAAATTTAAAGTATCACTTATCTGCCATATATTTTTTCGTGCCCTAAACTATTCTCATGACTGTTTAAACCTTTTGAATACAATTTGTATATAAAAAGTCTTATGTTATTTGGGAACACATTCTTTTTCACTTTTCAATCTCTACACTTGTACAAATTAGGTAAAATTATAAATTAGTCCAAACGTAATTCGTTTAATATCCAAAATCACCCAACCAATTCCCCAAACATATCTTCTATTCATCTTTCCCACAAGTCTTTTTTATTAAACGGTTCATTCTAAATGCTGTTTTAAAAGAACTAGCCTGAAACATCTGGCATTGCTTCTTTCTGCACAAATTTCACTTTCCATTCTGCACGTAGCCAACAAACAGAGTAGGACGCCTCATCTATTCTTTCTTGCTTTCCAACACTTCCACTTTGTAAAATCAAGAAAGTACACTAATTTTAGTCTTCAACCAAACCTAAAAAAATGAATTACCTACGAAAAGCGTCTTTGGGCGTGTTCCTTTGGGGTTGTGCAACCATGCCTAACCTTTCTGCCCAAACCAATTTTATTTTACACACCGACCAATCCAAAGTACAAATCAACAAGCACATTTACGGTCATTTTGCCGAACATCTTGGCCGGTGTATTTATGATGGAATCTATGTTGGTGAAAATCAAACAAAAATTCCACACACAGACGGCGTAAGAAATGACATGATTGAGGCGCTCAAAGCATTAAAAGTGCCTAATCTCCGCTGGCCCGGTGGTTGCTTTGCCGATACGTATCAATGGAAAGACGGGGTTGGCAAAAAAGAAAATCGCCCTTCGCTCGTCAACTCTTGGTGGGGC
>JBKBRQ010000330.1:0-1994 GCA_046292055.1 Spirosomataceae bacterium | reverse complement strand
AGAGCAGCAAGGTGTTAAAAAGTTGGTCTTGGTTGGTGTTGAAAGCCCGGATTTGGCGATTCCATTGATTAAAGAAAAGAACATTCCTGTCTTACTTTCAGGTACACATCGTTTGCCCAATAAAACAGATGACGACGTTTGGAATCCGTACAAATTACCTTCAGATTTGATGAATCAAGGCATTTTGGTCGGTATGTTCTACAATGCTTCGTATTGGCGTACACGAAATTTGCCGTTTGTTGCAGGAACAGCCGCAGCACACGGACTAACACCGGAGCAAGCCCTACAAATGATTACGGAAAACAATGCCAAAATTTTGGGAATTGCAGATAGAGTAGGTACACTAGAAGTTGGAAAAGATGCAACCATCGTTATCTCTGCCGGAGATATTTTGGACATGCGTACCAATAAAGTAAGCCATGCGTTCATTCAAGGAAAAAAAGTAGATCTTGACGACAAACAAAAACGTTTATATCATAAATTTTCTGAGAAATTACAAATCGAGCATCCATAAGGATAGATTTGTGTAAGAGAAAGCCGACTGGATGAGAAATTCAGTCGGCTTTTTTGTATTTTTCCGTTAAAATCAACCAATTGAAAACAAAATTGATTTGATTTGCAGGAAAGTTAAATGTGCATTGATTGGTTAAAAAATAATGAAAATAGGAATTATCGGATTGGGCGATATGGGCAAATTATTTGCTAAAACATGGGCAGACCAAGGTTTTGAAATAATTGGATGTGACAAAGAAGAGAACAGAGAAGCGCTTACAGAAGAGTTTCAGGACTACTCAAATGTACGAATTACATCTTCGGGTGTTGAAGTTTCGAGACTTTGTGACTTCATCTTGTACTCTGTCGAGACCTCCCGAATCCATGAAGTGGTCGCTGCTTATGGGCCTTCCACGAAGTTTGGAGCAATTGTGGCGGGACAAACATCTGTAAAAGCGCCTGAAATTGCAGCATTCGAGAAATATTTACCCAAAGATGTACATATCATTACCTTGCACTCATTGCATGGTCCAAACGTAAATCCAATTGGACAAAAAATAGTCCAAATTGTCCATAGATGTACAGATTCCAATGCATTAAATCAAGCGACAAAAATCATTCAAGCCATCGGTTCAGATGTGATTGAACTGGAGAATTATGTAGAACATGACAAAATGATGGCGGATATTCAAGCTATTACGCACATTGGCTTTGAAAGTATCGGAACGGCTTTCATGCACAGAGGAGTATATCCTTGGGAAAGTCCAACGCAGCCCAACGGATTGGATAGCGTAAAGTTACTGATGACACTTCGGATATATAGTTATAAACATCATGTGTATTCTGGTCTTGCTTTATTGAACCCGGAGGCAAAAAAAGACATTCGTGTGTATGCGCAAAGTGAGCACCAACTCTTTGGGCAAATGATTAGTGAGCAGATTTCGGCATTTAAGAAAGAGATTTTGGAAGCGAGAGACATTGTTTTCAGAGATTTTTCGGGTCAATTAATGTTAGAAGACCAATGGATGAGTGAGTACAGCTTAAATCCGACGATAAAACATTTACCCAACTCACATTTGAGTTTATTGAGTATGGTCGTTGCTTGGAAAAATCTAGGAACCAATCCATACAAAAGTTTAATTTGTCAAACACCTCCTTTTCGGCTTCGCGTAGGTATGGCAGAATATTTATTCATGAATGACGAATTGCTAAACGAAACGTTAGAAACTGCCTTATTTGACAAAAGTATCCGTCAAGATGATTTGGCTTTTCATACGGCTGTTCACGAATGGGCGAATATTATTGAGAAAGGAGATATAGGAAGTTACCAAAAACAATTTGAAAACACACGTCAATTTCTTTCACCGCGCCTTGTAGAAGGTCGCGAGTTGAGCAGTCAATTAATCAACCGTATCAATCATGCATCGACTTCAAACAAATTTAGCTGATTATGACAACAGCTGGTATCAACCTGGAAGTACATTAAAAAGATTTAGTTGGCT
>JBKBRQ010000329.1:0-1998 GCA_046292055.1 Spirosomataceae bacterium | reverse complement strand
AAGTCTGCCATTGGCAGACCTGAATACACTCATAGAAACGATTGAAGAAGACTACGCCAAGCGGGTAGTTCCGGTTTTCCGGGTTTTCTTTTGCCAAAAAATTGAACAAGTTGTTCTCCGTTGGCATCAAATAGTTCCAAACTGGTCACAATACCATCTGCTGTTGGTTTTTTGACCAAAAAAGCACTCGCCACCAAGTCGGAACGTACATGTAAATTGAAGTCAGGGTCTAATACATTTAGCCAGGGCCCCATGGGTTTCCAAGAATGAATTGCTCCCGTATGAATTTGGATACACCCAGCATTGCCAACAAATACCATGATTTCTACTTGTTGTTCAATGGCTTTTTCCATGACGCGGCTTAGATCTTCTATGGATATTGGCACCACAAAATCTGCCGGTGCGAGTCGAAGTGCCTGTGTGCGCGTTAGTTTGAATTTGCGTAATAAAGGAAAAAAATCGTGGGTATCTTGCAGATTTTTCCAAGCTTCTTGAAAAGCCAAAACGTCTATTTCTGTATCTGCTATTTCTGCATTTTTCTCTTTCGGTGGTAAAATCTGAAGAGGAATCGGGTTTTCTTCTTGGAACTGCCCCACCAAAGCATCAAAGGCTGCCTGGTTGCTTGTGGGTTGTAAAAAAATCTTATGTACAGCTACACCATGTGCATCAAAAAACTGCAAACTCGTATTTTTGTCGTCTTCAACAGCAAAAGCATACGCCCATGTATGTAAGAAAAGGCGTAAATCAATGTCTTCTCCCAAAACAAGTCCAACGTGTCCAGAAAAAGAAACATCTTGATAGGGCCCTTTTCGTTCATGTACGACAGCTTCATTTCGTGTTAGTGCCATGACTTTTCCGAGTGATGGTACTGCATGAAGGATTCCTTGAAAATCCGCTTGTAAACGTACGGCTTTGCCCGTAACTTGAGCTTCAACAAGTTCAGCTTCAGTCGATTGCAACGAATGGGCTGCATCGCGGAGTCGTAATTTGGGTTGCTCTTGCATTAAGATTTCAAAACGAGAGCGGAGGGTTGGCATTTGTGTTTCCATTGATAAGTAGTATGTATAGTTGGAATAAATATATGTGGATGGATACCGGATGAATCGACGTCCGCATCTACCCGAAAAGTAGTAAAAATCTGTTCTGTCGTCAGCACGGAAGCAGGCGTTCCATAGGCTTGCATTTGCCCGTCTTTCAACAAAATGAGCTGTTGACAATACCGACTAGCTAGATTCAAATCGTGGAAAATGGTTAAAATCGTCAATCCTTTTTTCTGACATACTTCCAGCAGATTCAAGCTATGAATTTGATGAAATAAGTCTAGGTTATTGGTAGGTTCATCAAGAAGTAGCACTTTGCCTTCCAAATAATCCAGAGAGGGTTCTTCCAAAAGTTGACAAATCGCTTTGCCCAGAAGCAGCCGTTGTTGTTCTCCACCTGATAATGTCTGATACGGTTTTTTGAGCAAAGGTGTTAGTTCCATCCATTCTGCTACAAAGGCAAGAATGGCTTTATCTTTGGCAGTTGGTTGGAAATCAAAATGGGGGTATCTTCCCATTTCCAGAATTTCAGCACCTGAAAAAGGCAATCCTACGTCTGTTTTTTGAGGGAGAATGGCGCGTCGTTTAGCTATTTCGCTGCTTTTCCATTGCTTGAGTGAACGCCCAAACCAATTGACGTCTCCTTGGTTGGGTTGAATGTCACCGCACAAGATTTTGAGTAAAGTAGATTTCCCAGCTCCATTGGGCCCTAAAAATCCGTAATGAAATCCTGCATGAATGTTGAGAGAAATAGCTTGAAGTACGCGTTGCTGCTTCCATTCCACCTGTATTTGCTCCATTTGAATCATATCGTCTGTGATTTTTGAAACCTGATTAATTGACCAAAAAATAGGGGTGTCCCTAAAATAGCTGTGACAATCCCGATGGGGAGTTCAGCAGGAACGACGACTGTTCGCGCAAGAATGTCCGCGCTCGTCAGTAAAAAAGCACCCAATAA
>JBKBRQ010000328.1:0-2062 GCA_046292055.1 Spirosomataceae bacterium | reverse complement strand
ATTGGGCAAGCGGACTTCAAAACCAGTTGCGACGGCGGGCCCTAACGAAAGTTTCCGCTCGTTATCGTCTCTTTGCCCGATTCGGCTGTCCGGGAAATAATTGCGCTGGTTTAATTGACCACCAAAACCATAATACACATGGAAATTCTCGTTGTTCAACACAGAATGATGCCAAGATTTTATTCCTTGAATCATCAGTCCAGCAGACTTATATTCGCCTTTCCAGTATTCTTTCCGTTTTCCGTAGAGAAATCCATACGTACCAATATTGACATCAAAGGCTTTGCCTCCGCCTTCGTAGTATTTGCGGATATTCAGTCCAAGCGGTTCTCCAATACGCAAGCCAACTGCCCAGTTAGATTGATATTGAGCAATACCAACGGCAGTAAATCCGAACGTAAAGAGGAAAAGGAAAAGAAATTTTCTAGGCACGTTTTTTGTCATTTTTTTCTGAATTAAGGCGCTACTTCAGCAGCGTCAATGATGTAATTTAGGTCGTTGATATCGCTTGCGTTCAAACGGAACTTCCCTTTGATAGACACGCGGTCATCTGTATTAAAACGCTTGGAAAGGCTCTTAAATTTGACAGATACCACGGATTCAGGGCCAGCTTGTCCACAAAAAAAGCACGAAGCAAACGGGTTCGCAGACAATACATAATAGTTTGCGTCAATATCCACGGGAATCATGTAGCCCGTTAAGACAATTTCTTTGCTGTTGAGTTCCTTTACTTTCTCTCCAAATTGAGGTTCAAGGATAAACATGCCTTCGTTGGCATTCCATTTTTTCTTGAATGTAACATCACGAAGTGTATCCCACGTGATTTTTCGCGGCGTTTGCGCAATGGATTGAACGGTTGTGCAAGCAAAAAAAGCGATGAAAAAGTATAGAAAAAGGGGCTTATTCATTGTTTAATGGATTAATTGGTTCGTTGTTATGTATCAAATATAGACTGAATTTATCAATCATCTGCAAGAGTCTTGGAAATATCAAGTTTATAAATTCCAATCGAAGGAATGGCAGAAGCTAAAATACCAAGGAATATAGCTGCCAAAACCAGCGTGATTTCAGCAGGAAGTAGCTGCCAATTATCAATTTGCATACGCAAGCTATTCGAAATGGAACCCGAAATAAAGGCAATACCTACCCGACTAACCGCCAAACCGAGAAGTGCACCGACTCCTACCAGAAATAATCCTTCAAAAAGTAGTGTAAGGAATAATTTAGTGCGGGTTGCTCCTAATGAAAGCAGCAAAGCCAACTCGTATTTCCGCTCTTTCAAGGAATTATACAAGGTGATAAACACACTAATTCCTGAGATAAACATGATTGCCCAAGCCAAATATTGCAGCGTGGTGATTCCAATTCCCAATAGTTCGAACAAACGATTGACCTCAATGGCGGGTAGAGCAGCTTGCATGGTTGTATTGGCATTTATATTTCTCGGTAAGGTCATGAGACCCATCGGAGAACGAAATTGAACCAACGCAGCAGTGATTTCTTTGGGTGTTTCAGAAGAGGCTTCGCTATGTTCGCCATGTACTTCCCAAACACTTTCTAAAGACGTAATCACGAGGTTATCAAGAACAGAATTGCTGGGTGCTAGAATACCTGTCACTTTGAATGGATGTTCGCCGTGTGCTTCGCCTTCGCCATCTAGCCCGTGTGAACTGGCAAAAGTACCGCCAATTTTTAAACCCGTTTGTGCAGCAACTTGTGCACCAAGTACGACCTCCATAGGCGACTGGAAAATCTGTCCTTGCCCAAATGTAGCCTCAAAATGCTTGATATATGCAGGAGTTGTTCCGACAATACGGTATTGCAAATAACTATCGCCCATCGCCAAGGGAATCCATTTTTTGACCATTGGGTTGCGCGCCAATTGTTGTGCTTCCGCTAATTTGATATTCCCTGTTGGGGAGTCAATTTGAAAAACACTGGACAAGATGAGTTGCAGGGGGCTTCCTTTGGCACCGACAACCATATCAATACCTTTACTATTTTTATTGAATTTCTCTTCAAGTTGTGTGCCTACTTGAATGAGAAGAGAAATGATGGAAAT
>JBKBRQ010000032.1:0-17764 GCA_046292055.1 Spirosomataceae bacterium | reverse complement strand
AAAAGCAAGATTAAAACCCTGAACAAAAGAGACCTTCCCTCAGAAAGCCTTAAATAAAGCCAAAATTTAGCAAAATCTAGTAAAATCAAGAGAAGAGAGAAGTTGTGCAACGGCTACCGCTGTTGGGTGCTGGGCTTATTGTTGTCGTTCCATTAAAAGTTGTTTTAAGTTTATTTTCTGTAGATCTGATACTATGTTTTGAGATACAGCATCTTTAATTTTTGATAAAGTAACTGCCCATTGTATTAACTTATATTTTTCTTTTCTATCTGTATAATCAGGAAACAAATTAGAATTGTCTAATTGATTTCTAGCATTAATATTATCACGTAAAAATTTACCTAATTGATTATCTTGGGGTGCAGGTGTAATTAGAAAATGTAAATTAATTTCTCTACCATTCGGCTGTAATTGAATCTTTAATGTTGCTCCCTCTTTTGAAATCTTTTTTAAACTTTTACCAGTGGCTTCTCGTAAATGTAAACCTAACCAACCACCAGCTGATTTTCCAGATAAACTTTTGCTTGTTGGTCCTCCACTTGTAAGAAAAATATCCATGATACTAGGGTAGTCATCTAAAAGATTTGCAATGTTATTAAAACAAATAGCATTTAGGTCTTTATCTGCTCGGCTAATACATTTTTCATCTGTTCTTTGTGCTTTACATAATATGTCAGTTATTCCAATTTTTCTAGAATGTAACCATTTTAGCTTATTGTCAATGCTAGTTAAATCAGCTTTAGAAATTTCTGCAATGATTTTCCAGAAGTTATTTACACTACTATGATAGAAGAAGCCATTTGTTTCTATTTCGGGAACGGGAAATGTGCCAAGGAATATAGCAGTAGATTCTTTTGGAATGAACCCAAAGTATCCTACCTCTTTTTTGTCTATCCATGAATTATTATATTTCTCTTTTAAGGAAATATTAAGGTTAGTAGTCCAACTTGATAAAAATTGGTGTGTTTCTATTAGACAATTCATACTTTATAAGTTTATTTTGGGTCATATTTCGTCTCGAAAGCCTTGCAGGTAACGAAAAAGTATTCATGAAGAAGGGGGAATTTGGAACTCGTCAGCTCGTAACTGGTGCTGGGATTTGTTCCAAAGTTGAGCTACTTCCAACTGCTTTATAGTATTCCGTTCGCACGAACAAATGTCTATTAATGTACTGATGTTCAATTACTTGCGTCTGCCGCTTTTTCGTCCAGTGATGTGTCCACTAGCAAATGCCTGTCAAGTTTCAGTTGGCAGAAAGTTGTCGCTGAACCGATAATACAAAGTCCACCGAAACGTCAGCTATGTCTGCAACTGTTTGAACATCAAGACCTTTTGATAAAGCTTTTGTTACAGTTTCAATATTCTTTAAGTCGAGGGCGTGTTTTATTTTTCTACTCTCCGCTTTCACCGATTCAGCGTTACGGGCAATCAAAATCTCTAATGAAGCCTTTTCATCAGGTGTCATTTTACGACTGTCCAACTCGTCGATGGCTACTTTGAGCCACTCTTCGTCCCAAAATTTGGGAAATTGGGTCGTTTGTGTTACTGTATGTATCGTTCTCATCGTATAAATCAGTTTTTGTAAATCTGTTTGACAATCAGTTTCTTGTAACGTAAATTTATCTAATTCTACTGTAACAAACGTCATTTGGTCGTCGAAAAGTTCTGCTCTTTCGTTTCGTAGGTTTGCGAGGGTATGAAAGTCGTCATAAGGTAGAATATTGTTCGCTAAAATAGCCACACAATAGATTTTAGTTAGCGTTCCGTAGTCAAACTTTCCACGTTTTACCATTGCGTTAAACTTATGCAAAGCGTAAAATTTCATACGTTGTACGAAGTACGGTGCATCGCCATATTGCATTTCTACAATGAAATGATTATCATTATCGTCCGTACAAGCCAAATCAAAAATACCACTTCTGCCGTCTTGGGTAATACCTTCAAAGGTATTTTTATCAAATTTCACCTCTTTTATAGGTACTTCTGACTTGATAAGAGCTTGCAAAGCCTTACGCAAGAAAAGCGTATTAGATTCATTGCCAAAAGTAGCTTTGAAACCATAATCCGAGATTATCGGAATAAATATTTGGTCGTCTGTGTATAGTGCCTCCATGAAGCAAAGTTAGAAAAAAATCAGCCCTTTCATCTAAATCACCGAATCAATCTATAAACAAAAAGAATTAAAGGGGCACTAATAAAAAAGAAAATCAATGTAATAACCCCACGTTCAAAATAAAAGAGTGTTTGTAATCTTCCCTTAGTTAGCTACATTCAAAACTAAATAATTCCAGTTTACTTTTTCATTTTTATCTTGTTGCAGTATGGGAAACTCGGAGAGTTTTCCATACTGCAACAGGAACTCTGTGGGCGTCAACCTACCCAGCGCCGAATGTGGTCTTTCGTTGTTGTACATCCATACCCACGCTTGGACATACTTTCTCATCTGAGGCAGAGTATCAAACGGATAGCTGTCTAGTACATCTTGTCTGAATGTTCTGTTGAAACGTTCAATCAAACTGTTCTGGGTTGGCTTTCCGGGTTGTATGAACTCCCATTCAACGCCGTTTTTCTCGCACCATTCCCGCATCGCTTCGGCCACAAACTCCGGACCGTTATCCGACCGAATCTTCTGGGGTTTCCCACGCCACTGCCGTAGCTTTTCCAATTCTCGTATCACCCGTTGGGCTGGTAAGCTGGTATCTACCGTAATAGAAAGTGCCTCCCGACTGAAATCGTCTAGGATGTTCAATGTACGGATGGGCTTTCCACTTGCCAATGTATCGTGCATGAAATCAAGGCTCCACGTCATATTTGGCCTCACAGGGCACGCCAAAGGCGCTTTGACCCGTGCAGGAAGACGTTTCTTGCGCTTATTCCTTAGATTCAGACGCATAGCCGTATAGACTCTACACACCCGTTTATGATTCCACCTGAACTGTAGCTTTCTAAGCCGGTGGTACATCAACCAAAAACCCCAGCTTCGATGCACATCTGCTAACTTGGATAGCTCTTGGATTACCGCTGTGTCATCTTTACGCTTGGCTTGGTAATAAAAAACAGATGTACTGAGTCCAAATACATAGCAGGCCTGCCGCAGGCTCATCTCAAAAACTTCTCGGGCATAAGACACCAAATCTCGCTTCTCGGCAGACCCTAAAGCTTTTTTTCAATCACATCTTTTAGTACCGTAATCTGAAGCATCTGTTCTGCCACAATTCGTTTGTATTGTGCCATTTCCCGCTATATTTACTTTTCCAACCATAATAAGTACCTTGGCTGATACCATGCGTACGGCAAATATCCACAAAACCCGATTCTTGCTCCTTGATAATCTGTGTCTCGCTAAATTTACTCATTTTCATTACCCCTAAATTTAAAATACTACATTAATTATCACAGCTATTTTTGGGGAAGATTACACCATTCTACATTACCTTTTTCAAGTAACTTTCTCCATGAAAGCCTACCTATAATTTGTGTAAATCATTGATAGTTTTCGATTCGGACTTGAATATAATTGAAAAATCTGACTCAAAAAATTTCTTTTAAATCTTCAATAAATGTACTAGAATATGCACATTCCTTTATCAACCGTTTAATAAATTTCTCAAAAACCACTACCAACCACCTTCAAATAATTCTTACATTTGAACTAACTTATGGTTTCATCAGGAAAAGGCTCTCCGATTCGCTTCCTTCCGAAACAACATCCGATTTTCCAATATACGAAGGGTCAAATATAAATTATACGCAGAACTACATGAAGTTAATTCATACAATTGATGATTTTCTCTATTTACTTTTTCCAACAATAGAAGCTGGAGATTTAGCTTCCCTCCAGAAGCACCTGCAAGATTTCTATACCGTTGGTGCATATAAACCAAGTATTCGTATCGAGGAAAATCAGTTAATTGTAGAATTTGATGATCATTTGCTCGCTCAAAAAGCAGACTATCACCGAGTGACTTCTCTTTGTGAGAAAGGTAAATTCAAGGAAGCCAAACTCATCCTGAACGACTTATTGGTCAAAAATCCAACAGTTTCGGAGTATCATCGCATCATGGGACAAATCTTGTCCGAAGAGGGAGACCAAGAGGAAGCCATTAATTTCCTCATTGACGCGCTCCGATGGGATTCAAAGAATGGTTGGGCTTTGCTCATGATGGGCAATATTTTCTCTAAATTCAAGAACGATGTGCCCACGGCAATGAAGTACTACGACCAAGCACTCATTGCAAACCCAAAAGATAATATCACAGTAAATAATATCGGGGTGAATTTGATGCAGTTAGGCCAACTCGAAGAAGCCAAAATGTATCTACACAAGGCAACTACCCTAGACAGTACCTATCCCTACTCCTATCTTGCCCTGGCGATGATTGCTGAGAAAGAGGAAAACATCCAAACAGCTTTTGAAAATGCCCTACTTGCTTTGAAGAATAGTCGAAAATCGGACGTTATCTATCAAAATGCGTTTCATCTCGCGTTTCGAACTGCAACACAACTTTCTTCTTCCGACACTGGTAAACGCGCATTTGATGAGTACAAAAATGCGTTAGAAAAGGTGGGGGAACGAATGATTGAAGTAGAATTGGAGAATGAAATCGCGACACCTGCCAAGATTGAATTTGCAGAAAACTACGGCCGAGATAAGCATATTGTCAAGTTCAAACCTGGCTATCCAGCAGTAGAACATTTGGTCTTACACGAACTTGTTCATTTAGATTTTGTCATCCAAGCTCAGAAAGAAAAAGCCAATCAATTGTTTGTTTCTGACGGGCGACATCAAGCCGAGTTTATTCGGGAAATAGATGCAACAATTCGCAAGTTCAAGAAAATGGGTATTCCTGAGAACGATATTGACCAATATGCAGCCAGTTTATTCGACGGTCTCAACCGACAAATCTACAACGCTCCCATTGATTTATTTATCGAAGATTTCTTGTTTACGAAATACCCAAATGTGCGTCCGTTTCAGTTTCTTTCGCTTTATGCGCTCATCCAAGAAAGTATAAAGGCTGTTACAGACAAACAAATCGTGGAACTGTCGCCCAAAGAAATCATTTCAAAAAGTAAGACCTACAACCTGCTGAGTGCCATGCAGTTCAAAGAGCTTTTTGGCATTGATCTCGTTGATGAATATAAACCAACAACTGAAGAACTTACACTTGCCAAGCAGTTTTACAGCGAGTTTTTGGAATACAAAGTGGATAAAGAACCAGGAGAAGAATACGAACTTATCTTGAACTGGGCTGGAGACTTAGGCATTAACAAATACTTTGAGCTTGTAGATGAAATTGTCTTTCGAACCAAAAGAAGTAACATCGACAACTTACTCAATGCCATTGAAACCGACCCTTATGACCAAGACGAAGGGGATTTATACAAACAAAAAGAAATTGAGAAGTTTCAAGCCTCTCAAAACATGGCTGGACTCAACGAAGCAGTAGTCATGTACATGGTCGATGCCTTACAGTTCTTTTCCAAAATGTCCAAGGAAGAAATAAAGCGAATTGCATTTGAAATTGCCATGCAAGGTGCTCAAGGATATAGTTTGGAGAAGAAAGATTACAAACTTGCCACAATCCCTGGTAAGACCTTTTCAGGGTATCATATCCTCTCCTACTATTATGTAAGTTGGGCGTTGGCTATTCCGGAGATGTTACGCGAACTCCAGATGCCATACGACGCAGAATATGCAATGGCCTTGCAACTTTTTGATAAAAAATAGAGGATTAACCTAATGATTTAATTATCAGAACCTTACTAACTATGAAATTAATAAACAACCAAGATGTTAAACTTTTAAGTGAATTAAAGAACTTCATTTCACCTTTATCTGAGGTATTCATTTCAACTGGATACACCACAATTCCAGCTATTTTTGAACTAAAAGAGGAGTTGCAGCAAGTAAAGTCCGTGAAATTATTACTTGATAACGAAGTTGCTTCGGATAGACGTTTCTCGTATGATTCTTCAGAATATCCACTTTACACCGACCTTAAAGCAGCTTGGAAAGGAAAAGAAGTATATGATTTAATTGAATCTAAGTTTGAAATTCGTCCTGGTAATGTAGGAGGCCAAAAGTTTATACTTATTAAAAATGAGGATGCTGTTCACTTTTTCTCAACTGTTCCGCAAGACTTAAATACAATAACATTGGGTGTACTTCCAAGTACAATACCCATGATACTGACCTATCTTGAAGATCAAGGAGCAATTTACTTACAACTTTTTAATCAGTATTGGTCATCCACAAATAAGGATTTAAAGAACCATGTACTCGAAAAAATAAAATTCTCTTTTGCTAACAACAGCCCTGAGTACCTCTATAAATATACGTTATACAGTATTTTCAAGAAAAGTATCACTAAAGAACAAAATGAGGAGCGTATAAATCAAATTGGTTTCAAACAGACAGTAATTTGGGAAATGCTTTTTAACTTTCAAAAGGATGCTGTTCTCGGAGCAATTGATAAAATTGATACCTATGGCGGTTGTATTATAGCCGACTCTGTGGGGCTTGGAAAAACCTTTGAAGCCCTTGCGGTTATCAAATATTACCAAATGCGAAATGATCGTATTTTGGTTCTTGCCCCTAAAAAGCTACGTGAAAATTGGCTGATGTACTCCCAAAATGATGTCCAAAATATTCTCTCAAAAGATAGATTGAACTTCGATGTTCTCAACCATACAGATTTATCGCGTACGACCGGAATGTCTGGTAGTATTAATTTAGAAACGATCAACTGGGGGAACTATGATCTTGTGGTAATTGACGAATCACATAATTTCAGAAATGATAATCCGCGCCTAAACATGGTAACGCGTTATCAAAAATTGATGAACGATATCATAAAAGCAGGAGTAAAAACCAAAGTTTTGATGCTTTCAGCTACGCCTGTCAATACACGTATGAACGATATCAAGAATCAAATTGCCTTTATTACAGAACAAAACGATGCTGCTTTATCTTCCTTCGGTATAAGAAGTATCAATAGAACTTTAACAAACGCGCAGAAGAAATTTAATAATTGGCTCAAAATTTCAGCTGGCAATACAGGAAACCGCGATAGCCTCATTACAAGCTTAGACGGCTCTTACTTTAAACTATTGGATTTATTGACAATTGCCCGTTCAAGAAAGCACATTGAAAAGTATTACGATGTCAACGATATTGGCAAGTTCCCAGAACGTCTCACTCCGATTAATATAAATACGGATTTCGATAAAGAAGGGTCACTTACTGCTATTGATAAGATAAATGATACCCTTAATACCCTTAATCTTGGTTTTTATTCGCCTCTCTCGTATGTCAGGGAAGACAAAAAAGCCTCCTATGAAACCAAGTACGATGTCACGACCTCCAACGGAAGTGTTTTTAAACAGATTGAACGTGAAAGTAGCTTGATTCACCTCATGCGGGTCAATCTCTTGAAAAGATTAGAAAGTTCTGTGTATTCCTTTGGGTTAACGCTCGATGTTTTACTTCGGCAAATTGACTCCATGCTCTCAAAAATTGAAAAAGTCTCTAATACTGATTTTTATGAAGATGGTATTGATATTAACCAGATAGATACAGATGACATTCTCTTAGAAGACCTGCTCATAGGCGGTAAAGTGAGGGTTCTTCTCCAAGATATGGACTTGATTCGCTGCAAAGATGACTTACTTGAAGATAAAAAACGTCTGGAAAATCTCCGAGAACAAACCAGAATCATAAAACCTGAAAGGGACGCGAAGCTAGATGAACTGAAGAAAATTATTCGAGGAAAAGTAACTCACCCACTCAATCCCGGAAATACAAAAATCATTGTATTTTCCGCTTTTAGTGACACCGCAGCTTACTTATATGAAAACATTGCGGATTGGGCTCTCAAGGAACTCAACATATACTCAGCGCAAATTACGGGTGGGAATAACGGGAGCAAAACCAATATGGATGGTTGTAAATCTGACTTTAACCAAATCCTAGTCAATTTCTCCCCTATTTCTAAAAAAAGGGAAATACTTTCTCCTGAAATCAAAAATGAAATTTCTATACTCATCTGTACAGATTGTATCTCCGAAGGCCAAAACTTGCAGGACTGTGACTATTTGGTCAATTACGATATTCACTGGAACCCTGTCAGGATTATTCAACGGTTTGGACGAATTGACCGTATTGGCTCAAAGAATGACAAAATTCAATTAGTTAATTTCTTCCCTAATCTTGCCTTGGATAGTTACATCGACCTCATCGAACGGGTGAAAGGCCGTATGCAAATTTTGGATGTCTCGGCAACCGGCGACGATAATATCATCGACGTTGAAAAAGGTGGTTATAGTGACTTGGATTATAGAAAACGCCAGTTACGTCAACTACAAAATCAAGTCCTTGACTTAGAGGACATTGAAGGTGGAATCAGCATTACTGATCTTACGTTCAATGACTTTAAAATTGACGCCGAGCGGTTATCTATACAAGAAAGAAAAGTATTTGACATGGCTCCTAAATGTGTATATGCTATCGCAAAAAATAACACGAAAGAACTGCTAAATGGCGTAATTTTTTGCTTAAAAGATATGGCTAAAGCTGAAGATGACGCAAGTAAAAAAAGCGCTATTTACCCGTATAATCTCTGTTTCGTTAACGAAAATGAAGAGGTCTTTATCCCAGCTAATAACCCAAAAAGAAGTCTAGACTATTATAAAAAACTATGTATGGGACAGCATGAAGCTTTAACTCCTTTGATTCAATCCTTTTCAAAGGAAACACAAAAAGGAAAAAATATGTCTGTATATGCTAATCTACTAAATATAGCACAGTCGCACATAAATGGCGTTGAAGATGAAATAGGACTTGATACCTTAGCTATGCCTGGTGGTACAAAAGTAAGTAAGTCACCTGGTTCTACTAATACATTTGAGATAATCAGTTTCCTTGTGGTTAAAAATGACGATTGAAATTATAAATACCCTCCAACTACCCGAAAAATGTCTCTTAAATAAGAAACTCACCAAAGCCTTTTTTAAGCGAAATTTTGACTTATCAAGTTCGGAGAAAAACCTACTGGATGACCCTTCGGCTTTTATTTCAATGGAATGGATAGCGGCTATTAGTCCTGGACATGCCAATGTGCCCGCATGGAGTTCTCCTGAAGTAACCTTTGAGGAAATTCAGGTTATTACGGTAAAAACTTCACCCGAAGCACTGGATAAGGTGGTCAATAAAATTATCGACTTCGTACAAAAATATATCCCTTACCATTGTCTCTTTTTAGTACACTATGTCGTGCGGTTTGTCTGTAATTTTACAAAAAAAAAAATAAACCAAAACGACCCAACCAAACGTACAATGGATAAAAAATTTATTACTCCACCGTTTGCACCCAACTCCACACAGTCACTCTACTATGACTTTTTACTGGCTTTGCGTTTTAGCCAATTAGTAACTAGAAGTCTGAAAGACCTCTATGATAGCTACGTGAACTGTTTTGTGTCGCTACAAACTGCCCAACTAAACGGTACATTTGTGCCAAGAAGTCTGGAAAGAACAAACGAAGACATCCTCCGGCTAGAGCAAATAGCACAGCTAGAAAAAGACATAAACCGGCTCATTGGTACGCTGAAAAGTGAAACCCAACTGAACAAGCGTGTTGAATTAAACATGACGATACAAAAGAAAAGAACGCAAATAGAACATCTGAAAACAAACCTTACAACTGACCACTAATGGAAAAACTACAAAAAGGACACGAACTAAGCCAAAGCCCTGACTTTGTTGCCCAAAATATTGATCTATTGAAATCTCTCTTCCCTACCATTGTAAAGGAAGGGAAAGTAGATATAAAAGAGCTCCAAGCTTTATTGGGAGATTACGTAGAAACGGAAGATGAATACTACCGCTTTACGTGGGCAGGTAAAAGTATGGCACGCCGCGAAGCCAACAAACCAAGCACCGCCACCCTACGACCCGACAAAGAAAGTAGCAAAGAATGGGATACAACCCAAAATGTATTCATTGAAGGTGATAACCTGGAGGTTCTCAAACTCCTCCAAAAAAGTTATGCCAACAAAATAAAAATGATTTACATTGACCCACCCTACAACACGGGCAAAGACTTTGTTTACAAAGACAATTATAGCGATAACCTAAGCAATTATTTGGCCATTACAGGGCAGCTCGACGAAGACGGCAAACGCATAAGTACCAATAGTGAAAGCGACGGGCGTTACCACAGTAATTGGCTGAATATGATGTACCCAAGATTAAAATTAGCTCGAAATCTCCTAAAAGAAGACGGCGTGATTTTTATCTCCATTGACGAAAAAGAATTTTCAAACTTACAGAAGTTAGTTTCAGAACTTTTTGGAGAAGAAAATTATTTAGGAGAGATAGTTTGGGAAACAGCGACTGATAATAATGCTAGTCAAGTTTCTATGGAACATGAGTATATACTTTGCTATTCAAAGCTAAAAACTCAACAAGATAAATGGCAAATCAAATCAAACAAGGCTGACTTTATAATTCAGAAATACAACGAATTTAGAAAAGTAGAATCTTCAATAACATCAATTCAAGAAAAATTAAGAAGGTGGATCAATGCACAAAAAAAATCAAATGAACTAGATTTATCAGGTATTTCACACTATAGCTACGTAGATGAGAAAGGAGTATATTATCCGGGTAATCCCAATAATACGAAACCAGGTGGTTATAATTATGAAGTACTACATCCAATAACTAAACTACCCGTAAAAAAACCAAGTAACGGATGGAGATTTCCAGAAACAACATTTTGGAAAGCAAACGAATCTGGTGATGTTGAGTGGGGTGAAAATGAAAATACTATACCTAAAATAAAAAAAAGAATCGATACAGCAACAGAGCTTTTAAAAAGCTATTACTACGAGGACAATCGTGTTTCAACAAATTTCTTAAGTGCACTTTTTGATAACAAAAAAATATTTGAGAATCCAAAATCTTCTAAATTAATATCAAGAATAGCTCAATTTGTAACCAAAGAAAATGACATCATCCTTGACTTCTTTGCAGGTTCAGGCACGACGGCAGATGCAGTGATGCAATTGAATGCAGAAGATGGTGGAGAACGCAAGTTCATTTGTGTCCAATTACCCGAACCCACCGATGAGAAAAGCGAGGCGTACAAAGCTGGGTATAAAACCATTTCAGAAATCACCAAAGAGCGCATTCGTCGAGCAGGCGAAAAGATAAAAGCCGAGCTAAAAGAAGACTTATTCACAGACCAAGGCAAAACATTAGACATTGGTTTTAAGGCATTTAAGCTAGACAGCTCCAATATTCGAGCATGGGATGGCAACCCAGAGGCATTGGAAGACAACCTTTTCAATGCAGAAAGCAACATCAAAGAGGATAGAACGGAAGAAGACGTCTTGTATGAAATATTGCTCAAATACGGCTTAGATTTAACGATTCCGTATGAGGAAAAAACTATCGCAGGCCAGCGAGTTTTCAACATCGGTGTGGGAGCATTGTTCATCTGTTTGGGAGATAAAATTACAACAGAAGTTGCTGAAGGTATAGGACAATGGTGTAAAGAACTTCAAGCAGAAGGTACAAAGGTTATTTTCAAGGACAACGGCTTTACAGACGTAGAAAAAACCAATAGTATGCAAATCCTAAAAAGGTACGGAATACAAGAAGTAAACACTTTGTAACCTAATTGTGAACATGAAAATCAAATTTGATAGTAGTTTATCTTATCAACAAGATGCGATAGACTCTGTAGTAGATGTATTCAAAGGACAAGAGATTTGTAACTCGAACTTCACAGTTTACTCACCAGAGTACTTGGCAAAGAACAGCCTATTTGCAAATCAAGAGAGTACGAATTTCTTGGGGTATGCCAATAAATTACAGCTTACAGAAGGGCAGTTATTAGAGAATATCCAAAAGATACAGCTTCGGAACGGTCTAAAACCTTCATTACCGAAAGAGGTTGATCGCAATGCCTTGGACTTGAGTATAGAGATGGAGACAGGAACGGGCAAGACGTATGTCTATTTAAAAACGATCATGGAAATGCACAGGCAATATGGGTTTAGTAAATTCATCATTGTAGTTCCCACCATTCCGATTAAAGAAGGTGTTTACAAGAGTTTACAGATAACAGAAAACCACTTAAAAGGACATTATGACAACATAAATTATAAATATTTTATCTATGATAGCTCACGCTTGAACGAGATTCGGGATTTTGCAACTAGCGACCAGCTGCAAATCATGGTCATTAATATTCAGGCATTTGCTAAGGACATGGACGATGATTCCAGCAATACCAAAAGAATATTATTGAACTACAATGACAAGTTAGGATATAAGCCTATTTCACTTATACAAGATACACGTCCATTTGTTATTGTAGATGAGCCACAGCGCGTATTGAACACACCCTTGGGACTAAAATCAGTCAAAAACTTAAAACCACTTGCCATTGCAAGATACTCTGCGACCCACAAAACGACGGTCAATTTGTTATACAAGTTAGATGCAGTAGATGCATACAATAAACAACTGGTAAAACAAATTGAAGTTGCTTCTATAAACGTAGTTGGAGCTACATCAGCCGGTGCATACATAAAACTCCAGAGTGTTTCAAACAAAAATGGTTTCAAGGCAAAACTAGAACTCGATGTCAAAGGAAAAAACGGAGTCGTTAAACGAGAAAGAAAAGATGTAAAACTCGGAGATGATTTATTCCAAATAACGAGGTTAGACCAATACGATAGCTACATTGTCCGAGATATTTATACAGATACAGATAGCGAAAGTATTGATTTTACCAACGATGTGAGTATTCGTTTAAACATGTCTATCGGAGGGACAGACGACCTAGCGATTAAACGCGCCCAGATAGCTAAAACTATTGAAGAGCACCTCAATAAAGAGCTTATTTTGAATCCCAAAGGTATCAAAGTATTGAGCTTATTCTTTATTGATCGCGTAAGTAATTACCGAGAATATGACGAAGACGGGAATGTAAGTAATGGTATTTATGCCAGAATATTTGAAGAAGAATACAAAAAAATAATAACCAGACAAAAGTACCACATACTGTTCAGAGGAATCAATGATCTTACTGAGGAAGTATCACAAGTACACAATGGCTATTTTTCGATAGATAAAAAGAAAAAGGCGAGCAACCAAAACGATAAATTTGAGTACTACAAAGATACGACGGGTAAAACCAAAAACGATGAAGATACGTACAGTCTGATCATGAAAGACAAAGAAAAACTATTGAGTTTTGAGTCAAAACTCCGGTTTATCTTTTCGCATACGGCACTTCGTGAAGGTTGGGACAACCCAAATGTATTTCAAATTTGTACCTTAAAAGATACAGGGGGAACAGACATCTCCAGAAGGCAAGAAATAGGTAGAGGTTTGCGGTTATGTGTGAACCAAGACGGAGATAGAATCTATGGGTTTGAAACAAACACCTTGACCGTTATGGCGAACGAGTCATATGAAGAATTTGTCAAGAACTTCCAGAAAGAAATGGAAGAAGAAACAGGGATTCAATTCGGTTTGCTTCAGACGTTCAGTTTCAGTAGTCTCACGGTAGAAATGGACGGGAATGAACCTGTTTTCTTTGGACAAGAAAAATCCGAGGAATTGTTCGATTTCCTACTGATGAAGGGATATGTGGACACACGAGGAAAGGTTCAAGAGTTGCTCAAACACGACTTAAAAAATGGTGAAGTTCAATTACCAGAAGATATGCCGCAACATTTGCAAGCTCAAGTAATTGCGACACTAAAACAAGTTGCTGGAAAACTTGAAATCAAGAAAAATGAAGACAAGCAAGTGGTCAATATTCGGAAACAAATCTTATTAAGTCCAGAGTTTGAAAGTCTTTGGAACCGAATCAAGTACAAGACGACGTATGCCGTAAATTTTGATGAAACAAAGTTAGTGAGGGAGTGCATAAATAAAATTAACGAACGGCTTAGCGTAAGTAAAGGTAAAATAATTTATACCAAGAATACACTAGCAATAACCCAAGGAGGTATTTCAAACGCAGAAGATGAAATGACAGCCTATGGTCAAGTAGATCAAGGAGCTCAGGTGTTACCGGATATTGTAACCTATCTACAGAACGAGACCAATTTGACCAGAAAATCCATCGTAAAAATACTTAGAGGATGTACTAATTTACGGTATTTCAAGATAAACCCCCAAAAATTTATCGAAGGATGTATTGAGATTATCAACGAGCAAATGCGGCTTGAGATTGTAGATGGCATCGTTTATAAGCAAATCGGAGAAGACGCCTACTATAGCCAGGAGTTATTTTACGAAATCGAGTTAATTGGGTATCTGAAGAACAATATGGTTGAGAGTAAGAAATCACCATTTGAGTATGTAGTATACGATAGCGGGGTTGAATCAAATTTGGCAAAAGAATTTGAGCAAAATGAGAATATCAAGGTATATACTAAACTACCTTCATGGTTTAAAATAGATACACCTCTTGGCACTTACAACCCAGATTGGGCAATACTTTTTGAGAAAGACAGTGAAGAGAAACTATACTTTGTTGTAGAAACAAAAGGAACATTACTTTTAGATTCCCTTCGTCCTACAGAAAAAGGAAAGATTGAATGTGGTAAAAAACATTTTGAAGAACTTTCTAGCAACCAAACGGCACAGCAAGTAGGATTAATTGTAGCTACCAATTTGGATGATATTGTCAACAAAGTATTCTAAATCTAAGAGTACAGACTTACTAATTTTCGATGGTGCTGGAGAGAACTTCAGCACCAATCAGTTTTAAAATTCCACCTAAGATACTTCTATATTAAGAAAATGACTTACGGGTTAGCTTACTGAAACGAAATAAATTTCAATACATCACGTAAAAGTTTAATATTATGTAAGTTGGGCGTTGGCTATTCCGGAAATGTTACGCGAACTCCAGATGCCATACGATGCAGAATATGCAATGGCCTTGCAACTTTTTGACAAAAGATAAATCATACATATTTGGCTTTCAAATAGTTGGGAAAAGAAAAAGCTCGTCCAGATGGATGAGCTTTTTTACTTCAACTTTTAGCCATGAAAATGTATCTTAAACCAGCATGAGCCAGTGATAACTCTTAATTATGAAATAAAGATAATCGAAAGGAATTTAAATGTCAAGATATGAAGGAGAAGATTATTTTATTCTAAAACACAAAAAACTTTACAATATAAACTTGAACGTATTAGCTGTACACCCGTATTTGCCGAAATCAGTCGCATGGTTTCACGTTCTTAACACCTCGGAGTAAACCAACGACTTCTTTGAATGGATCTTTCTTCTTACTTTTTGCTGGGACATCAACGATAACTGTCTTTCCGTTATCCAACTTGACTCTTTTTTGCTTAATCTGCATCAATTTAATATGGTTTCAGTTACTTGGTGAGACATTTTAAAGCTACGAATAATTCTTATTAATTTTATTTTATTTTGAAGTTTTTACTTGGTGTAACCGTCCCCACCATCAAAAAACCCCTATCCAAATTAGTCTGGAGAGGGGTTTTTAGTTAAAATGAAATAAACTTCAAGAAACCTATTGAAAATAAAAGTCAATACCATCATATTTTGCAATTAACGCGGGTAAAGCTATTGTTTCAATTTCTAATTCATTACAGATTGCAGGTATCTTTTTGAAAAGTTTGTTGTCATTGCTACTTGCTGTTTCCTCTGTAACTAAAACTACTTGTTCACCTTCATTCTTTAGTTTTAGAGCTAAGATAACTAGCTTTAAATCAGCACTTTCGACAAATCGACTTTTCTCACTTTCAAATTCTGATTCTGTAAAACCCTTAGCCTTTTTTATGATTTTATTTACAAAATTATTGTTCAACTGATGAAGAAACTGTCTCGTATTTGGAGCAAATAACAATTCTGTTTTAAAAGGAACTTTTGAAGCCTTCAGAAAAACTTTATCCGTTAGATAAGGTAATTTGGAAAGAACTAATCCTTTTGAATTGTATCCACATTCTTGAAGAACCTTGTCGATTAGTATAATGTCCCCGTTCTCTATTTTTAATTTAATAAATTGAAAAAGTACTCCTTTTTTATCAAATGGCAAGTAGTAACGAACTAACGCCAAGAGTGAGCTTGTGTCAATTACTACCTTCATTGTAAATACTTTTCTAGTTTATCGGGTGAAATATTTAGCATTTTACAGAAATCATATTCGTTTATAACTCCCTCATAAAAAGCCACTTGCATGGTGGATATAAGAAGTGGAGAATGAATAGGCTTAGGCGTTGAACCACCTTTTTGAATACCCAACGATTTATCTAGCTCTCTTTGTTTTTTATCTTCTTCCTGACGCAGCCTGTATTGCTCTTCAAAGTCTGCTTTTATTCTGTTGTAACTGTTATGAGAAATTTTTCTCTGGTACAGTAACTTTGTAAATAGTGCAATTTTACTTAAATGTGTATTCTTTGAAATGTTTTCAATCAGTTCAAAGCGATAATCATTTGTTCCATCAGCACAATCAATTTGTTCGAACAACTGGTTGTATTCACCTACTAGGAAATAATATGCAAAGTCATTGCACCATCTTTCAATCGCTGAAAGCTTAGTATTTGCGAAGTTGGAAATATCAAGTTCTTCTATTTCTTCTTCATTGAGCAAATAATGACCTAACTCATGTAAAAGCGTAAAAATCTCTCTTCTGAAGGACGATTGCTGTCTTTTTAAAACAATTACATTGGGATTAAGAAAAAAGCCATCAATATTTGCTTTCTCTTTCTTATTCCAAGTTTCTACAAACTCAAAAACCAAAATATTTTTTTCAGCAAACTTTGAAATTAGTGCCCGTAAAAATTCTTTTGGAATTGGGTTAAAATCAGGGTACAACTCACTTCTGATTTTAACTGAAACCACTTTGGGGTCATCTTTCACTGAAAAGATGGGCAAAGACCTATCATTTTTTATTTCAGCTAATTTTGAAATAGCTGAAAGAGATATTTTAAATTCTTCAAATTGGTTTACAATTTTCTTTGCACCAATATTAAGCTCTGTACCAAACTTATTTTTTCTAAAGAAAATACTGGCATCTTTTGAAACCTCTGGGGATTTTGGATCTAAATAGTAGTGAAGTCCTTTGTTAAAAACCTTATCTATGCGTTTTAGATGCGTTATGTTTATTTCATCAGACAAAATATCTTCTTTGGTCAATGGCTTTACAAGCCCTTCACTTATAAACAATAGCAAGTCATCTACTGTCAGTTTATACAGCTGCAGTAGGTAGTTAAGTCTTGATATGTTCTGTTCTACTTTCAAGAAGTCTTTATTTTTTAACCTTTCATTGATACTTGCAAATCATCTCCGATACTTTTCCAATCGGAATGGATTGACCTAAAATCTGCTTGCTTTTCCGATTTAGAATAACTGTAATCAAAATAATTGCCAGCGATAGTAAGTACACTTCCTAAACCTACCCAAAAGTTACTTTTTGAAAGTAAAAAATCAGCTTTGTAACCTGTTTTTTCCTTATTCATTTCGGTTTTATTTAAAGGTCGGTAAAAGGGATAAATAACAATATGATTCAAATATACATACTACAACAAAAAAATTACTAAAAAATTACTAAAATGAACATTGTAATTACATTTGAGGTACTGTAATCTTCCCCAAAAATAGCTACGCTAATTGATGTAGTATTTTTAATTTAGGGGTAATGAAAAAGAGTAAATTTAGCGAGACACAGATTATCAAGATTCTGAAGGAGCAAGAAT
>JBKBRQ010000327.1:0-2077 GCA_046292055.1 Spirosomataceae bacterium | reverse complement strand
TCTATCCAACCTTATTTTGACGAATTATCCGCCCGAAATATCACCTCCAAACACGAATTGGAGCAATGGTTTTTGGATAGAAGCGAAGCTGAATCCTTCCTTATGGAAGACATGGCTTGGCGCTATATTCAGATGACCTGTCACACCGCTGAAGAGAAATACCAGCACGCATTTCAGTTCTTTGTTCAACAAATTCAACCCGAATTGGCAGCTCTGGACGATGCCCTCAACCAAAAAGCGTTGGCATCACCTTTCTTGGATGAACTCACAGGCGGTGGTTTTGCCATAACTGTTCGGAGTATGCGCAAAGCCGTGGAGATTTTCCGGGAAGAAAATATTCCGTTGCAAACGCAAATACAAACTGAGCAAACGAAATACCAAGGGCTAACAGGAGCTATGCTTGTGGAGATAAATGGAGAAAACTTGACGGTTCCGCAGGCAACAACGCTTCTCCAAAGTACGGATCGTGCCCTTCGAGAGCAAGTGTGGACAAAATTAGCCGAGAGAAGATTGCAAGATAAAGACGCGATTAATCAAGTATTTGATGAGCTCGTTCGGTTGCGGCACCAAGTGGCTGTTCAGGCGGGTTTCGCGAATTTCAGAGATTATATGTTTGCGGCGATGGGGCGTTTTGATTATACCCCAACCGACTGTTTCCGGTTCCACGATGCTGTCCAAGAAACGGTTGTTCCGTTAGTTCAAGAAATGGCGGAAGAACGCAAAAAAGTATTGCAAGTAGATGTTCTCCGCCCTTGGGATAAAAAGGTAGATCCGCAGAAAAGACCTGCGTTAGTAGCCTTTGAAAGTGCTGCCGATTTAATCGAAAAAACAGCACAATGTCTTGAAAAACTCGATGTGTCGTTTGGAAATTACATTCGGATTATGCGTGAAATGGGTCATTTTGATGTAGAATCTCGCCCGAACAAAGCACCCGGTGGTTACAATTACCCGATGGCGGAAGTAGGTGTTCCGTTTATCTTCATGAATGCCACCAACAGTCTCCGTGATTTGGTGACGATGGTACACGAGGCAGGCCATGCGGTTCATTCTTTTTTAACCAAAGATTTACCCATACAATCGTTTAAAAGCACGCCTTCGGAAGTAGCAGAACTAGCCTCCATGTCGATGGAATTGCTCTCGATGGATCATTGGGACGTATTTTTCTCGGATGAATCGGCTTGTCGTCGAGCTAAAATGGAACATTTGGAAGACATTCTCTCGGTTCTTCCTTGGATTGCCGTTGTGGATAAGTTCCAACACCGCTTGTACGAAAATCCTGCCCAAACACAGCAAGAGAGAGAGGCATTGTGGACAAAATTAGTCAAAGATTTTTCAGATACTGTAACAGACTACAGCGGGCTAGAGGAAATCCGGGCTTCGGAGTGGCATAGACAGTTACATATTTTTGAAGTTCCCTTCTATTATATTGAGTACGGTATGGCACAGCTCGGAGCCATACAGGTTTGGCGAAATTACAAGAACAACCCAAAGAAGGCATTGGAAGGCTACAAACGGGCACTTCAACTGGGTTATACTGCCACAATTGGCGAAATATACGCCGCAGCGGATATAAAATTTGATTTTTCGAAAGACAATATCCAAGAATTAATGAACTTTGTGAACGAAGAATTACGGAAACTCCGATCAAATCCATAACAAAAAAATACAAGACGAGTTGTTGATACAAAGACAGACGCTCCAATTAGAAAAAAAATGAAATCATATTTTTTACAAGTAAAAGAGGTAATTAAAGAAACAGCGGACACCATTACGATTACCTTTTGGCATCCGTTAAACGAACAAATTAAATACAAAGCGGGTCAATTCATTACGCTAATTGTACCGGCAGACGAAGGGAAAAAAGTACGACGCAGCTACTCGATGTCCACGTCGCCAGTAACAGATACGGCAGTAGGTGTGACGGTCAAGCGGGTGCAAGGTGGGTTGGTATCCAATTACCTAAATGACCGCGTGAAGGCAGGAGATTTCATTGAAGTCCTTGAGCCGATGGGTCATTTTTGCTTAGAACCTGACGCATTTTTGCAACGCCATATCGTATTGATAGGTGCAGGAAGTG
>JBKBRQ010000326.1:0-2088 GCA_046292055.1 Spirosomataceae bacterium | reverse complement strand
AATAGGTGTATTCACCTCCTACCTTTAGAAAGATAGGGGGGAGGTATGAAAGAGAAGAATGACTAGATTTGGTCCGACCCAAAAATGGAACCGATTTGTTGACTTTTTCCTATTTTTTCGAAACAGTTCATCGTGATTTCTTCAGTCGTTGTTTGGTACGACAGGCGTTCGTGAAATAGATGTATTCGCAAGAGTCTGTATAATTCGACCATCTCTTTCAAATAGTTGAGCAGAGAGGACGCCTCCAGTGTCCGTGGAGAGGTCAGAAGACTTTCTAATTGATCGCCAGGATTATCTACATTTAATAGATTATTTTTTTCGCTCACCCTTTTTTTTATGCTAGGCAAAGGGGAAAAACGACTGTTTTCGTAAGCCAAGAGTGGCATAAATACGACTGTTCGCACAAAAGCTATGCGATCGGCTGCTTGTAGATATCGGTCATTTCCAATTTCTGTTAAGGCGTCGTATATCCAAAGCCAGAAGCGGTCTTCATACCATTGCCCATCCAGCAGAGACCGTGTTTCAAGTGCTTCGGAGAGAGATTTTTGCGACGAATTGTTTCGTTCAAACCTAAGTATAGGTTCTTCTATTTCTATAAAATGAAGCGATTCGGGAGTCACAAAAGAAATATTAACGCGTAAAAAAGGGTCTGCAAAAAGGCAGGATAGCATAGAGGGTTTACCCATATGTTCTAATGTATGCGCAGAAAGACAATTTCCTATTTTTTGGGCATACGCAAGCATTTGATGGGTAGCCTGGGAAATTGACTCGTTTGTTACTAGGGCTATATTAAGTTCAGAAAATTCACCCATTTTATTGGGTTTCCACGTGCGGTTAGTAACCAAACCGAGTACCTGTTCATCCGTTTTTAGCACTTCCTCTAAATGAACTAGAAAGTTATCTATCTGTATGTCTTTTTCATGCACTTTCTGTGGATCAAAGACAGACTTTTGGTAACCCGGATATATTTTTCCGGTCAATTCTTCGAAAAAAGTATAAAATCGTTTGGCATTATTCAAAATTTGATCCAAACTACGAATAGTTCGATTAAAACGAGTGTGTTCTTCTTCTAAATCTAGGTTTTCAAAATCTACATTAAGAATTTCGTGTGCAAGAATGTAGGGATAGATAGAATTATCTACGAGTAAAAGCTGCGTAGTGAATTCCTCAATGGACTCTTGCCCTAGCTTACATTTTATTGGGAAGCCATTCATGAAGGCATGCGACAAATATACATTTAGTTCAGCTAAGTTTGTGGAACTCGGTAATTCTGAGACTAGGTTTTTGACGTTAATCCGTTCAAATTGAGCCAATGGACTAGCATCGATGAGTTTAGTAAAATAATCATATTCATTCAAAAACTCATCTTCTGAGGGGAAAGATTGTTCGGTAAGATATGTATTACATTCGTCAAGAATTAAATCCCATTCGTAGAAAGTATATTCTCCCCGCATGCTTTCCACAAGGATTAAAAGGTCAACGTCATTAGTTGTCCATTCCTTGGCACGACTTAATCTTAGAATAAGCAAAATCTCACTGAATAGCGGCGTGTTTTGCGGGTTAATTTCATTGAACAACTTTTCTACCTCCGCCTTAAGTTCGTTTAATCTGTTTTCCATCTATGTGATTTTAAAAGGTACTAAATGACTTTAGTGTCTGAGAATGCATCATTCTTTCTACTTATTTCGCCTATTTTTTTGGTTTGAACTGCATACAAACAGGAAAGGCGATGATTACTCGAAACTATCAGATGAGCCTTATATACATGAAGTTACAGCCAAAAAGTTTCCTGATTTGCATTTACTTATTATACGGTAAGTTTTGGGCTCGGTTGGGCTAGAAATGTCGGTTTATTTTGCTTCTTGACGATTCGTAAATTCTTTCAATTGGATTGTTGTAAATGGATGTTGAATTGCCCACACTCCTCACATCATGGACGTACGAATTTACTTTTACTTTCGTCAAATATGATTATTCGCTGATAAAATAAAACAAATCCTTATTGTCTTTTTTATAGAAAATAGAAAAGAATGTCTATTTTTGTTTCATTAACAAAATAATTAGGATGAAAAAACTACGCTTAATCCG
>JBKBRQ010000325.1:0-2093 GCA_046292055.1 Spirosomataceae bacterium | reverse complement strand
TTGGTCGAAACGTTCCCAAACGTCTACGATATTGCCTAAATACGCAATAGAAACGGTTTCGTTATTCGTTTTTGCCAAGGCTACTCTTTGCACTAAAGCATCTAAATCTTCAATCACTTCATTAATCCAACCTTGGCTGTGACGAATGTGGGTAATTTTTGGATTCACTTCGGCGCAAACCGTGATACAACCCGCAATATTTCCTGCTTTGGGTTGCGCGCCACTCATTCCGCCCAATCCAGAAGTTACAAATAAACCGCCTTTTGGATTCTTTTTAATTTTTCTGAAACCATTCAAAACCGTGATTGTCGTTCCGTGAACAATACCTTGTGGACCAATGTACATATAACTTCCAGCCGTCATTTGTCCGTATTGCGAAACGCCCAAGGCATTCATTTTTTCCCAATCGTCTGGTGCAGAATAATTCGGAATCACCATCCCGTTCGTTACCACCACTCTCGGCGCCTCTTTGTGCGAAGGAAACAATCCCATCGGATGGCCCGAATACATCGTCAACGTTTGCTCATCGGTCATTTCCGATAAGTATTGCATCGTCAAAAGGTATTGTGCCCAATTTTGAAACACCGCGCCATTTCCGCCATACGTAATCAACTCGTGCGGATGCTGCGCCACGGCATAATCCAAGTTGTTTTGAATCATCAACATAATGGCTTTCGCTTGCTCGTTTTTCCCCGGATAGTCGTCAATCGGACGCGCATACATTTTATAATCAGGGCGAAAACGGTACATATATATACGACCGTATTTCTCTAATTCTTCCGAGAATTCAGGTACTAATTCCGAATGATGTTTCGGGTCAAAATAACGCAACGCATTGCGCAACGCCAACTTTTTTTCCTCAGCCGTTAAAATTTCTTTACGTTTCGGCGCGTGATTTATGGCCGCATCATAAGGCTTAGGTTGTGGTAATATATCAGGAATTCCTTGTTGGATTTGTTCTTTAAATGTCATCTTTTTTTGTTTTTACAATCGAAAATAAAATAATAGCGATACTTTTTAGTAAGATTTGGGCGAGACCGCAATACCCCAAGTGGCCTATGCAGCGTTGTCGTGATACGGCCACTTGCGGTATTGCGGTCGGGCTATACACGCTACTTCGGTAGCCAGTTCCTATCCCTCTCGCGACCCGTAGACCAAGGACTTTTCGCTTCCAAAACTTCTTGGGCAGTATATCGTCACCCTCTAGTTGGTTAAAAACCGACTAAGGATACCTAATGTCCGACCGGTGGTAAGACTTGTATATTTTGATTCTGTATTGTAAAGAAAGGACATCCATTTCTTAGCTTTTTTATATTTTGAGTTTAATCATTTCATCGAGACTATTGAACTTTGGTAAGTCTAAATAATTTGCTCTCTACTTTCATCACCAAAGAAACACACCCCCAGCCCCTATAACTCCCTTTTTTATTTTTTTGGAGTCGTTGAATCTTCGATTTCGAGAGGGGAGTAGCAGCTGCATTGAAAACGCGAATCTTTTGTTTTTTGTGCATTCTGCATTCTGCTTTTACCGCCCTAAATCTGAACACTAAAAACTGAGCACTGACCACTAATTTCTGCCTTCTTCAATCTGCCTTCTATTTTCTATTTCCCTACCTCTGTCTTCTTAAATCCTCCCGTTTTCTTATCAAAACCATAGGGACAATGACGGCAGCCGCTTTTGCAACAATACCCTCTTTTTAGGTGGTGTTTTTCGGTAAAACATTTATAGCCTTCGGGAGTAAAGTAAAAATCTTCACCCTCGATTAATTTATTTTCATTACTTTGCTCTAACATAAGCGACTTGTTTTTTGGAGGTGTTCGTGCTACTAGAACGAATGGTGTTTTCCTTAAATAAAAGGCTGCAACAGTTGCAAATCTATAAATTTTAAAGCGAAATGATTCTTATTGTTGCTAAATATTTAATTCCAAAAGGATATAGCGGCCTCGCTGCTTTTCCGTTTGTGCTAGTTAAAAAAGCAGGATACAAAGAGAATCTCATTTTACTCAATCACGAAAAAATACATTTGCGACAACAACTCGAATTGCTGATTGTCCCTTTTTTTATTTGGTACAGCCTAGAGTTTTTGCTAAGA
>JBKBRQ010000324.1:0-2118 GCA_046292055.1 Spirosomataceae bacterium | reverse complement strand
CGAACCGGCACGAGTGTAACCTCATTGGTGTTTGAGACCAACGCGTCTACCAATTCCGCCACCTGGGCAGGTGAACATCAACATCGTGTTGGGATTGCAAAAGTAGAAGTTGAAATATTCATTTGCAAGAGAATATGTATTTTTTATTTACTAAAAAACACAACTTTTAGATAAAACACTATATATCAATTTATTATAAAAGTAATATTTTATTCATTTTAGAAAAACAACCCATTTTTTGGATATTAAATCAATTCGTACTTATATTTTCAACTTCTTACCTAACAAACGTATGCGAAAATCTATCCTTTTCCTCTCCTTTTGCTTGTTATTTTTCGTTTTTTTCTCGGCAGACGCCCAAATTTATCCGACTATTTTACCTGAAAGACAGCGGTCCGCAGTCATCGATGAAATTTTGGAAGACAGAATGAATAATCTGTTGCCTACGCTGATGCGCCAAGCGGGTATTGATACGTGGGTCATTATCTCTCGCGAATACAACGAAGACCCCGTCATGAAAACCATGCTTCCGAGCGTTTGGCTTTCTGCAAGAAGACGAACCATCTTTGTTTTTCACGATTTAGGCCCTGAGAAAGGCGTAGAAAGGACAGCCATTGCCCGCTACGATGTCGGGAATTTGCTCAAAGGTGCGTGGGATTTGCAAACCAATCCCGACCAATGGGACGCACTGATTGACCTTTTAAAAAAACAGAATCCAGCTAAAATTGGCTTGAACTTTTCCAAATATTTCGGACATGCAGACGGGCTTACTTATACTGAGCATACGGAACTCATGGCCAAATTACCTAAAAACTTAAAAGACAAAATTGTTTCTGCTAGTGACTTGGCTGTCAGCTGGTTAGAAACAAGAACAGAAAAAGAAATGGTTTTATACGAATCCATTTCACAAATTTCTCATACCATTATTGAAGAAGCATTTTCAGAAAAAGTGATTCAGCCTGGTGTGACTACTACCGAAGACGTCGTTTGGTGGATGCGCCAAAAAGTAACTGATTTAGGGCTTGAAACGTGGTTTCACCCAACGGTAGATATCCAACGCTACGACCCAGAAAACTTTGACCACTTGCGTACCTTCTCCAAGCGGCCAGACAAACAAGTTATTCTTCCGGGTGATTTACTCCACTGTGACTTCGGGATTACCTACCTTCGTTTGAACTCCGATCACCAGCAACATGCCTATGTCCTCAAACCCGGCGAGAGAGAAATCCCCAATTATCTGATAGAGGCTTTCAAGCAAGGAAATGCCGTACAAGACTTCCTCACGAACCAATTTCAGGCTGGAAAAAGTGGCAATGATATTTTGGCTGCGGCACTTGAACAAACCAAAAAAGCAGGGATTGACGGCACAATCTATACGCACCCGATTGGTTTGCACGGGCACGCAGCCGGCCCAACGATTGGCATGTGGGATAATCAAGGAAAAACCATCGGTGCAGGAGATTATTTAATGCGTCCGAATACAGCCTACTCTATCGAATTGAATGCAGCCGTTCGTTTACCAGAATGGAAAAAAACAATCCGAATTATGTTGGAAGAGAATGGATTTTACGATGGAAAGCAGTTCAGATATTTGAACAACAGACAAGAAAGAATTTGGACTATTCCGAGAAAAAACTAAGTCATTTTAACAAAGTAGCGCCTTCGAGTTTGCGATTAAAATCGTAGAACTCGATGGCTCTACATATCTGATTTCGCCGAATAGCCAAGAAATAAGGTTTTCTTCGTGGTCTACGAACTAACCGTAAATCCATTTTAAAGATAGTACCAACAGGGAACTTAGAATAATACTTTTTAGGACAACCCACACGTGCTTTGGCAGGTAAATATTGATTGGCAAGGGTACACAAAACCCATTTATCTCTAATTACGTCATACGAAGACTCCACAAAAACATCCAAAAAAATCTGTTTAGAAAGCTCAGGGAGCTCATCTACCAGAGAAAGTTGATGATCAGTCATGCTACTTATAGAAATTTAGTGACAAAGAGATTTACCAAATCCTCAAATGAAAAATTGTAAAATAGTTAGATGTAGTTAGCAATTAACAGACAAAAAGATTACTTTTGCACTTGTTTTCCGCAAAGTAATTAAAAATGGC
>JBKBRQ010000323.1:0-2152 GCA_046292055.1 Spirosomataceae bacterium | reverse complement strand
AAGATTTATACGAATTTCCCCTTGTGGAAATAGATGCACCTTCTGACGAACCTTGTTTGCCGGCTTGGGTAAAACCTGACGTAACCGTGCAAAAAATGATTTCGGTGACACACCTACTATCTCATCAAAAATTATTTATCACCTTTTGGCAAATCCAGACACCTGATGAAGATCCAAGACACGAATGGTACAATGAAACTGAGATAGAGGCACTTCCTAAACCCATTGTCATCGAACAGGTCTGGAAACAGCACATAACGAACCTGTAGAAAAACAACAACGTGTTTTGGTGAAATAAAATAAATTTCTATATTTGGTTTGTCTTAGTTTTCATATTTCATTCTTAAAATTAATACATTTTATGGCCAGTTTAAACAAAGTTATTCTCATCGGAAATTTAGGTTCAGACCCAGAAATCCGTTCGCTTCCTAGTGGTGCTAAGGTCGCTAGTTTCTCAATTGCTACTTCAGAATCTTACACAGATAAAGCAACGGGAGCAAAACAAACAATTACAGAATGGCACCGCCTTGAATTGTGGGATGGACTCGCAGGTATTGCGGAAAAGTACATCAAAAAAGGGGATTCTATCTATGTTGAAGGACGAATTCGTACAGATAAATGGACGGACAATAATAATGTCGAAAAAACAACAACGAAAATCCGTGTCACTGAATTAAAAATGTTAGGCGGTGGCAGACAACCCGGAGCAGAGATGTCAACACCCAGAGCAGTCTCTGAAACAAGCGACCACTCTGCCCCTGATATGAGCGACGACTTACCGTTTTAATCATATTATCGCAATAAAAAAAACCTCGACTTGTCGAGGTTTTTTTATTTGTTCAATCTAAACGAATATCATTCCCAGGTAACTCAACTTTTCATCAAATCTTCAATTTCATCTACTTGTTTTGGAATATATTCACCCAAAACGACGGCTTTGTCTGACTCGATGACCACGTTGTCTTCGATTCGAATCCCGCCAAAATCTAAATACGTTTCGAGTGCAGTGTAATCAATATTATCCATGAAACGTTTGTCTTCTTTCCACTTCTGAATCAACTCTGGTATAAAATAAATACCCGGCTCTACAGTTAATACATTACCTACTTCAAGCTTTTTAGCTAACCGAAGGGACTTCAAACCAAGCTGACTACTTCGTTGAATATCAGGTGCATAACCAACATATTGTTCTCCAAGATCTTCCATATCATGGACATCTAGTCCAATCATGTGGCCCAAACCGTGTGGCATAAACAAACCTCCTACACCTTCTTGCACCATCGTTTCTACATCTCCACGTACCAACCCTAAATTCGATAAACCTTGTAATAAAATTCGGTTCGCCTCCAAGTGCATGTCTTTGTAAAATATACCTGCTTTGAGATGCTCAATCACACGCATTTCCATTTGCAAGACAATCTCGTAAATTTCTTTTTGCTTGGTTGTAAAAACACCATCAACAGGCATCGTTCGGGTAATATCACCCGCGTACCCCATCTGGTTCTCAGCTCCTGAGTCATTCAATGCCAACCGACCTGATGACATCACATTTCCGTGTGCATGGTTATGTAGCGTTTGACCATGGATCGAAAAAATAGCAGGATACGCCAATTCCGCTTGGTTTTCAGCAGCAACGGAAAGCAATTGAGCTACCATTTCGTATTCAAATTTACCCGGACGAATCGCACGCATGACCGCTTGGTGCATTTTTCCAGAAATTGTAACGGCCTCCGCCATTTGTTCCAATTCTTCTTCTGTTTTAACGGATCGCAAAGCAACAACGGCTTGTATCAAACCTACAGATGCGCCTTCTTTTACTTTCTTCGGGTGAATTTGTAGTAATCCACTTATTTCTAGCAAGTTATCGTATCTATACGGAGGCAAATAATGAACGGATTGGCTGGCACATATATCTTTTTCAAAAGCAGAAAGCGGCTTCACGCGGTCAATTCCGACTTTCTCAGCCAAAGCGGCAAGGCTTGGTTGAGGCCCCATCCAGATAATATCATCTAGGGTAAAATCATTCCCATAAAGGGTTGTTTCGCCTGTTTCAAAATCAATAGAAGCACGTAGATGAGGTAAGTTAATGCCAAAAAAGTACAAAAAATGACTGTCTTGCCGGAACCGATAGGTATTGTCGGTATAGTTCATG
>JBKBRQ010000322.1:0-2172 GCA_046292055.1 Spirosomataceae bacterium | reverse complement strand
ATTCGCCAATGTATCCACCACTTTATCGGCTATCGAAGAATGAATAATCAAGCGTCTAGTAGAAGTACAGCGTTGACCGGCAGTACCCACAGCACCAAACACAACAGCAGGTATAACTAACTTTAAATCAGCGTATTCTGATATGATGATGGCGTTATTCCCGCCTAATTCTAATAAACTCCGACCGAGGCGTTCACCAACAGCCGCCCCAACAGCTTTGCCCATCCGCGTTGAACCTGTCGCAGAAACCAATGGAATGCGTGTATCTTTCGCGAGCATCTCCCCGATTTCACGTCCACCCACTAACAAACAAGAAACACCCTCTGGAACATTATTTGTACGAAGTACTTCTTGAATGATATTTTGACATGCAATGGCAGACAAAGGTGCTTTTTCTGATGGTTTCCAAATACATACATCACCACAAACCCACGCTAGCATGGTATTCCAAGACCAAACAGCTACCGGGAAATTAAATGCAGAAATAATCCCTACCAACCCAAGCGGATGCCACTGTTCGTACATACGGTGATTCGGGCGTTCGGAGTGCATCGTTAGTCCATATAATTGGCGCGAAAGACCAACAGCAAAATCGCAAATATCAATGATTTCTTGTACCTCTCCCCAGCCTTCTTGCAACGATTTTCCCATTTCGTAACTTACCAAACGGCCTAAATCCTCTTTATTTGTACGGAAGGCCTCCCCCATTTGTCGAATAATCTCACCTCGTCTCGGCGCAGGCATGGTTCTCCACGAAAGAAAAGCTTTTTGTGCCTCCTTGATAACTCGTTCATAATCAGAAATATCTGCTTGTTTTACTGTTCCAATTAAGGCACCATCTACCGGAGAAAAACTAGATAGAAGTGCACCATTTCCCTCCCAATTGACAGTACCAGTACTAATTCCTTTGTTTTCTGATTGAATGCCTAAATTTTGTAATGTTTGTTGAATCGTCGCCATTGCGTTTTTATTTTTACTAAATTAGAGATGAATATTCGTTTATCTTAAAAATCTGATAATCAATTATTAACAAAAATAACGATTGAAAAAAATAAGTAAAACCTGAAGAATAAATGATTTCGAAAGGTAAGTAAGAAATAGGGAAGATAAAAACGGTTAAAAAAAACCTTCTCCAGTTTCCTGAAGAAGGTCTGTGCCGAAGCACTATTTTCAATTTAGGGAATAGTCTCAGTTGAGGACCTCTTGCAGCGAAGTAAGCGGCAATTCAAAGGCATCTGCTACACCTTTGTAAACCACTTTACCGTTGACGATATTGAGTCCTTTCTGCAATTCTACATTTTGTTGACAGGCGTTTTTCCAACCCTGATTTGCCAACTGCAATGCATACGGAAGTGTTGCATTTGTGAGCGCCAATGTAGAGGTATAAGGCACTGCACCCGGCATATTTGCAACGCAATAATGGACGATGTCATCAATCACAAAAGTAGGATTTTCATGCGTGGTAGGCGTACACGTTTCGATACATCCGCCTTGGTCAACAGCTACATCGACAACCACTGTACCGGGTTTCATGAGTTTCAACATGTCTCTTGTAATCAAATGCGGTGCTTTTGCACCTGGAATTAACACCGCTCCTACGATTAAGTCTGCCTCTTGGATGGCTTCGCGAATGTTGTATTCGTTTGACATAATCGTCGTTACGTTGGCAGGCATGATGTCAGATAAGTGGCGAAGACGCTGTAAGTTTAAGTCCATGATGACTACGCGAGCTCCGAGACCTGCAGCCATTTTTGCGGCTTGCGTTCCTACAATTCCACCACCCAAAATCAAGACTTTACCTGAGGGTACACCCGGTACACCTCCAAGAAGAACACCTTTTCCTTTTTGTGGCTTTTCTAAATATTTCGCTCCTTCTTGGATAGCCATTCGACCGGCAACTTCAGACATAGGTACGAGCAAAGGCAACGAGCGATCTGCTTTTTCTACTGTTTCATAGGCAAGACAAACCGCATTCGCCTGAATCATCGCTTGTGTCAGGGGTTCAGAGGAGGCAAAATGGAAATACGTAAATAGAAGCTGATTTTCTTTGATTAACGCATATTCAGACGCGATGGGCTCTTTCACCTTGACAATCATTTCGGCGATTTGGTACACCTCTTCAATCGTTGGTAAAATCTGAGCGCCTGCTGCGAGATAGGCAGCATCTGCAAA
>JBKBRQ010000321.1:0-2180 GCA_046292055.1 Spirosomataceae bacterium | reverse complement strand
AGTATGGAATTGGATAATTACAGTGGCAACAAACATGCTTTTAACTGGATTTAACCGAGTGTTTTTGGTCTAAAATACTGTTTTTCACTGTCCAAGTAATTCGTTCAGAGAAGGGTGTGATACGTTCGTTACATCCTTTTTTTTGGCAGATTTGGCAAGATAACGGCAAACATCCATCTGTATGAATGAATAATTCTACCTCTTTGCCAAACCGAGCCGTCACGAGGTCATTGAAAGCCTCTAATTCATCGTGTGCCTCCCGAACGGTAAAGTACCAGGGCAAAGTCACGTGGCAATCAATGTGTAGATTACTTCCGTATTTAATAATGCGGAGATTGTGCAAATCAATCCAATTTTCTTTTCTATTTTTCTCCAACATATCCACCAATTCACCCAACAGCGTAGTGTCGGCTTCATCCATGATACCTGCCACAGAGTCCCGAAGGATTTTATAGCCCGTATAGATAATCATCAGCCCAAAACCCATGGCAACCGCACTATCAATCCATTGCAAATCCGTCAACAATAAAAGAACCAAACCAAACATAATACCGAATGTAGAATACGTATCAGTTTGAAGGTGTTTTCCACTTGCAATCAACGCCAATGAATTGGATTTTTCCCCTTGCTGAATTGCCAATTTACCCAAAATAAAATTGGCTGCTGCTGTTCCTCCAATCAACAAAAGACCAATATCCAACTGATGAACTGGACTCGGATTTTGCCATTTGAGAATCGATTCGTACATGATAATTACGCCGGCAATGGAAATCAATGAACCTTCTACTGCTGCTGATAAAAACTCCACTTTCCCATGTCCGTACGGGTGATTTGTATCTTGAGGTTGTGCGGAAAGATACAAACTATATAAACCTACAAAACCACTGATAACATTGATGGTACTTTCTAGCGCGTCTGTTAGGATGGCAACAGAGGAAGTCATATACCAGGCTATCAACTTGACTATAAACAAGATAGACCCAATAATGACAATTATTTTCTGAAATTTGTAATTTTGTTGCGCTGCGTTCATGGCGCAAAACTACAAACTATTGGGCGTTAATCCATGAAGCGACGCGGGTATTCCATTCGGCTTGTTGCTCGGTTCGTTGCCCATGTGCTGTCTCTGCATCATATTGTTTCTGCAATTCATTCATCTTTTGATATGAAGACAAATAGGCACGTTGAATGGCACTGCTCCAATCATCTGATGAGGAATACGTGGGTAATGCACGAACAGTTTCCTTGAATAACTGTAAGCAATAATGGGCAATTCGGAAATGAGTTTCTTCGTGTGCCAAACTATATGCATTTCGTGTAGATGCCTTGACCCACGACATGCCCCGAACCATGTAGGATTTCCCTTTAATGGTGATGAAAAGCGTGTAATCTTCTATTTTCATTTGCATATCGAAAGCTAGGCTAACGAAAATTTCAGCGCCAAACGAACTAGTAAACTTGGGAATAGCTTTAAAATCCTCCCACGTGATTTTTTTCACCGGAAAATAAAGTGTATCTGCATCTTGTGTGGATTCATCTGATAAGAAAATAACCTTTGTATTGCGGATAAATGCTTCCGATTTACCGGCATTCAGCGCTAACCAATCGTCCCGATACGAACGTATTTTTTCTGGAATTTTAGGATAAAATTTTTCAAAAAAAGTTGAAAAATACATACCCAAAGAACGTTCATATTTTAGCGTATGATTTCCGGTAAAGACAGAAAGTGTATCGCCGTCCTTTGTGATTTTCAACCAAGTATAACGCCAATAAACTGTCCCGCTAACCCTGTCTTTTTTTTCGAACTCAGACAAAGAAAAATCATCTAGGCGAAGTAAGAGAGGTTCCCCTTTGCCAGATTCATTGGCTTTCAGATAGCCCAAGATATACTCCCCGATTTTTCGTTGTGCTTGATTATTGAGAACCCCTTTGGGTCGGATAGCCGCTGCCTTACCTTTCACATGTTGAGTGTAACAGACAGGCGTTTGCTGCGCGAATATTCCCGAAGAGAAAAGAATAAAAAAAAGAAAAGCAAAACGAAAAGGCATACTAATCAATGATTTAGGGATAGATAGGATGTTCCGATTGTGTAAAACAACCCATTAGATTTAGTAAAAAAACGTATCTTTGAAACCAAGGTGTATATTTCTATTCAATGAAACAGCTCAATCTACCTCAAG
>JBKBRQ010000320.1:0-2190 GCA_046292055.1 Spirosomataceae bacterium | reverse complement strand
TTTCCCCCAATTGGCATTAGCCGTTTCTGGGAAGAAGAGTGTCAATTCAGGTACAGAATGCACCATGCGGTTTGCCCATTCTACTCCTTGCATCATCGAGTGGTCTTGGTTAGAAACCTCGTACTTCCAGGCACCAAATCGACCTCTTGAGTAAATTGAATATTTTTCAAGTGCGGGCAATACTTTTTTCAAGCGTTCGTCTCTATCAACAGATGGCGTCGGATAACCATAATCTGTCGAGAAGATAAATTTAGAAACAATTTGTTCTCTAGACTCGATTAATTTATCTTCTAATAGTGCTTCAATTGTCTCTTCAATCAATGTTTCACGATTGACTGGTTTAGCAGTTGACTCACTCGTTTCTGTCATTAATGACCAATATTCATTGATATCCGGTACGTTATTCGGGCTATAATTAGAGAAAACCGTAATCCGGTAGTATGGACTATTGCTCTCCGGAAAATACATCCAACATTTCGTTGCCAAGTCTTCTTTGGGTTTCCCTTTGAGTCCGATACCTACAATATTCGTAGATGAATGTTTCAAACCTTGGGCTGTTTCCACGATTTCTGTAGAAAGACCTTTTACGCGTTGCGTGAATAAGTCCACAGGCATTGTAGAGAGAAGGTGCTCATATTCAATAACTTCGCCTGTTGCCAAAACTACTTTTTTCTCTTCCGGAATAACCTCCTGAACAGCACTTGTCAATTTGAAGTATTCTTCGCCAATCAGTTGGCCAACGGCTTTCCAGATAGCACCCGTTCCTCCTTGTTTCGGAAATTGAAAGGTATTATTGGGTCCCCAAGAAAAATCTTCTTTATCAAACAAAATATTTTCAGTGACACGTTGTAAATCTGTGATTGCGACACGTTCTCCAATCCAGTTATACGCCATTTCCTCTGCCGGAAACGCCCATACTTTGAAGTTGTACGGAACCATGAACACATCAGCAATGCCTTTTCCGAAGGTAGCGTCAATCCATTCTCTGAAATTCTTTGGCTTTTCATTGGTCACCTTCTTGTATTGCTCAATGAGACCGTTCAAGCATTGCCACATCACTTCTTTAGGTAGATATTTGATGTTATTTTGGAAGGGATATGGGACAAAACGGTCGTGCATCCACACCCAACTTTCTCGTTGGTGACTAAGCCAACCATCGGCACCCAATGCTTTAACCATGAGTTGGTCAAAATATGCATAATGTGAAAATTGAACATGCCCACCAATATCCCAAGTGAATTTGTTTTCATCCACAAAACTGGTGGCTAATCCGCCTATGTATGCTTCTTTTTCAAGAACGATAAAGTCTGTTTCACCCAATTCTTTGAGTCGATAAGCCGCTCCAAGACCTGTAGGGCCAGAGCCGATAATCACATATTTTTTTTTCATGTAGAGGATAATGGACTAATTAATTGTACATTTTGGAGTGGCCTAGAAAATGAAGTTAGATGTAGATTGACTCCAATTCAAAGAGACCTAATTTTTTTGTTAAGCTCTAACCGGAAAATAGAGATTTCCTTGAAACTCTGCCAACAAACTTTGAGAAGTTTCATTTTCTGAATGGATACTTCTCCTGTCATTCTACTTTTGTGTGTAATAGGCAAATCAAATAAATTTTGTCCTTCTTTTTTTGCCATCACTGCTAAGAAAATATTGGGTGCAAACGGAGTTGGGTCAGGGAGTTGGCGAAGGAGCCTTGCTAGGTACGTCCCTTTGATTAACCGGAATGGAATATTACTATCTTTGATATACGTACCATAGATGAAAAATAGACTCCAACGAAGTACCTGCGTAACAAACAAGCGGAAAGGAGCATCAAATCGGTGTTCACGGTACCCTAGGATGAACTGAGATTCATGTCTTTTCTCCCAAAGTTTAAGTAGATCTTCAGCCACAAATTGGTCATCAGAATCTGTTTGGAAAACGTATTCAGCTTGCAATTCAACTGCTTTTTTATAGCCATTTACTGCTGCGTTTCCATGTCCACCATTTTTTTGAGTAATGGCAAGTAAAGTAGAGTTGGAAGGGGCTAAGGCGTCTAATATTTCACCTGTTTTGTCTTTTGAACCATCGTTGATGACAATTAACTTACCTTCATTTGGGAAATGTGTGTCTAGGAAGCTCGTCCACTGTTTTACTACGTCTTCTATGCAATCTTGCTCATTATAAGCAGGCATAACTACTGCCAAT
>JBKBRQ010000319.1:0-2238 GCA_046292055.1 Spirosomataceae bacterium | reverse complement strand
GGTTTTTAGTTAAAATGAAATAAACTTCAAGATAAACACCTGAACATATTGACCGTTCTGGAGCTCAAAGAATTTAACAAAGTGTGTTTGACCTTCCAGGAACAAAACACCAGCGACGTATTCCTTATGTGTATTTCGTACCGTTGGAGAAGGAAAAGCTACCGGAGAAGTGTCAGCACCTACAACTTGATAAGCCATACCAGACAAATTTAAACTCGCATACGCCCGTAACTCCCAGATTCGATTTGCACCAGATATAAAGGCAAAAGTCGCGTGATAATGCCACGAATTACCGCTGAATTGAACAGTATTTTCGGGAATCAATTGATTGATGACAGGGAATAATTTACTCCATAACCATTTTAGGAGTATGCCCCTACTCCCCTTTTCGGTATTAAATTCTGATCCAGTTAATAAGGTTGGCATATCCGGTTGAATAGTAATAATCGACCTAAGTCAGGCCGATTATTGAGTTAATTTAGTTTAGAACCGTGTCAGCAGCTTGGAAGAACATAGCTATCTCAGAATCATTGTAAATGTTTACAACCTCTTTCGGTCTAGTTTCATACAAGACATGAATCGTTGGCAGTTCCGCTTCAGTAAACAACGCAGGGTTGAATACAACAACGCCACGGCTTTTGTCAATGATGTAATCAAATTCCGCTTTGCTTGCAAAAGCAATGCTCTCCCAAGTTTGCGTAGCCGTCAAAGTCATGTAATGTACACGGTTCAACAAGATACCCAAATGGAATGCCATAAAGGAGTTCAATGAAAAGTTATCCGATGCCGTCAAACGATACCCGTGCGTGTTTAATTTATTGTCAATCAAAGTATTCAAACCTCTTTCATGCAAGCGTGGCATAAAGAAGAATGCACGTTTGATCAAGCTGTAAAGCTCCGCGTCTTTTGCGTTTGATGATGACCGGTCAGCGTTCACGCTTGCAGTCAAACTCGTTACGCTACTTTGTACAGCCGTTACAGTTTCGATACTTGCCTTGGTTCCTACAGTAGCAATTAAAGCCGCCAACTGTGTCGAAACTGTCGAATCCGACCCTTCCAATTGTGTCAGTTTATCAGCGATTTCTTTCAATGTATCAAGGGCAGCAGGTGCGCCAGCTTTCAAAGCATTGATAGCATTGTTAATTTTCGTCGTTACCTCGGCATCTGTATCAAAGTTGGTATCAACATAACTTTTTAGGTTATTGATAGCGGTTGTACGTGCACTTGCTTCCGCAGTGATGGCAGTGGTACGCGCGGTAGTTTCGGCAGCAATAGCAGCAGTACGCGCAGTGGTTTCAGCAGAAACGGCAGTCGATACAGCATTGGAAATACGGCCGTCGGTTTCCGTTTTTGTGTAGTAGTTGGCTAATGACGTGCTAATTTGAGCAGCCGTATTTGGGAGTACCGCGTTTACAGCAGGGAAAATCCTTGCCCATAACCATTGCAATAAGATTCCTTGCGAGCCGCGTTGATTGTTAAACTCCGATCCAGTTAATTGTGACATCTGTTGTTTTGTTAAATTTAAAAATGATTGAGCCGTAAAATTGACCAATATATTTATCGAATTTCGCCAGATGTAATTAACGCTTTCAGTATTAATGGATTAAAGTGAATTAAAGTAAGTGACTAGCTCCCATTGATATTACACAACATCAGAACAATTCATTAAAAAGTAACTTGTCACCACTGTTATAGACAACAAAAAGGGACGTCCAATAAAACTTGAACACCCCTCCTAGATTTGAAATACTTTTTCAATACGCCTGAATTAATCGCATGGTTTCATAAATTTAACATCTTTCATAATCTTTTTTAACTTTTCAGTGTCGTTCTTTTCTTTTTTAACAGGAACTTCAATTAAAATTGTCGTACCGTTATCTAGCTTTACTCTCTTTGTTTTGGTTGGTACGTGTACTATTTCTCTGGACATCTACTTGTTATTTTTATGGTATGAATGTATTGATTAATTCAATTTTAAACAAATTAGGTACTATCTGACACTCAATTAATCACCCTGTAATTCCCAACCGCTCGATTCAATTTGTCTAGGATAGATTTCTCAACGACCATTTCATAATCGTAATCCACTTCATTCAATAAGTAGCTCAAAATCGTATTAGACGTTGTAAACGATAAGACAAATTTGTCTTTTTTTCTTGTAGCAATCTCCCTCTTTCAATTTCATATATTTTTTTCGTAAATTTCTTATTATAAGTGATATAGTAGGTAAATTTATAA
>JBKBRQ010000318.1:0-2244 GCA_046292055.1 Spirosomataceae bacterium | reverse complement strand
CAGATGTTATCTTGTACGATGCCTTGGCCAATGAGTCGCTCCTAGCATATGCCAATCCGATGTGTGAGAAAATTTTTGTAGGCAAAAAAGGGCACGTTCCTTCCATTACACAAGACAGCATTAATTTTTTGATTCTCGAAAAAATACTCGAAAAAGGGCATGTCGTGCGGCTAAAAGGGGGTGACCCGTTTATTTTTGGAAGAGGAAACGAAGAAATTAATTTTGTGCGCCAACAAGGAATTGAAACAGAGTATGTCCCCGGTATTTCGAGTATCCAATCCGTTGGTTTGTGTGATATCCCACTCACAGCGCGTGGTTACTCGGAGGGTTTTTGGGTTCTGACTGGGCACAAATCGGACGGCGAGCTGGCAAGTGATTTGGCTTTGGCCTGTCAGTCGTCATCAACGGTTGTTTTACTGATGGCGATGAAGAAATTAGCGCAAATCGAACAAATTTATTCCCAAGCAGCAAAAGGAAATACGCCGGCTTTGATAGCTCAGTCAGTTTCAACAAACGACCAAAAATGGGCGATAGGTACTGTTTCCGAACTGGTGAAACTTGCCGAAGAAAATGATTTATATAATCCGGCGATCATTCTCATTGGTGAGGTCGTTCATGCTATTCAAAAACAACCCGCTTCTTTGTCATTGATTTTACAAGATTTATACTCCTAAACTATGCGAACTGAACCCGAATTACTTGCATTAAATCTAGCAGAACGAATGCAGGTCGTACTAGAAAATTATCCGTCCGGGGTTGTTTTTTCTACCTCTTTTGGTCAAGAAGATCAAGTGTTAACGGACTTTATTTTTCGAAATAATCTGCCGATTTCTGTTTTCACGCTGGATACCGGACGTTTGTTTTCCGAAACGTACGAGGTCATGGACAAAACGCGTGCGAAGTACCAACAACCTATTCAGGTGTTTTTTCCGGATACGCAACAAGTAGAAACGCTGGTGACGAACAAAGGTTTCCATAGTTTTTATGAGTCCGTAGATAACCGAAAAGAATGTTGTCGGATTCGTAAAATTGTACCTTTAAAACGCGCTTTGGCAAATCAACAAGTTTGGATTACGGGATTACGCGCGGAACAGTCGGAAAATCGGCAGCAAATGACAATGTGGGAAAGAGACGAATCCAATCAAATTTTCAAGTTTAACCCCTTGATTGATTGGACATTACAAGATATTGAAGCCTATTTAGAAGAAAATAAAGTACCTCAGAACACACTTCACAAAAAAGGATACATTAGTATAGGATGTTCGCCTTGTACACGTGCTATCGAGCCTGGTGAACGCCCAAGAGCTGGCCGTTGGTGGTGGGAAGAGTCGAAAAAAGAATGTGGATTGCATTCTGCTTAATCAAAAAAGAGATATTTATTTATGAATCAAACAGAAAACGTTGGGGCAATTCATGCTTCGTTTCCTCGTCAGTTGGAAGATGAGGCCATTTATATTTTACGTGAGGTCGCCGCTCAATTTGAGCGTCCGGCTATTCTTTTTTCAGGTGGGAAAGACTCCATAACTTTGGTCCGTTTGGCACAAAAAGCCTTTTATCCAGGGAAAATTCCATTTCCGTTATTGCATGTTGATACAGGTCATAACTTTCCTGAAACGATTTCTTTCCGAGATGAATTAGCGGCTTCTCTTGGTGTTGAATTACACGTTCGGTTAGTCGAAGATTCAATCAAAGCCGGAAAAGTTCGGGAAGAAACGGGTAAATATGCAAGTAGAAATGCACTTCAAACAGTCACTTTACTAGATGCGATAGACGAATTAAAGTTTGATGCGTGTATCGGTGGTGCACGAAGAGACGAAGAAAAAGCACGTGCCAAAGAGAGAATTTTCTCTGTGCGTGATGATTTCGGACAATGGGATGCCAAAAAACAACGTCCCGAATTATTTGATATGCTCAATGGAAAAATTGAAGTAGGTGAGAACGTTCGTGTTTTTCCGATTTCAAATTGGACAGAATTAGATGTTTGGAATTACATAAAAGCAGAAAATCTAGCCATTCCGTCTATTTATTACGCACACAAACGCCAAGTTTTTGAACGTGATGGCATGATTTGGTCTGATTCCCCTTTTATCAACAAGTCGGCTGATGAAATTCCGTTTGAGCAAGTCGTTCGTTTCAGAACAGTCGGAGATATGACGTGTACAGCGGCTGTCTCGTCGGATGCAGATTCCATTGACCAAATTATCGAAGAAATTCTATCTGCTGAAATTTCAGAGAGAGGGGCGC
>JBKBRQ010000031.1:0-17957 GCA_046292055.1 Spirosomataceae bacterium | reverse complement strand
CTGCTAACCCACAGGAAAGAAGCTTTCCTTTGAATGTCCCCACGTTTTTCAAGGAATACGATTCCCGGCGTGCGACCGTATTTTGAATCATGATTTTCCCGTTTTTGTCATCTGCATTTGTTAGGGCAAATGCACTAGCAGGAAGTAGGTCGAAAAATCCTTGTTTGGCTTTGATGTAGTTGGCAAATGTACCGTGAAAATCAAGATGGTCTTGCGTAATATTGGTAAAAACACCACCAGCGAAATGAATACCCGCGATTCTGTCCATGACAACCGCGTGTGAACTTACTTCCATAAACACATACTGGCATCCGCGTTCGTGCATGGTATGAAGTAGCTGCTGAATGGTCACACTATCTGGTGTTGTATGTGTCGAAGGAATGACTTCGTCCTCAATTTGGTTTTGTACGGTAGATAAAAGTCCGCAACGGTAGCCAAGATGTCTATAAAGTCGGAAGAGCATGGTGGCGATGGACGTTTTTCCGTTTGTGCCCGTCACACCAACCACACGTACTTTCTTCGAAGGGTGTCCGTAAAAAGTACTTGCGATACGTCCCATCGCTTGTGCAGATTGAGTCACCTGAACGTAAGTCACCTGTTCAGATAATTGAGAAGGAAGTTGTTCGCAGAGGATGGCTGTGGCTCCGTTTGAGATAGCCGTTTCGATGAATTGATGGCCATCTACTTGTGTACCTGGAATGGCCACAAAAAGAGTATTTTCTTGTACTCGGCGGGAGTCAAAGGTGATGGAGGTAACTTCCTTCGCCATGTCTCCAGCGGAGGCTTGAATGGATATGCCGTAAAGGATTTCAGAGAGTAGCATGAATTGTACTTTTTAGAGATTTTCGTTCAAGATAAATGAGCAAGGCCGCCCACGCAATGGTCATGCCAATATGTAGAGTGGCATTGGTGACTGCCGAGGAGAGATTCCATTGTGGAATGACCCAAATTAGGACACCTGTAATGGTTGTGTAGGTTATCAAACGAACTGTTTTGTAGGGAATAGGGAAATATTTCTGTCCCAACAAATACGCAAGTAAACACATGATAAAAGAGGATAAGCAAGCAGAAATGGCACATCCGACATACCCAAATTCTGGGATAAGTAGGATATTACTTACCACGGCCACAGACATACCTGTAAGGGTAATCCAGGTGCCGATTTGGGTTTTATCGATGAGTTTGAGCCAAATCGAGATGTTTCCATACACACCAATAAATAAATTGGCTAATAAAAGTAAGGGAACAACGAGTAGGCCACTTCGGTAAGTAGAACCGATAAGCAGGCCAATCCAGTCGAGATTTACAGAAACGCCCAGCCAAATAATGAGGCACGCGAGTGTGAACCAATGTGTCGATAAGGCAATGAGAGCGGGAGAATTTTTATCACCCATTTTGGAGAAAAAAAGCGGGTCGGCTGCGTAGCGATATGCCTGTACGACCAATGCCATAAAAATAGAAAGTTTATAGACTTGTGCGTAAACAGAAAAAGCGTCGTCCGTGGATTGACCAGGATAGAAACCTTCTGGCAAGAAGCTACGGAAAAGTAATCTATCGGCAGTTAAATTGATAGCTCCAGCTAGTCCCATAATGACCAAAGGAAAGGAATATTTCAAAATGGGCTGTAATTTTTCCCACGCAATTATCCACTTAAAATCTTTGAATTGTGGATAAAGTAGAAAAATTGTGGATAAACTAGCAACTAGATTTGCGACAATGATATAGTCAGGTCCAAGGTCAGGATTGTAGAAAAAGCGTGCAAATGGGGATAATTCTGATAAAAATAGTCCTTGAAGGATGTAATTACAGAAAATGAGAAAGAAGGCATTTAAGAAAATGTTGATAAATATGTTGATAAGTTTTATGCCAACGAATCGCTTGGCTTTGTTTTGCGCGCGAAGTTTAACAAAGGCAAGCGCAGCAATTGTATCTAACCATAGAATAGCAGCCATCCAATAAATGAGGTGTTCTTTCCCGGGATATCCGATGGCGTTAATGAGGGGTGTTGCGAACAAAACAAATAACAAAGAAAGCGTACCACCCCATAAAATGAGGGTAGTCAAAAGCAATGAAAATACATCCGATTGATTTTCTTTTTTGGAGCCATACCGAAAAAAAGCGGTTTCCATTCCAAAAGTAAAAATGATATTTAGCGGAATAACGTAGGTATAAAGTTGTGCGTTGTCAGCTAGTAAGCGGGGTTGTTCAAAGATACGGGTATGTACAATAACGAGCAGCCAGTTCAATAAACGTCCGACAATGCTGCTCAGGCCGTATAGAACTGTGTCCCCTGCTAATTTTTTGAGTAAACTCATAAGAAAGGGCTTTCAAAATGGTATTTTTGGTTAATAAGAGGTAGTATCTGGTTGTGGACCAACGGGTGTCTCTACTTGAGGTTGTGTGGGAAAAGAAGTTGGCTTTTGTGCTGGTTTCTCTAAAAATAAAACATCCGTCACAAAATATTTGGTATCCCCATTCCAAGGAAACTGAAAAAATTTCTCGTTATACTTTAAGGTTACACGTTCTCCACTTGCCATAGCGCGTTGTAGTTTTTCAACAACTTCCTCTTCCTTGGCAGAGAAATCCCAATAACGAGCTTGTAACGAACCTGTCTCACCAGAGAATCCACCTTCATTCAATACTCCTTCATAGGTTTTGAACACATAGCCTCGCTCACTTAATTTAGAAACCGTTCCTGCACGACTTCCTGAAGAGTAATGGCCGACTGTCACGTACCAAAAAATACCGATTAATACAGCGACAAACACAAGTAAAAATAGCTTGAACTTCATATAAATAATAAAGATTAGTTGAAAAAAGGGACGCTTCCATCACCACAATGGGAGGACTTCAGTCATAACATGTACAAATCAAGTAAAAATAAGGCAGAAAAAAAACGGAGATGTAGGTTGTCCTTCTTTAAGTAGTTATCTAATTTGAATTTTAGGAAAGGGATAAATAGGACTTTTCTTAGAAAAAACACAAGGCAACCAAGTAGTTCTTTGCAATGATTTTATATCTTTGTTTCGTACAAAATGAAAAAATCAAGGGTGCAAAAGACAGTGAAGGTTGATGAAGATGCCCAAAAGTGGGTTTCGTGGGGTTTGTTGCTATTTTTAGCAGTTATTTGGGGCTTGTCATTCATCATGATAAAACGAACAGTGACGGTATTTACCTCAGTAGAAGTAGGTGCAGCGCGTATCTTTATCGCCGGATTAGCATTGTCTCCTTGGGCTGTTCGGAAAGTAAAGTCATTTCCGAAAAAAGAAGCTCCTTACCTAGCGCTCTCTGGTTTATTAGGATACTTAATTCCTGCGTTCATCTTCGCATTCATTGGTAGTAAAGTAAATAGTTCTTTGGCAGGCACACTCAACGCTACAACCCCAGTATTTGTGTTGGTTGTGGGTGCATTGTTTTTTCAGCAAGCTATCATCAAAAACCAAGTTCTAGGGATTACACTTGGCTTTGTGGGTAGTCTTATTTTGGTGTTGTCAGGAAATGACGGTCAGTTGAACTTCGATAGCCCGTATGCATTGCTTGCTCTAGTCGCAACGGTTATGTATGGTTTCAATGGAAATATCATCGGAAAATATCTCCGAAATCTCGCCCCCATGCAAGTTAGTGCTTGGAGTTTGCTGTTTGTTGGTACAATTGCGTTTTTCATCCTCTTAACAACTGACTTTTTCTATAAAGTGAGTTTGCCTCAAAATCAACAAACGGTTGTTTATTTACTTATTCTAGGCGTAATTAATTCAGGTTTTGCCGCCGTGGTTTTCAATTACGTTATCCAAATGTCAAGCCCCGTTTTTGCTTCTTCCGTGACGTATCTAATCCCCGTCGTAGCCATGATTGTCGGATTACTTGACGGAGAAATCATTGCGCTTTCGCATTATAGCGGCATGGCAGTTATTCTTGTAGGTGTGTATTTAATCAATAAAAAATAAACCAAAAACAAACATGTATCAAGCAGTCGTAAACCAAGAAGTTAAAATGGAAGTGAGCCTCAATGAGGCGGGTTATTTGTTAGATGGAACTCCCTTTACGTGGGATTTAATCCAGACTGTCGGACAAAACTACCATGTAATCAAAGATAATAAATCCTATACTATTGAAGTAGTATCATTAGATATAGCCACAAAAACGTGTGTCTTGAAAATAAATGGAGGTCTTCATGAAGTAATCTTGAAAGACCAGACGGATTTATTAATGGATAAAATGGGAATGGGCGCGGCGAAGTCAAATGCCTTGAGAGAACTCAAAGCACCTATGCCAGGATTGATTTACCAATTGCCTGTGAAAGTAGGAGACACGGTAGCAAAAGGCGATGTCTTGTTGGTTTTGGTTGCCATGAAAATGGAAAATGCCATCAAAGCGCAAGGAGAAGGGGTTGTAAAAGCAATTCATGTGAATTTGAACGATAGCGTGGAAAAGAATCAAGTATTGATTTCATTCGTATGATTTGGGTAGGATACCGATATAAAATGACAAATTTTTAACGTAATTTTGCCTAAAATTTCAACTATGTCATTAAAATATAAACGTATCCTCCTCAAGCTCAGTGGAGAAGCCCTCAACGGAGGAGACAAATCCCAGATTATCAATTCAGATATTTTGGATCAATATGCGCAAGAAATCAAATCTGTTGTAGCTGCAGGATGTGAAGTAGCCATTGTCATTGGAGGTGGTAATATTTTCAGAGGGGCGTCTTCGAACTCAGGAATTGACCGTTCACAAGGTGACTATATGGGGATGTTGGCGACAGTCATCAACGGGATGGCTATCCAAAGTGCATTGGAAGCTGTTGGGTTATCTACCCGCCTTTTATCCGCAATCAAAATGGAGCAAATCGCTGAACCATTCATTCGGAGAAGAGCCATGCGCCACATGGAAAAAGGACGTGTCGTGATTTTTGGAGCCGGTACAGGAAACCCTTATTTTTCGACAGACTCAGGTGGTGCACTTCGTGCCAATGAAATTGAAGCCAACGTCTTACTGAAAGGAACAAATGTAGATGGTATCTACACTGCAGATCCTCGCAAAGATAGCTCGGCGGTGAAATATGAAAGTATTTCGTTTGAAGAAGCCATCCAAAAAAATCTCAAAGTAATGGATATGACGGCCTTTACGCTTTGTCAGGAAAATAATTTACCGATTATTGTTTTTGATATGAACACAAAAGGAAATTTACTCCGCTTGGTATCCGGTGAAAAAGTAGGTACATTGGTTATTCCAACCCAACATTGAAAAACAGAATACATTTAATCATTTTATAGATAAGCGATATGGAAGAAATAGATTTAGTGCTAGACATGGCCTTAGACAGTATGGAAAGAGCTATGAAACACACGCAAATCGAGCTGTCAAAGATTCGTGCTGGAAAGGCATCTGCGCAAATGTTAGATGGTATTCAGCTTGAATATTATGGAGTAATGACCCCATTAAATCAAGTAGCAACGGTTAGTACACCTGACTCACGAACTATTGCGATACGACCTTTCGAACGTAAAATGATAGCCGCTGTGGAGCGTGCCATCATCAATTCAAACCTTGGATTAAATCCAGCAAATGACGGAGAAACCATTCGCCTCAATCTACCTCCTTTAACAGAGGAAAGACGTAGAGACCTCGTGAAGAAGGTGAAAGCTGAAATTGAGGTAGCCAAAATAAACGTCCGAAAGGTTCGTCAAGAATCCAACGATGATTTGCGTAAGCTTAAAAATGACGGTGTCTCAGAAGATGCTATCAAAGTTGGTGAAGAAAGGGTTCAGAAGTTGACAGATAAATACATTGATTTGGTCGAACAAATGTTCACAGCAAAAGAAACAGACATCATGAGCGTTTAAGCGCATACAATTGCCTCAAAATCTAGGGCACTGAAAAATCCTGATTGCGATAAGTAATCAGGATTTTTCGTTTGTTTACCTTCTACCACTCATTTAGAAGGAAGTGTTTTTCTGTATGAATGCTTCAGATGCAGTAAATTTGGTATAGCCTAAAATAAAGGAAAGTCAATTCGTAGTATTTATTCTTAGAATAATCCCTAAATTCTTGGAATCGTCACGGATATGCGACTAAAAAAAGCCTTGCATATTTAGAACTACTTGTTGTACTATTTCTATAATCATGGTACTTTTCTAAGAAATTGGTAGGATTGTAGGATGAACTTTCTAGAAGGGTGTATAAGTTAATTGACACGTATTCAATAAGTTCTGTAAGTTTGCATCAACAAAGGTTTTCAGGAAGAGGTATTTTATAGGACTCAGAAAGTTACCAAGCTGGTAACACAAGATTATTAAAAAAATACAATCACATTTTCCAAAGAAAACAAAACAAAGAAAATTATGAAAAGAACAATTTTGGCTATCGTAGTATTGGTGGGAGTATCAATCGCGAACGTTTCAGTAGCAAGCAATGGTATTAAAATCGTTGACATCCTAGCTGCTCAACCCGTTGCCGACTTGCAAGTAGAGGCTTTGAAAGACCTCAAATTCAAATTGACAGTAGATAAATTAGGCAATAAATCGTATATCGCTATCAAGAGCCAAGCAACTGGTGAGGTTATGTACAGCGAGTTTGTTTCAAATGCAAAAACAAATAGCTACAGCAAAGTTTTTGACTTGTCCAATCTTGCAGACGGTAATTATGTATTCGTTGTAGAAAACGGAACAGAGAAAATGGAAAGACCATTTGTTATCTCGACAGAAGTAAAACGCACAGCTATTCCTTTAGGAAACTAAGCACACGGGAGTAGTATCTTAGTATACGGTATTCGTGTAAAACCTTTGTAAAGTGAGTCAGCACCTTGGTGTTGGCTCATTTTTTATTTTCTCCTATTCATTCTACAGAATCTAAAAGAAAAAATGATACGTCAATTCAAAGAGAGATTGTGTAACTTTGTACTTGGATAAGCACAAAAGGGTGGCTTGTTTTGATATTCATGAATCGTTTAATTGCTTTTTTAGTATGTTCGAAAGCTTACAGGATAAATTAAGTGGGGCGTTTAAGACCCTCAAAGGAAAGGGTAGAATTACCGACATCAACATCGCTGCAACCGTCAAAGAGGTTCGGAGAGCATTGATGGATGCCGACGTAAACTACAAAGTGGCGAAGGAAGTCACAGACCGTGTAAAGCAAGAGGCGCTAGACAGAAAAATCATGATTTCTGTGGAGCCAGGTCAATTATTTGTCAAGATTGTACAAGAGCAATTAACCGACTTGATGGGTGGGCAAGCCCAAAGCGTCAATATCAAAGGTAGCCCAGCCGTGATTCTCATTGCGGGTTTGCAGGGTTCTGGTAAAACGACGTTCTCTGGTAAGTTTGCCAATTACTTGAAGAAACAAGGCCGCCAAGTGCTTTTGGTAGCGTGTGATATTTATAGACCTGCCGCTATTACCCAGCTCCAAGTTTTGGGTGAGCAAATCGGCGTGGATGTGTATGCCGAGCCAGAAAACAAAGACGCGGTAAGTATTGCAACCAACGCCTTGGCACATGCCAAAAAAATGGGGAAAAGCGTTGTCATCGTCGATACAGCTGGTCGTTTGGCTGTAGATGAAGAGATGATGCGTGAGGTAGAAAATGTGAAGAAAGCTATTTCTCCTTCAGAAATTCTCTTCGTAGTTGATTCCATGACGGGGCAAGATGCTGTCAATACAGCCAAAACATTCAACGAACGGCTTGATTTTGATGGAGTTGTCCTAACAAAATTAGATGGGGATTCCCGAGGTGGTGCTGCGTTGTCGATTAAGTCGGTTGTAGAGAAGCCCATCAAGTTTATGAGTACGGGGGAAAAGATGGAAGATTTAGATATTTTCTACCCTGACCGTATGGCAAGTCGTATTTTGGGTATGGGTGACGTCGTTTCATTGGTTGAACGTGCGCAACAAGCGTACGACGAAGATGAGGCACGAAAGCTCAGCAAGAAAATGAGGGAAAATAAATTTGACCTAAATGACTTTCTTGCCCAATTGGAACAAATCAAAAAAATGGGGAATATCAAGGATTTGATGGGGATGATACCCGGCGTTGGTTCTGCCATGAAGGATGTGAATATTGACAACGATTCTTTCAAACCCATTGAAGCCGTCATTAAGTCGATGACTCCAAAAGAAAGAGAAAATCCAGATTTGATTGACGGAAGTCGCCGCAAAAGAATTGCAAATGGAAGTGGTACGTCTATCCAAGAAGTAAATAATCTTCTAAAACAGTTTGACCAAATGCGGAAGATGATGAAGAAAATGAATAAAATGCAAGCAGGAGGAAAGTTAGGACGAATGTTTGGTTAAGCATTTGAATACGCAACGGTTAATACAAAAAATCCCGATACCATCAAGGTACCGGGATTTTTTGATAATAGAAAAGGGAAGCTCTTTCAGGTGCACCCGCCCGCTCACTAAGTGTGAAAAAACCCTTTTGTTCTTTATCAAAACAAATCGCTTCTCCTTGTTTTTCACGCATGTAAAATGGTGCAACATCACGCTGTCTTCGTAGTGCTTGTTCTAGTGTTTCATTCGTTTTTATCTTCCAATAATAAATAGCATCGTAGTTTTTTAATACGATCTCTTTACCATCTTTGGAAATGTCACCGCCTGTCAAAAAAGGATAAGGCATCGTGAATAGAAAGGTAGCTGTATTGAGAGTCGTTGTACTTTGTGGATAAGCCAATTTATACACACGAACGTTGAATTGTCGTTTTGTGATAACATATAAATCTTTCGTCAAGGGGTCAAGGAGAAGTGTCTCGGCATCGTAACTTTTTCCATCGTCATACGTAAAAGAGATGGTATCTACTGTTCGGATGGTTTGTTGTAGGGAAGACGGTTCCTCAAAACGATAAATGGCATATTCTGGATATTGCTCTAGGTTATCCCCAATTTCGGCTAAGTAAATATAGTTCTTATCGGCATCAGGGCCAGGGCCTATAGCGATGTCTTCCCAATCTCGAATCGGAACGGGTAATTGGAAACGATCTAGGTAAGTGCCTTGATGGGAGAGTAAATGGAGGAAATTAGATCGAGAGCCATTGTCTTCATGTACCCAAAGGTATCCAGGAAATTGATAGCTTTCCACAATACCCGATGCTTCGTCTAATATATCTGTGTTCAAGGGAGATATAATCGGAGATTCCGTGAAACGCGGAAGTTTGTCTTCTCTATCAGGTGTCGGTGGTTTGTCGATAAATATCCAACAAGACTGCAAGGTACTGGTAAAAAGAAGCAAAAGAAGACTACGTTTCAGCATGAAAATCGGATTCAGTTTCTCAAAATTACATATATCCAACGAAATCTTCCAATCAATCGTCTAATTGCTCCCAAAATGCCCTGCCTTTTTGTCGAAAAGCCTTCTTTTCTCCTGCGTGTTTTTTGGTCTTTAGCCGAGCAACAATGCTGCTCTTTGTCGGAGTAGTAGGTTTTCTCTCTACAACGGGCTGCAATGCTTGGCGAACTAGGTGTCGCAACCGCTGAATACCCAATCGTTTGTTTTGTAGTTGGCTTCGTGTCTCCTGACAAACGAGGATTATCTCTGTATCTGTTGTTAGATATCCTCTTGCAAATTTTTGGATTTTTATCTTCTCTTCGTCTGTAAACCAAAAAGACGCCGTTACATTCCACCGAATTTCCACTTTTGTTTCTACCTTATTGACATGCTGGCCCCCCGCTCCGCTACTTCTACTCGTAGTTATTCGAAGTTCACTGCTAAAGTCTGGAAGTTGTTGGGGCATATCGTAGGTAATTTAGGGTAAAAATTGTAAGCAGACAGGCATGGATATTCCTTCAAATGAGTGACTGTATGTCATGAATCCCGTTCTTTTATTTCGCTTGAAAACCGTAATCGAATCGGAATCTTGGTTGGCAACAAGAATAAATCGGCCGTCTGGCGACAACGTGAAGTTGCGGGGCGTCTTCCCTATAACTGCTTGTTGGCCAAGTTGTTTCAAGCGACCGTCTGGCAATACTTCGAAAATACAAATTGTATCAATAAAACGGTTCGAGACATATAGAAAAGCGCCGTCTGGAGAAAAGTGAAGGTCTGCAGATGAGTTATTTCCTGTAAAACCAGCAGGTAAAGTGCTTATTTCTTGCATAAATTGCAATTGGTTATCCTCATAATTGAAAACACTCACACGGCCTGTCAATTCTTGGACAACGTATAGATTTTGTCCGTTGGGATGAAAACGAACGTGCCGAGGACCACCTCCTGACGTTACTTTTTGGCTACTTTGTCCTCGAGCAATCAATCCTGTTTTGGCGTCTTTTCTGTAATGATAAAGCGTGTCTGTCCCTAAATCTGCAACGAAAATATCCAATTGGTTGGGAGCAATATGCACAGAATGAACGTGTGGGTTCTCCTGCCGTTTTTCGTTTATACTTTTGCCAATATGCTGAAATGTTTGCAAAGGATTACCCAATTTTCCATCCTCTAAAACCGGAATGGAAGACCAATTTCCACCGCCATAATTTCCAGTATATACCCATTGTGTATTCTTATCAACTACTACATGGCAAGGGCCACTTCCACCTGAGGAAACGTGGTTCAGTTCTGTCAACTTTCCTGAACTTCCTTGAATTTGATAGGCATAAACGAGCCCCTCTGGCCCAATTTCTGACACAGCATAAAGATATTTTTTATTAGCAGAAATGGTCAGAAAAGTCGGATTAATAATGCTCTTTGTACTATGTAATGGGGAAAGCTTTCCGTTTTTCGTATCAAATTGCACAGCATAAATACCGTCACTTCCTTTGCCTGTGTAAGTCCCAACATAGAGGATTGCCTTTTTCTGAGCAAAGCCAGAAAAAACACAAAGAAATGCAATACAAAGAACAGAAAAGGAAAATTTCATCAGGTGATTTGGGAAAGGGGTTGAATAAATGAGTGAATAAAGATGGCATTTTTACTTCAGAATGGCAAACGTTTGCTATAAAAGGGGACGGCTATTCGTTTGAACTCCGTATCTTTGCGTTTTTCTACCAGACTACTAAAATCAATACGAGATGAGTACGGAGCGTTATATGCAGCGTGGTGTTTCTGCCGCTAAAGAAGATGTACACAAAGCCATTGAAAAATTAGATAAGGGGCTTTTTCCCGCAGCTTTTTGTAAAATATCCCCAGATTTACTGGGAGGTGATCCTGCCTTTTGCAACGTCATGCACGCAGATGGCGCTGGTACCAAAACTTCGCTTGCCTATTTATATTGGAAGGAAACCGGTGATTTAAGCGTCTGGAAAGGCATTGCACAAGATTCCATCATCATGAATACAGATGACCTTCTCTGTGTCGGTGCGTTAGGGCCTATCTTGATGTCTTCATCTATTGATAGAAACAAAAATAAAATTCCAGGTGAAGTTATCGCTTCTATCATTAACGGCAGTGAAGAAGTATTGGAGATGCTCCGGTCGTACGGTATCAATATCATCAGTACAGGTGGTGAAACGGCGGATGTCGGAGACTTGGTTCGCACTATTACGGTCAATACAACGGTTATTGCGCGAATGCAGCGAAAAGATGTCATCTCTAACGACCAAATCAAACCCGGTCAAGTTATCGTTGGGTTAGCCTCTGCTGGTCAAGCGAGTTATGAGCAAGAATACAACGCAGGGATGGGTAGTAACGGTCTAACGTCTGCTCGCCACGATGTTTTTGCGAAAGAATACGCAGAAAAATATCCGGAAAGCTTTGACTCAGAAATAGACGCTTCGCTCGTATATATCGGTGAAAAAAAACTGACAGATACTATACCTGTCACCTACTCGAAACCTACGGGTGAAACCGTGACAGAGGACATACCTGTCGGGAAATTAGTACTTTCACCTACGCGGACATACGCGCCTGTCGTAAAAGCTATTCTGGAACAGCTTGAAGGCAAAATCGGAGGTATGGTGCATTGCAGCGGCGGAGCACAAACAAAGGTTCTCCACTTTATTCAGAATTTACACGTTATCAAAGATAATTTATTCGCCACTCCACCGCTTTTTTCGTTGATTCAGTCGCAAAGTGGTACAGATTGGAAAGAAATGTACAAGGTGTTTAATATGGGACATCGACTAGAAATTTATTTGGATGCAGCGGATGCGCAGAAAGTCATTGAGATTGCACAACAATTTCATATTGACGCCCAAATTGTCGGGAGAGTGGAGGCGCACCAAGGTAAAAAGGTCACTATTCAAAGTGAATATGGTGTTTTTGAGTACGAATAATTGACTTATACGTTACTTGCTTGAAAAAGTCCTTCGGATATATAATCTGAAGGACTTTTTTATGCTAGAAAATAGGCGAATAAACGATAAAGTTTGGATGAATAAAGTTTATTAGTGAAATACTCTGTAGCGTATTTTCGAGTAGAAATGATGTAGTAATCAGGCTTTTAGCGTAGGTAATTGTAAATGAAATCGAATCACAATTACACGGATAATAATAATGACACAAGAGGAAATGAGCTCTGTAATGGGCAGCGAAATAGATAGTTGCAGACACCAGAAATAAACCAAGCCACCTATCACACAGGCAAGGGCATAAATATCTTTGCGTAATAATAAGGGGACTTCGTTTAGTAAAACATCCCGAATCAAGCCTCCAATAGACCCTGTGATAACACCCATAGCAATACATATCAAAAAGGGTAAACCGAATTCTACGCTTTTGCTTATTCCGATAATCGTAAATAGACCAAGTCCGATGGCGTCAAACAAAAATAGCGTGCCTTTCCATTTAAACAACTTTTCTTTGAATAGTAAACTTGCCAGGAGGGCTAATCCGGTGATAGTAAAATAGCTGCCGTCTTGCATCCAGAATGGAGAAACATCCAGTAGTACATCTCGGATAGTCCCTCCTCCAACCGCAGTAACTAGCCCAACCAAATATGCACCAAACCAATCCAATTGTTTTTTTGAAGCCAACTCTATGCCGCTCAGAGCAAAGACGAAGGTCCCGGCGAAACCCAGAAATAAAGTTAAAAGTGAATTCATTGGTATATTTGATTCGTTACAAACAGTTGCATAAAATATATGTAAGACATGCGTTTGGGTATATGAATCTTACGATTTACGTTCTTGCTTGACGAAATGACGGAAGTACCAAAGTCCCAAACCTGTCAACAACGCCGAAGCAATCACTCCGACAGCAGGAACACTGTCCATCTTTTCTAATTCTGGGCTTATTTTCTTTAAATGTATCAAATACATCACCAAAACGGCTGTTCCGTTGTTGAACACGTGCGCCGCGATAGGTATCCATAAATTACCCGACCAATAATAAAAGTAACCGAATAACGCCCCTAAAAAAAGACGTGGAAAAAAGCCATAGAACTGAAAATGAATCGCACTGAATACAAATGCGGATACCCAAATAGCCAAATGGTGATTCTGCCAAGCTTGTACTAATTTACGTTGAAGTAAACCTCTAAAAATCAGTTCTTCGCCAAATCCTGCTACACAACCTATCACAAGAAACGTAAGGATAAACTGCCCAAAACTATCGTAGGTGGTCATGAATGTAGTCATTTCGCCTAATTTGTCTTCCATTGCACGCATATAGCTTTCGATAGCCTGCAAAGAAGCGGGTAGTTTCATCGCTGCGTTGGCGGATTGTACCCAACTGCTGAAAGGCATTGATACAATTTGAATGATATAGACAAATAAAAATAAACTCGGTGAAGGCGTTTGGTAGGTGTGAAAAGTAGAAAAAGGCTGTTTTTCAATCCAATACCAATACAAAAGTCCGGCTCCTGTAAACATAGATAAGGAGACAATGGCTTGTGAGACAATCAGAGCGAACCAACCGTTGGGCGCCTCTCGCAACGCTCCCTCTAAGTCGCTTAAGTCTGAAAGTGATAGATTTGTTAGGGCTACCATAACGTACGAACCTACTAAATTACCAATAACCATCCCGACCATCACAAAGCCAATCAGAATGAGTAAAGAAGAAAGTACGGTACGGTCTAAAATATGTACGGGTTGTCTCATGAAAAAATAAAGGCTTAAATGAATGGATGTCGTATTGAAATGAAGTGCCAAAGTTGTTTCAATATTAAGGAATACTTTGCTGTTCTGCAACATCGGGAAAGATAGGAGTTACGAATCATCGGGCGAATGGAATATGATTTGAATGGTTTTATCGGTAATTTTGTTCAAGAAATGATTCATTAGATTTTTCGCAGACTTATCTGTCGCTTAAGTAAATACGTAAAATGGCAAAAATTGGTACCATTGATTTAGGAGAATTTCCGCTTTTACTCGCTCCCATGGAGGACGTCAGTGACCCTCCGTTTCGGCAAGTTTGCAAGGAAAACGGCGCTGACATGATGTACACCGAGTTTATATCGTCTGAAGGACTTATTCGAAATGCTGTGAAAAGTACCCAAAAACTGGATATTTTTCCGTACGAAAGACCAATCGGAATTCAACTTTTTGGGAGTGATGTCGATACAATGGCTGCTTGTACAGAAATCGCCACGCGTGTCAATCCAGACTTAATCGACATAAATTACGGTTGCCCTGTTAAAAAGGTAGCATGTAAAGGCGCTGGTGCAGCCTTATTACAGGATATTCCGTTGATGGCCAAAATGACGGAAGCGGTCGTCAAAGCAACGCATTTGCCCGTTACAGTCAAAACTCGTTTGGGCTGGGACGAACAAACAAAAAATATTGAAGAAGTAGCAGAACGGCTTCAAGATGTTGGTATTCAGGCACTTACTGTGCATGGACGCACGCGTGCACAATTGTATAAAGGAGAGGCTGACTGGCGACTTATCGCGAAAATCAAGGAAAATCCACGTATTAAAATTCCTATTTTCGGGAATGGAGACATTGATTCTCCTGAAAAAGCGGTTCTCTATAAAAATAGATATGGCGTAGATGGCATTATGATTGGCCGCGCAAGTATTGGTTACCCCTGGATTTTCAACGAAATCAAACATTTTGTGGCAACAGGTACACATTTGCCCGCCCCTACGATGCAACAACGCGTGGAAGCAGCCCGAAAACATCTCCAATTTTCTATTGAATGGAAAGGAGAAAAACTGGGTATGTTGGAAATGCGCCGACACTACGCCAATTATTTCAGAGGTCTGCCGAATTTTAAAGAATACCGCATGAAGCTCGTGCAATCTCTCGAAAAAGAGGAATTATTTGAAATAATGGATACGATTCTTGTTCAATTTGATGGCGTAGTCTTAGAAACACGGGCTACAAAAGTAGAATATGCTGGAGTTGATTAAATACTCGTAAATGAGATATCACATAAGAAAAAGCCCTTCTCTTTTTTCGGAGAGAAGGGCTTTTTATATAAAAACCGTTGCTTAGCTTAGAGGAGCGAGAAAATCAGCAATTTTACGGTCATTGGATAAGCGCGGCACTTTGTTTTGTCCGCCCAATTTCCCCTCCGAACGCATGTAATCAATGAAGGCATTTCGTTTTAACGAGGTAATGACAAGCGGGCGGAGGATACTGCCAACAATCAAATCTTGGTAATATACATTCAAATCAACCATTTTTTGATTGAGAACCTCTGCAAATCCTGCCATGTCTTTGGGTGGTGTAGCAAACTCAATCAGCCATTCGTGGTAGGGTAGTCCGGACGTAGGATTTACTTGAGGAGCTACCGTAAATTCGACGACTTCTGTCTCCGGAAAACGTTCACACGCCCATTTCATCGCATTTTCGACTTCTTCGCCAATGACGTGCTCGCCAAAAGCAGAAATAAAATGTTTGATTCGACCCGTCACAACAATTCGGTATGGGTCTAAAGAAACAAACTTCACAGTATCGCCAATCGAATATCCCCAAAGACCTGCATTTGAGTTGATAATTAAGGCATAGTTTTTATTGAGCTCAACCTGATGAATCGCAAGTCGGGTTGGGTTTTCATTGAAATATTCGTCTGCTGGAATAAATTCAAAGAAAATCCCTGAATCCAATAACATCAATAAACCGGGCTCATTTTGTACATCTTGATACGCGATAAAGCCCTCAGAGGCAGGATATAATTCAATGGAATCCACTTTTCTACCAATGGATTCGAATAATTTGGCTTTATAAGGCTCGAAATTCACTCCACCATACACAAATAAATCAAACGTCGGAAAAACCTCTTGGATGGTTTTTCCTGTTCGGGCTTGGATACGGTCAAAATACATTTGCACCCACGGTGGAATACCGGAAATCAGCCCCATGTTTTGGTGTAAGGTCTCGTCAATGATGCGCTCCAACTTTTCTTCCCAATCCTCAATACAATTGGTTGTATAAGAAGGTAACTGATTGGTACGAAGGTAACTTGGTACGTGGTGGTTCGAGATGCCTGAGAGTCGACCAGTATGAATACCTGCTTTTTTATCTAATTCAGGACTCCCGGACAAGAAGATGAGTTTATTATCCAAAAAGGCAGATTTGCCCGTTTGGTCAATGTAGTTAAGCAACGCATTTTTTGCCGAGCCAATGTGATTATGAATCGAAACGTCGGAAATAGGAATGTACTTTACGCCAGAAGTTGTACCCGATGTTTTGGATAAATAGAGGGGCTTTCCTGTCCATAAAATATCTGACTCTCCTTGCAGGATGCGGTCAATGTAAGGCCGCAGTTCTTCGTAATCTCGGATAGGTACGGCTTCTTTGAAGTCTTCGTACGTATGAATATCTTGAAAATGATGTGCCTTGCCAAATGCCGTTGAAGCCGCTTGGCTCACCAATTTTTTACGCCAATTTTCTTGAACGTCTGCTGCGTTGTACATCCATTTTTTCTGCTGAGCAACGGTGTAACGCGCAAGAGGTTTGCTTAATAAGGAGCGAAATCCCATAGTTTTGTATGAAAAGGTCTTGGTAAACAGTTGGCAATATATCAAAAAAATAGCGGTATTTGTGGGAATAAAGAGCGTAAAAAAACTCGACTCAGGTAATCCTAAGTCGAGTTTCCTGTTTTATTCAGCCAAGAAAGTTAAATCATTTGTGCAGAAACCAAGTATTCCGCGATTTGCACCGCATTGGTTGCTGCTCCTTTGCGAAGGTTATCAGCTACAATCCAAAGGTTTAATGTATTGGCTTGGGACTCATCTCGGCGGATACGACCAACGAAAATTTCGTCTTTCCCGTGTGCATGAACAGGCATCGGATAGATATTATTGGCAGGGTCATCTTGCACAATAACGCCAGGTGTAGCTGCCAAAAGTTCACGTACTTTCGCCAAATCAAAGTCGTTTTCGAACTCAATATTGACTGATTCCGAGTGCCCCCCAATCGTTGGAATACGAACCGTCGTGGCAGTCACCTTAATTTGGTCGTCTTCCATGATTTTATTGGTTTCCTTGATCATCTTCATCTCCTCTTTTGTGTACCCGTTTTCTTGGAATACATCAATGTGTGGTAGAACATTCAAGTCAATTTTATGTGGATAAACCATTTTCACGTTTTCATCCCCCGCTCTTTCTCCAAATAATTGGTCAACGGCAGCTTTACCTGTTCCTGTTACAGATTGGTATGTCGAAACAACCACGCGCTTGATTTTATAGGCGTCGTGTAGTGGCTTCATTACAACGACCATTTGAATCGTAGAACAGTTGGGATTTGCAATAATTTTGTCTTCGGGAGTCAAGCTACTTGCATTTACTTCCGGTACGACTAATTTCTTGGTAGGATCCATTCGCCAAGCAGACGAATTATCGATGACGGTAATGCCCGCTTCTGCAAATTTAGGTGCAAGTGCCAGAGAAGTCCCTCCGCCGGCAGAAAAAATAGCCACGGCAGGTTTCATCTGAATCGCTTCTTCATAGCCTACGACTGTAAACTGTTTATCCTTAAAAGTGACCTTCGTTCCGATGGATTTCTCTGATGCGACAGGGATAATTTCGGTGATAGGGAAGTTTCTCTCTGCCAATACTTTCAGGATTTCACCACCTACCAATCCGGTAGCTCCTACTACTGCGATTTTCATTAATTGGATTGTGTTAATTATGTATAAAAACGATTCAATTATT
>JBKBRQ010000317.1:0-2270 GCA_046292055.1 Spirosomataceae bacterium | reverse complement strand
TATTGACGTTGAAATGCGTATCATGGAAGGAAAACAAGCGACAATCAACCGCATTGTTTTGAACGGAAATACCAAGACCTCTGACCATGTTGTGTATCGTGAAATTCTCACTCGCCCAGGTCAAAAATTCAGAAAAACAGACTTAATCGAAACAACCCAAATGTTATCGAAACTGGGCTATTTTGATCCTCAAACGATTGAACCTAAACCAGTTCCGCAAGCAAATGGAACAGTTGATATCGAGTACAAGGTAGATGAGAAATCTAGTGATAATATTGAACTCTCCGGCGGTTGGGGTGGTATTCAAGGTTTTGTAGGCACATTTGGTGTCGTATTCAATAATTTTGCTATCCGTAATATCGCTAAACTGAAAGAGTACAAGCCATTACCTAAAGGAGATGGACAACGTTTCTCCTTGCGTTTACAGGCCAATGGTGGCTTCCAATCATACTCTTTATCTTTCACAGAACCATGGCTTGGTGGCAAGAAACCAAACTCTTTCTCGGTAAGTATTTTCCGGTCTGTGCAAGATTATGGCAGAATACAAGACAGACTTGAGCGATTGTACGGAAACTCTGGTGCTGGATTTAACCCACTTCTTGGTGGTGGACTTGGTGGGCTTGGTGGCGGACTCGGTTTCGGTGGGATTGGCGGTGGATTTGCCGGCTATTTCAAGAATACGGGAGCATCTGTAACTTACGGAAAACGCCTCAATTGGCCAGATAGAAACTTTAGTTTTAGCACTACGTTATCTTACCAATACTACGATGTTGAAAATAGCTTCCTGATACGTAACTTCCAAAATGGGCAAGCAAACGACATCTCCTTAACAGCAAACGTATCTAGATACAGTCTTGATAATCCAACATTTAGCCGTTCAGGTTCTTCTATTTCGCTTTCAGCTACGTTTAACCCGCCATATTCATTGATAACAGGTAAAATACCAACCAATCAATTTAAGTTCCTAGAAGGCCACAAATGGATGTTCGATGCTGACTGGTACGCGCCAGTGGTAGGTAAACTTGTTTTCCATGCCAAAGCCAATCTTGGTTTCTTAGGTAGATACAATCAAGATATGGATTTTAGCCCCTTTGGGCGTTTCGTTCTTGGTGGTGCAGGTTTAGGTATGCAAATGGCCTTCAACGTCGGTGCAGAACTTATTGGCTTAAGAGGATATGAAGAAGGAGTTGTAAAAGAATCTACGTATTTAGAGCAAATCAGTGGTTCTACCAACCAATCTGCGGGTATTTCTCGTTCTGGTGGTATTGCTTACTCCAAATATGCTGCTGAATTCCGTTACCCTGTTTCTTTAAATCCGCAAGCAACTATTTTCGTCTTAACTTTTGCTGAGGCAGGAAATAGCTGGGGAAGTTACAAAGACTTTAATCCGTTCAAATTGAGAAGAACAGCTGGTGTGGGTGCACGTATTTTCATGGCAGCCTTTGGTTTATTAGGTCTTGATTACGGATACGGTTTTGACCCAATACCAGGACTACCCAACAAAGGATTAAAGAACTTTACTTTCAGTATTGGTCAACAAATCAGATAATTTCAGATGTTAATGTATGTTAATTTTATACAGTAAAAGGATTGAAAGACGTTCATCTGAAATATTCCATTCTTCTAATATCGTATGAAAAAAATAGTAACTGTTTTACTTTTCTTCTCTAGTTACCTCTCTTTTGCACAAAAGTTTGGTTATATCGACTCCGAGTACATCACAAGCAAAATGCCTGCGTACCAAAATACACTAGAGCAGATGAATCAACAGTCTGAAAAATGGGTCAAAGAGATTCAAGAAAAATACAATATCTTGGAGCAAAAACAACGGAAATATAAACAAGAAGAAGTTTTATTAACGGACGATTTACGAAAGACGAGATTAAAGGAATTAGAGGACTTAGAAAATGAAATCCGGGTTCAAAACAATGAGATTTTTGGAATGAACGGCAAATTATTTCAGAAGAAAAAAGAATTAATGAAACCCATACTAGATGAAATATTCCTTGCTTGTCAAAAAGTTGCAAGACAAAGACAATTAATGTTTATTTTTGACAAAGCTTCTGATATAAGCATAATTTATTCCGATCCTCGGCACGATTACACAGATTTTGTACTAGAAGCTTTAGGTATCAACAAAAAAACAACCGATTCAAAATAATTAACGATTCAAATTTTTAACAACTATTCTTACAATGAAAATCAAACTATTCGTCGCTTTAGTAGCACTTTCTTTCATCTCTGTTCTTCCTTCTTTCGGACAAACATCT
>JBKBRQ010000316.1:0-2299 GCA_046292055.1 Spirosomataceae bacterium | reverse complement strand
GCTTGGCGTTCGAAAAGGCACGAAGGTCTCTACACTTTTACCTAATAGCTTCGAACTCTACGAGACGTATTGGGCATGTGCCAAACTTGGCGCTGTGTGTGTACCGAATAGCCCGATGCTACGTGGCTCAGGTTTGGTTAACTTATTGAATAATTCGGATACCATCCTGACCATTAGCACAAAAAGTTTACAACCTTATTTGGAAGAGGTTCGGGAACAACTGACCTGTAAACATTTTTGGTTGAATGATGCTGAGATGGACGGCTACCCGAATTACACCCAAATGAAAGAAGGTCATTCTACGGAAGAACCTACACTCGAAACACCTATTTACGGCTCAGACCCGTACAATATCATGTATTCAAGTGGGACAACGGGTTTACCGAAAGGCATTGTCATCAATCACGAAGTACGTGCTTTGTACGGTTCTCTTTTTGCCAATTATTTCCGTATGACACCCGAAAGCGTCGTTATGCACTCTGGCTCTATTGTCTTTAACGGCTCATTTTTGACTCTTCTGCCAACTATGTTCGTTGGTGCAGCCTATATTTTACTTGATCATTTCGACGCTCAGGAAGTCACAGAAACTATTCGAAGAGAAAAAGTCACACATACGATTCTTGTTCCGTCACAGATTGTCACGTGTCTTGGATTGGAAGCATTCAACAAAGAAAATTTAGCGAGTTTAGAGTATATTTTATCGGTGGGGGCTCCTCTTTTGTTGGAACACAAAGAGGCGTTGAATCAGCGTGCGCCAGGTGTATTTTATGAACTATACGGCTTAACAGAAGGATTTATGACTATTTTGGATAAGACAGAATTTACTTTGAAATCCGGGTCGGTGGGCGCTCCTCCTCAATTCATGGATATACAAATTGTGGATGCCGAAGGAAAAGAGCTTCCACAAGGAGAAATCGGGGAAATCATTGGTCGAAGTCCATTATTAATGACCGAATATTACAAGAATCCAGCACAAACGGCGGAAGCAATTCAAGATGGTTGGCTTTATACAGGTGACTTAGGCTATCTGGACGAGGATGGGTATTTATTTTTAACAGGCAGAAAAAAAGATTTGATTATTTCTGGAGGTGTCAATGTATATCCTATTGATATTGAAGAAATTATAGCAACACATCCAAGTGTGCAAGACGTCTCGGTTTTCGGGATTCCACACCCAGAATGGGGAGAAACTCCGGTTGCAGCCGTGATTCTAAAGCCTAATCAAGAAATTTCTTCCACACAAATCAAAGCCTTCGCTAACGAGCATCTTGGTGCGCGTTACCAAAAAGTATATGACGTTGTATTGGTGCAAGAATTCCCGAAAAACGTTGCAGGAAAAACATTGAAGCGGGAGCTTCGAGATAACTATGTACAACAAAGACAACAACAGCAATGAAACGAGCTTTTATTCAAACACCCAACGGTGTAACCCTCTCCTATTTGGATTCTCAGACGCCAGGTCCCGTTGTCCTATTAAGTCATGGATTGACTGCAAACGCACATGCCTTTGATGGACTTGTAGCAGCAGGACTCACCTCTTTTTGTCGATTTATTTCCGTCGATTTACGAGGTCGTGGACAAAGTTCACAGCCAAATCTAGGTTATACCATGCCCCATCATGCTGCCGATATTATTTCGCTCATGGACTCACTTGGTATTGAAAAATGCTATGTAGGAGGGCATTCATTTGGTGCTTTACTTACATTTTACATGGCTTTTCACCATCCCGAAAGAATAGATAAACTAATCATATTGGATGCTGCTGCCAAATTACATCCACAGACAAAAGATATGCTTGTACCTGCTTTAGCACGAATTGGGCAAACGTTTCCGTCTTTTGACATGTATCTGAAAAAAATCAAACAGAGTAGCTACCTTACCTTTTGGGACGATATAATGACTAGCTACTACGAAGCAGATGTTCGGAGAAATTCTGACGGCACAATTACCCAACGTTCACAACCTGCACATATAGAAGAAGCTATTTTAAAAGGTTCTTTTGGAGAACCCTGGGTAGAATATATTGAAAAAATCACACATCACACTATTTTGGTGAATGGAAGTGGTGAATACGGACTTGGAGCGGCGTTACTACCTAAGGAGTTTGCATTGGAAACCGTCCGAATGATGAAAAACTGTGTCTATGAAGAAGTAGAAGGAAACCATCAAACGATGTTGTACGGGCCGGGAGCTAGACAAATAGTGGAGGCGATTCGGCATTTCGTTTGTGAGGATAAATAAAGACGAAGTAGCAAGAAGAATCAACCCATTTATAGAGAGAAGGGATAAAAAGAAACAA
>JBKBRQ010000315.1:0-2374 GCA_046292055.1 Spirosomataceae bacterium | reverse complement strand
ACGAATCTTCCGAACGGCTAGAAATAGCGGCTGGATTGGAGACGATATGTCACTCACAATCCGGAATGGACGCATGGTCATTCCGGTTTTATCGGAACACAAACGCAAACTCAAAGGGTTTGTCCACGATGAATCTTCTACCGGACAAATGGCCTTTATTGAGCCCGCCGATGTATTGGAAGCCAATAATGAAATTCGGGATTTGGAAATTCGGGAACGACGAGAAATCATCAAGATTTTAGAAAATCTAACGACATTCATCCGTCCGTTTGTCCCCGCCTTACGAAGAGCCTATTTTTACCTTGGATTAATTGACTTCATTCGCGCAAAAGCTAAATTAGCCTTACAACTAGATGCCACCTCACCACTTTTGGTTGATGAACGTGTGCTGGATTGGACAAATGCCCGACACCCTGTTTTGGTACTTACTTTACAAAAGCAACAAAAAACAGTTGTTCCTCTGCAAGTAACACTCAATGCAGAAAACCGCATATTGGTCGTTTCTGGCCCCAATGCGGGAGGAAAGTCCGTGATGCTAAAAACTATCGGACTCATTCAATACATGGTTCAATGTGGTTTGCTCGTTCCGGTTTCTCCGGATTCCAAAATAGGTATTTTTAAAAATATTTTCATCGATATTGGTGACGAACAAAGCATTGAAAACGATTTGAGTACGTACAGTTCGCACCTGACGAACATGCGTCATTTCGTCCAGTTTAGCAATAAATTTTCTTTGTTTTTAATTGATGAATTCGGGACAGGAACTGAGCCTACCCTTGGTGGAGCTATTGCAGAAGCCATTTTGGAGCAATTGGTTAAGTCAAAGGCATTAGGGGTTGTCAATACACACTATACGAATTTAAAGATTTTTGCAGACAAAACACCAGGAACAATCAACGGCGCCATGAAGTTTGATGCGGAACATCTGGAGCCTATGTACCAACTGGAAATCGGAAAACCGGGCAGTTCATTTGCCCTTGAGGTAGCTCAAAAAATCGGCCTTCCGGCTAATATCCTTATCAATGCTCAGAAAAAATTAGGCACACAACAAATTGATTTTGAAAAACTTATCAAAGAATTAGAAATTGAGAAAAAAGTTTTTCAAGAGAAAAATCAGCAGTTTACACAGCAAAACACACAATTAAAAGAGACCCTTTCTCAATATACCGGGCTGAAAGATTTCTTGGAGTCTGAGAAGAAAAAAATCCTCAATGAAGCCAAAGAAAAAGCCAAAGATTTGCTAAAAGAAACAAACCGAAAAATAGAGAACACGATTCGGGAAATCCGGGAACAAAAGGCGGAAAAAGAAGTGACGAAGATTCTTCGAGACGAACTTTCCCAATTTGAAGAAGCAGCACTTCAGAAAGAAGCGGTTGATGCATCGACTGTGACAGCTACAAAGGAGAAAACAGATGTTGAAGAATGGATTTTAGACGGAACGACTATCCAAGTAGGCAGTTATGTCCGCATTCTTGGGCAAGAAGCTATCGGAGAAGTGCTTGGTATTCGTGGCAAAGATGCAGAAGTCGCGATTGGTTCTTTGAAAACGAATATTAAATTGAACCGATTGGAAAAAGTAAGTCGAAAGGTTTTCAAAGAAGCGACAAAAACAGCTACGAAAGCGAGAGCAGGTGGAATTGATATGATAGAAAAATCACAAAACTTCAGTTTCAATTTGGACATTCGTGGGAAACGCGGCGAAGAAGCCGTTGTGGAGGTAGATAACGTCATGAACGATGCGATTCTTCTTGGCTTTCCTGAAATCAGAATTGTACATGGCAAAGGAGACGGAATCCTTCGCAATGTCGTTCGGTTACATCTAAAAAGTTACAAACAAGTAAAAACGGTACGTGACGAACACGCTGATCGGGGCGGACAAGGCGTCACGATTGTCGAGATGAAATAAGACAAAATTACTAATCTATCTATACGGATTCCTTTTTTAGCTCCATCGAGGCAAAATGTTGTCGGTCAGCCCGCTGCCGTAGAAAAGGTAAGTTCCTACAAAAGGAAAACCCCACCAGTACGAAATATTTCGTCTTGATGGGGTTTTCCTTTTTATGCGTTTATCTAATAAAAAAAATAGCATAGTCTATTCTTAGTGGACTTTATCCGCGATTGCTTCAGCAACTTGGCGACCACTTTTCATGGCTGCATTGAGCGACGGATACAAAAGATAATCTCCACAGCGCCAAGTAGTTTCATTTACTTGGAACGGCGCTTCTTGGCTACCAGCCGGAAAGAAAGAAAGAGATTTACGTACGTGGTACGACTTCAAATACATCCAATCATGTACTTGTTCACCCAACAAAGGGAGTAATTCTTTCTTTATCGACGCCTCTAGGTTTTCAGAAAAAGTGGTTGTCACCGAGAT
>JBKBRQ010000314.1:0-2376 GCA_046292055.1 Spirosomataceae bacterium | reverse complement strand
GAGACTACATTTGATAAGCAATCGGCGACCAATGCACGCCTGACCGTAACTATCTCAGAAAGTGACTACAAACCTGAAGTAGATAAAAAGCTGAAGGAATACGCAAAAACTGCACAGATTAAAGGATTTAGACCCGGTCACGTTCCGATTGGTTATATCAAAAAATTATACGGTAAAAGCGTACTTGTGGACGAAGTTATCAATGCAGTAAGCAAACAAGTAAATAGCTACATTCAAGAGAATAAATTACAAGTAGTAGGCGATCCGATTCCGAATGAGGAGGCCTATAAATTGGATTGGGATACGCAAACGACTTTTAGTTTTGAGTATGAAGTTGGTTTAGCGAGTGACTTTACACTTGACCTAGCTTCACTTCCTGCCATTCAACAATATGCCATTGAACCAGCTGAAGAGCGTGTAGATGAGGCAATTCAAGACCTTCGTACTCGTTTTGGTGGCGAAGAAATACCTGAATCTGCTGAACTAGGCGACCTAGTTTTTGGAAAGTTAACTCAGTCAGAAACCTCTTTTGAGTTCCAATCTGGTATCCCAACAGACAAAGTGGTAGAAGGTGCACAACATATCTTCAAAGGACTTGAAGTAGGAAGTAGTGTAAGTTTTGATATTCAAGGAATCTTCGCAACTACCCGTGAACTTGGTTTTGCAACGGGGAAATCAGACGAAGAAGCAGCTACTTTAAATGGTATTTTTGAATTTGCTGTAGAAAAAATCACACGCCCTACACTAGCTGAAATCAATCAGGAATTGTTTGACAAAGCTGTTGGGCCAGGAAAAGCAACGAACGAAGAAGAATTTAGAGCAGAGATAAAGAACATTATCCGTTCAAACTACGACAGAGAGTCTGTCTTGTTACTTGATTTTGAAATCGAGAAAGCATTGATTTCTGCTACCCAAATTGAATTACCAGAAGAGTTTTTGAAAAAATGGTTATTTGGAATCAACGAAGGGAAATTCTCGATGGAGGATATCGACAAAGACTATCCAGCATTCGCAAGAGGTCTTCGTTTGGATTTAATCAAGAATTATATTGCACAAGACAATGAGGCTATTAAAGTAGAATTTGAAGATGTTTTGGCAGAAGTAAAAGCAGAAATTTACAACTATTTTGGAGGCCAATCATTCCCAGGTATGGAAGATTTCGTTGATCAAATGGCGCGTAAGCAATTGCAAGAAAACAAGGATAATGCGTTTAGAAACTACTTCAATAAAGCATTTGGTCGCAAAGTAATGGATTATATCCGTGGCCAAGTGAAAGTAGAAACAACTGCAGTTCCTGTGGAACAATTCAATGAAGTGGCGAAAAGTTCATACGAAAATATCGGACTATAATTCACTAAATTAGGAGTCAAAAAAAACGGGATTATTCCCGTTTTTTTTGTTTGTTTGTAATTCGACCTAATGAATCGAAACCACACAGTCTTTTTTTGTGTTTTCAATAAACGAAAGACGGGTACAATTGTCTGATTAAATAAGTAACATACAACCAAACGAATCAAATTATGCATTTTGGCGAAGAATTCAGAAAGTATGCGGTACATCACATGGGAATGAGTGGATTAACATTTGATGACTACGTGAAGCATAATGTCACAAACATGACTCCAAATATCATTGAGGAACGGCCTATGCGCTTTGCAGCGATTGACGTTTTCTCTCGATTAATCATGGATCGTATCATATTTTTGGGCACAGGCGTAGATGATCAAGTAGCCAACATTGTCGTTGCGCAATTACTATTCCTAGAGTCAGTAGATGCTAAAAAAGACATTTTGATGTACATAAACTCACCTGGTGGGTCTGTTTATGCTGGACTAGGAATGTATGACACAATGCAATATGTACGGCCAGAAGTTGCTACAATTTGTACGTCTTTAGCTGCTTCTATGGGTGCTGTTTTGTTAGCCGGTGGTGCAGCTGGAAAGCGTACTGCTCTTCCACACGCACGGGTAATGATACACCAACCAAGCGGTGGCGCACAAGGCCAATCCAGAGACATGGAAATCACGGTGAAGCAAATCATTGAACTCCGTAAAGAGCTTTATGAAATTTTGGCAAATCACACCGGAAAATCTTTTGAAGAAATTGAACGTGATTCAGACAGAGACTATTGGATGAAAGCAGAAGAAGCGAAAGCATACGGCCTTATCGACGAAGTTTTAACGCGTTAATTAACATCTCCTTAGTTGCCTTTCAGCGCTCATTGCGTGGTAACTAAGGAGATTTTTGTACAACCAGTTCTCTTTGAAGGACAAATTTTAAGTATGAAAAATCAAATGAGTAAGCAAGACCCTTTTTGTTCCTTTTGTGGGCGAAAAAAACACGAAGTGGATTTACTTCTTTCAGGCATCGAGGGAC
>JBKBRQ010000313.1:0-2384 GCA_046292055.1 Spirosomataceae bacterium | reverse complement strand
CCTGCTTCGTCTAAAGCATCAATAGCTTTGTCTGGTAAAAAGCGTTCCGACATATATCTGTCAGTTAGTTTTACACAAGCTTCTATTGCTTCAGGAGAATAGGTAACATTGTGATGTGATTCGTATTTATCTTTAATATTATTTAAAATAGTAATTGTCTCTTCAACCGAAGTGGGTTCCACGATTACTTTTTGAAAACGTCTTTCTAAAGCTCCGTCTTTTTCTATGTATTGGCGGTATTCATCTAGTGTAGTTGCGCCTATACATTGAATTTCACCTCTTGCCAAGGCGGGTTTAAACATATTAGATGCATCTAATGAGCCTGTTGCTCCTCCTGCACCAACAATGGTATGAATTTCATCTATAAATAGGATGATATCATCGTTTTTTTCTAATTCGTTCATTACCGCTTTCATTCGTTCTTCGAACTGTCCTCTATATTTTGTTCCAGCCACAAGGCTGGCTAAATCAAGAGTAACTACTCGCTTATTGAATAAGATTCTAGAGACCTTTTTTTGAATGATTCTTAGGGCTAGTCCTTCTGCAATGGCAGATTTCCCAACTCCTGGTTCACCAATCAAAAGAGGATTATTCTTTTTACGACGGCTTAAAATTTGAGATACGCGTTCAATTTCTTTTTCGCGACCTACTACAGGATCTAATTTTCCTTCTTCGGCCATTTCTGTTAAATCTCTCCCAAAATTATCTAAAACAGGTGTTTTAGATTTTTTGTTGGATTTGTTTATAGGGTTGTTGAAAGTCCCTTCTTTCAGACTGTCATCTTGTCCTGAATCATCATTGTATGATTCGTTTTTTGGCAAGTTATCGATGTAATCTTGTTCGTTTGGAGTCATATTCAAATATTGTTCTTTAGCTAAATCATAATCTATTTTTAGTTTATTTAATAGCTTGGTTGTGGGATCGTTTTCGTTTCTCAAAATGCACAAGAGTAGGTGTGCAGTACTGATTGAAGTGCTCTGAAAAACCTTGGCTTCAAGAAAGGTTGTTTTTAAAGCTCTTTCGGCTTGTCGTGTTAAGTGTAAATTCTTTTTTTCAAGATTTACTTCTAGGCTAATAGGGCTAGCAGGGCTAAGAATTTCAACTTTTCTTCGAAGATGTTCTAAATCTACATCCAAATTGTTTAAAATATGGATAGCCTTTCCATTTCCATCACGCAAAATGCCTAACATCAAATGCTCAGTACCAATAAAGTCATGCCCTAGTCGTAAGGCTTCTTCTTTACTGTACGTAATAACATCTTTTACTCTAGGGGAAAAATTGTCATCCATGTGGTATCTATTTTATATATGTAAATTTACTGATTTACTATTTATAAACAAAAATCATTCCTAGTAATATCAGCTGTCAGCTAAGTGACAAAAAAAAATATAAAATATAAGTTAAAATGGAGGGAATTTATTAACTATTATGGGATTTTTTATTGTTAATAAATTAGATAAATTAGACTGTTAAAATGCCTAAAAAAAGTTCAGAAAGCCGTATATTGGCACGTTTTGAAATTAATATAATTATTTAATATAACAACTTATGTCTGAAGGAGAAAAGTTAATTCCTATTAACATAGAAGATGAAATGAAATCAGCTTACATCGATTATTCGATGTCTGTAATCGTATCCAGAGCACTTCCTGATGTTAGAGATGGTCTAAAGCCCGTACATCGAAGAGTGCTATACGGAATGTATGATTTAGGAGTTTTTTCAAATAAAGCCCATAAAAAATCCGCAAGAATTGTCGGTGAAGTTTTAGGAAAGTATCACCCACACGGAGATACTTCTGTTTATGATGCTATGGTTCGTATGGCTCAAGAATGGAGTATGCGTTATTTATTAGTAGACGGACAAGGGAATTTTGGTTCTGTAGATGGGGATAGTCCAGCTGCAATGCGTTATACAGAAGCAAGAATGCGTAAAATATCGGAAGAAATCATGGCCGATATCGAAAAAGAAACCGTTGATTTTCAATTGAACTTTGACGATACTTTATACGAGCCTAAAGTAATGCCAACCCGTGTTCCTACTTTATTAATAAATGGAGCTACAGGTATTGCAGTAGGTATGGCAACCAATATGCCTCCTCACAATCTAACTGAGGTTATAAGCGGAACACTTGCTTACATTGATAATAATGAAATTGAGATTGACGAATTAATTACTCATATAAAAGCACCAGATTTTCCTACTGGTGGTATAATTTATGGTTACGAAGGGGTTCGTGAAGCTTTTAAAACAGGTAGAGGACGTATTGTGATGCGTGCCAAAGTTGGTTTTGAAGAAGTAGATGGAAGAGAATCAATTATTGTCACTGAAATACCATATCAGGTAAATAAAGCCGATATGATTAAGCGTACTGCTGATTTGGTTAA
>JBKBRQ010000312.1:245-2395 GCA_046292055.1 Spirosomataceae bacterium | reverse complement strand
ATCCATTACTGTCCGAGAAGGAAAACCTACGTTTACTTTCTATGAAGGTCCTCCTTCTGCCAACGGCGCTCCTGGAATTCACCACGTAATGGCGCGTACTATTAAAGATATATTCTGCCGTTATAAAACACTGCAAGGTTTTCAGGTACACCGGAAAGGCGGATGGGATACGCACGGTTTACCCATTGAACTCCAAGTAGAAAAAGAGCTTGGGATTACCAAAGAAGATATCGGTAAGTCTATCTCTGTCGCTGACTATAACAAAAAATGCCGCGAAACGGTCATGCGGTTTACGAACCAATGGAACACGTTGACAGAGAAAATGGGTTATTGGGTGGATTTAGAAAATCCTTACGTCACGTATAAAAATGAATACATTGAAAGTATCTGGCATCTGTTAAAAAAACTATACGATAAAAACCTTCTTTACAAAGGATATACTATTCAGCCGTATTCGCCCGCTGCTGGAACTGGACTTTCTTCTCACGAACTGAACCAACCTGGCTGTTACAGAGACGTGAAGGATACCTCCATGACGGCTCAGTTTAAAGTCGAAAAGTCAGCTAAGTCCCAGCCTCTCTTTGATGCCACGCAAGACGTAAATGCTGAAGTTTTTATCCTTGCTTGGACAACTACGCCCTGGACTTTGCCATCCAATGCAGCGCTCACAGTCGGTAAAAATATTACCTATGCGCTTGTAAAAACATTTAATCCGTATACGTATTTACCCGTTTATGTGCTGCTTGCACAAGACTTAATTGGTAAATACTTCTCTGATAAAGGCAAAGACGGAGATTTTGAAGGATTTGCCTCAAGCGATAAGAAAGTACTTCCTTGGCAAGTTGTTTATACCTGTCAAGGTGCTGACTTAGAAGGGATTACATATGAGCAGTTATTCCCATATGTACAACCTGAAAAACCTGCATTTCGGGTTATTTTAGGTGACTTTGTTACGACAGAAGACGGTACCGGCGTGGTACATACTGCACCTACTTTTGGCGCAGATGACTTCCGGGTTGCCCAACAGAATGATATTCCTGCCATTTTGGTCAAAGACGAAGCGGGCAAAGAAATGCCACTTGTTGATAGACGAGGTCGCTTCGTTAAAGAAGTGACAGACTTCGCGGGTGAATTTGTCAAAGAAGCCTATCTCTCCGAAGAAGAAAAGGAAATAGAACGCCAAAAACAAGGCCGCGACAAATATTTATCCGTTGATGAACGGATTGCTATTCTACTGAAAACCCAGAATAGGGCTTTCCAAGTGCAAAGGTATGACCACTCATACCCGCATTGCTGGAGAACAGACAAACCCGTTCTTTATTATCCATTGGATAGCTGGTTTATTCGTACAACGGCTGTCAAAGATAAATTAGTCGAACTCAACCAAACCATCAACTGGAAACCGGAGTCAACAGGAACGGGGCGTTTTGGAAATTGGCTTGAAAATTTGGTCGATTGGAACTTATCGAGAAGCCGTTATTGGGGTACTCCATTGCCAATTTGGCGGAGTGAACAAGGCGAGGAACTTTGTATTGGTTCGATGCAAGAATTGGTTGATTACGCCACCAAAGCAGTTGAGTCGGGTATTCTCTCTGATGAACAATCTGCTAAAAATAAGGTATTTATCCAATCTTTTGGAACAGAGGAATTTGATTTGCACCGCCCATACGTGGACGATGTTTTCTTGGTTTCGGACTCCCTACAGGTAATGACACGGGAGACAGACTTGATTGACGTTTGGTTTGATTCGGGTGCGATGCCGTATGCACAATGGCATTATCCATTTGAAAATTCAGACACGTTTGAAAAATCATATCCCGCTGATTTTATCTCTGAAGGTGTGGACCAAACAAGAGGTTGGTTCTTTACATTGCATGCCATCGCTGGATTGTTATTTGATTCCGTGGCATTTAAAAATGTCGTTTCCACAGGACTCGTTTTGGATAAAAATGGTAATAAAATGTCCAAAAGATTGGGCAATGCTATTGATCCCTTCGAAACGCTTAAAACCTATGGTGCAGACCCAACCCGCTGGTACATGATTACCAACGCACAACCGTGGGATAATCTACGCTTTGACTTAGCAGGAATCACGGAAGTACGCAATAAATTTTTCGGTACATTAACGAATACGTATAACTTCTTTGCGC
>JBKBRQ010000312.1:0-235 GCA_046292055.1 Spirosomataceae bacterium | reverse complement strand
GCTTTATGCTAATCTCGACAACTTTGTTCCAACAGGAAAAATTGACCCAGCACACGCAACGGAGTTAGATAAATGGATTTTATCGAAGCTTCAAACCTTGATTTTGGAAGTCGGGCAGGCGTATGAATCGTATGAGCCAACAAAAGCAGGACGTGCCATTCAGGAATTTGTAACTGACCAACTATCTAATTGGTATGTACGTTTGGGCAGAAGACGCTTCTGGAAAGGGGAATTA
>JBKBRQ010000311.1:0-2395 GCA_046292055.1 Spirosomataceae bacterium | reverse complement strand
GGCGAGAGAAAAATGCGCGTGTATCCGGAAAACCAAAATTGCCAAATAAATCGGCATTTTCGATGAAAAATTGCCGACGCTCAGGAAAGAATAGTTCAAAACGAGAAAGGTTGGTTTGCTGCTGATCTACTTCTACTTGGGAGAAATCCGGATTAACCGTTATGTCCAAATTAAGCGAAGGTGTTACGGCTACTTTTGCGTCAAAGCCGAAACCTAGATTACGATCCGTACTTTTCGGAAGTTCCTGTAGGTCTGATTTTGTACGCGGAAAATCTTGGATAATTCCGGACGAGGCATACGGAATAAAAGCAATGTTTTTGGAAGGTGTAGGCGGCGTATCATCCCAAACTAACGTACCCGCAAACCCAAGGTTATTGGAACGGAAATTACGTGGGACGGGAGACCAATTAGATACCTCGTTGATTTGCATATAACTACGACCAAAATTAATATGCCACGTGTTTTCTCCTTCAACCACTTTATATCTCAGAGTTTTAAACGGAATGGCAATCTCAACAGTCCAATAATCAGGGTAGTTTTTTACTTCAGAAAACCAGCGGTTATCCCATGAATTATCGACATCTTGCCCATTCGAAATAAGTCCTTCTCGCTGTACATTGAGCGGAGAAACTCCAAATTGGAAGCCGTTTAACCGATCTCGAAACGTGTCAATATTCACAGTAAATACATCACTCGTTCCACCCGGATAGTCTCGTTTAAAAGAAGAAACAGTATAGGCATTTCTAGGTTGATAGGCTTTGGCAGCAACATACATAAACTGGTCGTCAAAGAGAATACGAACCTCTGTTTGTGCTGTGGCATACGAGGTATCGTACGGCTTTTCCAAGAAAAATTGCTGTGCTACTTGTGCGGATTCCCAAACAACTTCATCTAGTAAACCGTCTAAACGAATCGGTTCTGTCGTACGTTTAATGTGATAAACTGCTTTGTTGTTTTGTGAGAAAAGGAGTGCGTGACTGCCCAAAAGTAACGTGATACTTAGAAGGATTTTTTTCCAATACATGGGTAAGTTCTTAGTTGAATAGGTATGTTTTTCTGAAAAAGAAGAAAAATAAATGCAGCAAAGTTCGGTAACTTTCTGTTATACTGTTCGCCTTTACGTCGCATTTGTTACTATATTTATAGATTATTTTTATTATTTGTTTATGCCAAAAAAGAAAAAGTCCTCCTCAGACCTACAAAAAGAGGAAATTTATCAGTTCTATGCGCAAAAGGTAGAACGCCCCTTGACACTCAATGACTTACTGAATGCTTTTGATATTTACGATGAGGGAGACAAGCTTTTTGTTCAACTCATGATTGAAGAATTGCAAGAAAAAGGCCGACTCAAATCCGTCGGTCGAAACCGATATATAGCCACTACGCCTGTTGCGCCAACCCCACAAACTGTTGTCGGAAAAGTTGATTTCGTTAATCCACGCTTTGCATTTATTCGGCATACGGAAGGGGAACCTGATATTTTCGTTGAAGTGGAAGACCTCAACGAAGCATGGAACGGAGACACCGTTGAAGTTAAAATTCTCCCAACTACGCGTAAAAAAGGAAATAACCCAGAAGGGAAAGTCATTCGTATCCTCGAAAGAGCGCAACAGCGAATTGTCGGGAAAGTGAAAATATTTGGTAACTATGGTATTTTTAAGTCAGATAACCGAAGTTTTCACCAAGAGATCTTCATCTCTAAAACCAATTTGTCTCACGCAGCTCCAGATGATATCGTAGTTGTAGAGGTTCTTTCGTATCCGCAAGGCCCCAAACAAGCAACCGGAAAAATCGTGGATATTTTAGGGAAAGTCGGTGAAAATAACGCGGAGATGAATGCCATCATGGCGGAGTTTGGCTTGCCTGTTCAGTTTCCAGAAGAGGTCGAACAAGAAGCAGAACAAATTTCTACGCATATCTCCGACGAAGAAATTGCCCGCAGAAGAGATTTTCGCTCTGTGCTCACTTTCACTATTGACCCACACGACGCCAAGGATTTTGATGACGCCTTGAGCTACGAATACAAAGAAAATGGAAACGTCGAAATCGGGATTCACATCGCGGATGTCACGCACTACGTACAGCCCGGTTCGAAATTGGAAGAAGAATCCTTCCGACGTGCTACATCTGTTTATTTGGTGGATAGAACCATTCCGATGTTGCCTGAAAAACTCTCGAATGGGCTTTGTTCTCTTCGTCCTAATGAAGATAAATTAGTCTTTTCCGCTGTTTTTGAAATGACCCCCGAAGGGAAATTAGTCAAGGAATGGTTTGGGCGTGCCGTCATCCACTCCGACAAACGGTTTGCCTACGAAGAAGCTCAAGAAATACTGGAAAAAACATTTGCTGATGAATCCGTTCAGACACAATTTGAGCCTGTTCTCACGCATTTGAA
>JBKBRQ010000310.1:0-2405 GCA_046292055.1 Spirosomataceae bacterium | reverse complement strand
CTGCCTTACGCTCTGCTGCTTTCATCGTAATGGCTTCAGCAGGACATGACAACGCACATAATCCACACGCAGTACAGTTTTCTCTGCCTTGTTCATCTCTTTTCAACATGTGCTGTCCTCTGTAAACTGGACTCATAGTACGCACTTGTTCTGGGTAATGAATTGTGGCTTTCTTTTTAAAGAAGTGTTGGATTGTAATGATTAAACCTTTTACAATCGCCACAAGATACATACGCTCCAAAAAGGTCATCTCCTTATTGGAAACCATCTTTTTTCTACCCGATAATGATATAGTTTCTATTGACATTTTTTCTTTTTATTTAAAGCTAATCCTGCTATCCGCTATATCTTTTATTTTTTAAAGAAAAAAATAAAAGGATGCCGCTACTATCAGGGCTAGGGCTCTTCGTAATTAAATTAGAATCCTAAATAAGCAGCAATATCTGCTCTCAAAATAACAATTCCAGTAATGATAATATTGATAATCGAAAGTGGAATCAAAATTCTCCAACCTAAGTGCATCAATTGGTCGTATCTAAATCTTGGTATCGTCCATCTTACCCACATATAGAAAAAGATGAATCCGAATATTTTTGCAAATAAAATAACTATTCCGATAATATTACCAATATTCACTCCCCAGTTTTCAACAGCATACGCCATTCCTGGATAATTGTAGCCGCCAAAGAACAAAATAGACAATATAGTCGATGAGATAAACATATTAGCATATTCAGCAAATAAGTAGAATCCCATTTTCATAGAAGAATATTCAGTATGGTAACCACCAATCAATTCACTTTCACATTCTGGTAAGTCAAATGGCGTACGATTACTTTCTGCAAAAGCACAAATCAAAAAGATTAAGAACGATAAGGGTTGATAAAACACATTCCAGTTCATTTCTGCTTGTTGCTCAGAGATTTCTCTAAGGCTCAAAGTTCCTGTCATCATCAATAAAGCAATCATGGATAATCCCATAGCCACCTCGTATGATACCATTTGAGAAGCCGCACGAACAGCTCCCATCAATGAGAATTTATTATTAGAAGCCCATCCACCAATCATGATTCCGTATACCCCAATTGAAACTACTCCAAAAAAGTATAAAAGGCCAATATTAATATCAGTAGCTTGTAGTAAAATGTCTTTTCCAAAAAGATGCAAACGGTCGCCCCAAGGAATAACAGCACTTGTCATTAAAGCAGTTCCCATAGCAATACCAGGACCTACAAAAAACAAAAAGCGGTTTGGCGTATTAGGCTCAAATTCTTCTTTAGCAAAAAGTTTCAAACCATCTGCCAAAGGTTGAAATAAACCACCCCATCCAGCTCTGTTTGGTCCTACGCGGTCTTGTAAAAATGCTGCAACTTTACGTTCTGCCCATGTAGAATACATAGCCACAAGCATAGTAATTGCAAATACAACTACGATTACAACACTTTTTTCTATTATAAAAGTACTATCCATTTTTGTTCGAATCTATTAAGTTGCCATCAATTTTTTCATTGTAATCAATCTCAGCCATACTGATTTTTTTACGGTCTTGAGCTCTACCTAATAAGATATTTTCTTCTGTATCGATGATTACTTTTTCTGTTTTGGTGTAATTGTTTTGGTTGATAACAGAATCTTTTTCAAAAACTCTTGGTCCTTCAATTACCCAATCATTTACATCTTTCTTATCAAAACGACAAGTGTTACAAATAAAGTCTTCTACTTCGTGGTACTCGTCTTTTCTTCCTGTCACACGTTGAATTTCTCCACCAAACATCCAAACGGTAGTTTTACCACAACATCCTGGAGTTGTACATTCGCGGTGTGCATTATAAGGTTTATTAAACCAAACTCTCGATTTGAAACGGAAGGTTTTGTCAGTCAATGCTCCAACAGGACATACATCAATCATATTTCCTGAGAATTCATTGTCAATCGCTTTAGAAATACAAGTAGAGATATTAGCATGATCACCTCTGTCTAATACACCGTGTACGCGATTGTCTGTTAGTTGGTCGGCAACTTGTACACATCTTTGGCACAAAATGCAACGATTCATATGTAGTTGAATATTTGGACCAATATTTTCAGGTTCAAATGTTCTTTTTTCTTCAATATAACTTAAACTATCAGCAAAGGATTGATTTTTTGACAACGTAATTGGAAAGTACCGTTTAAAGTTATCAAAATTCAAGACCATCATTTCAGATAAACTTTTTGCGTCATCTGCTTGTAAATTGATTATATGAAATGAATCGGTTGTTATCATTAGTTACTTCTGAGTGATTTGATTTTACAATGTTTATTGTGGAATTTATTTTCCATTTTTTACTAAAAATTCAAATACAAACTCAACAGCATCTTTTTCGGATTTGAAAAATTTATCATCATAACGATTTCCTTTTTCA
>JBKBRQ010000309.1:0-2417 GCA_046292055.1 Spirosomataceae bacterium | reverse complement strand
AAGAAGAAATATAATGTATTTTTTAGGAGTCTTTTAGGTTATAAAAGGCTCCTAAAACCCACGCACTACCGTAAAATAAACTCGCCCTTCTCCTTCCCGATTGACAGAATAATTAAATCGCCCAATGGTATTGTAAAATGTAATAATATCTAGCCCAACTCCTCCACCGTATAGCCATCTGTTCCCCAGACTTGTATTGCTATTTTGAGGAACTGTGTTCCGCACATAGCCCGCATCTGCGTAAAAAACAGCATAACTCGCGACAGGTAACGTGTTAAATTGCTTGATTTTAATCAACTTGCTCAAGTCAAAAACTTTGTCAAATAATTTGTATTTAAAATTCGTCTTGCCCAAGAAAAACGTCTGTCCGTCAATGACATTCAGTTCGTACCCACGCACTAAATTCGCCGAAAACCCAAGACCAACCGTTTGAACATACGGCTGAAGATCTGGAAATGAATGCCTGAAACGCACACTGCCATCAAAAAACCATCTTTTCGAGAGTGGAATATACTCTACAATACCCGCCTGAATAGACGTAAGCGAAGGATTAGGCAAGTCCAGAATATGCTGATACGTAATCTGGGCAAAAAGTACATCTCCTTTTAAGGCATATTGTTTGTTGTCTCGTCTGTCCAACCGATAATCATACGACAAGGTAAAGAAACGTTGTCTTGTCCCACCGTCCAGAAAGTAGTTAGGATTCAAAAGAGCTATCGTATCTGCGACCTGCATGTCTGTATAGCCCGTATGTAGAGAATGAAAATGGTACAAATTAGCTCGGTAATTATACCGAACAAACGCGCCTGTTCGCTGTCTCACCCGTTCTTCTGAACGTATAAAGTCTAACTTATCCTCCCAAGTACGATAAGGCAAAGAACGCTGAGTAGAGAAAAAAACACCCCCTTGAATACCTAAACGTTGTTTTTTATCAATGTACGGACGGCCATATGTCAACTCATAATACGGGATAAAGCCACCGTAAAGCCGAAGTTGCATTTTATCGTTATTACCTGTCAGGTTATCATGATGCGTATTGAGACCATAGGTAGTTCTCCGCAAATCGCGCCCACGTTCATACCACCATTCACTGAAATTCCGGTCGGCGAGATAAAAGATAGGAAGCGAGAAAAAATAGAGCTTTTCTTTTACCTCCATAACGACTTTTACTCGGTTTGGAACATCAGGAAGAGAAATCGTCTGAGCAGTAACTGTCAAAAAAAGATGGAGATTGAATAAATTTTGGCGCGAGCGTTCAACCTCAGCAGCGAACCTTGTTTGAGGAATGGAATCGCCTGCGAAAAACGTCATTTCTCTTAATAAGATACGCTCTTTAGTTCGTGTATTTCCAAGGAATTCAATGGTATCGACGTAAACCCAACCTGCATCAGATTGTGCTTTGACAAAAGAGAAAACGAAAAGAAAAGAAAAGATTAGAATGCTGCTACGCATGGATTACGTGTATGGATTAAGTATTTGAGATGCCAAATATACGGCGAAGTAAAGGGAATTGACCGAGCTATTCCAAAGAAAAAACACTTAGAATAGTCATTTATTTCAATTTTTTATTTGTTTTGTCAAATATTTTAAAATAACCTATAGATGAAAAAACCAAAACTAAGTTTCACTCAAATCATTAACATGAATTTTGGGTTCTTTGGCTTGCAATATAGCTTCGGGCTACAGCAAGCGAATATGAGCCCCATTTACTCGTATTTAGGCGCAGAAGAAAGCAGTCTACCCCTTCTCTGGATGGCGGGGCCGATGACTGGTTTGCTAGTTCAACCGATTATCGGAGCGGTCAGCGACAAAACAATCACACGTTGGGGACGCCGAACACCTTATTTTTTAATTGGTGCTATTTTATGTAGTCTTTGCTTGTTCATCATGCCTTACAGCAGCTCTGTTTGGATGGCAGCAAGTGTTCTCTGGATTTTAGATGCCGCCAATAACATTACACAAGAACCTTACCGTGCCTTTGTAAGCGATAAACTAGATGAATCACAGCACTCACAAGGTTTTTTATCTCAAAGCGCATTTACTGGTTTAGGACAAACACTTTCTTACCTAACACCCACATTACTTATCTTTTTTGGGGTCAGTCAGGTAGCTAAAAACGACAGTGGCATACCCATCACTACGTTTATCGCCTTCATGATTGGTGCAGTGGTCTCGATTGGTTCTATTTTATGGACATTACGTACCACAAAGGAAATCCCCCTCACAGAAGAAGAAATAGCAGAAATAAAAGAAAGCCCGGCTGGGGTCAAATCAACGATTACAGAAATTGCTCAAGCCATTCGGGAAATGCCAAGCACCATGAAACGGATGATACCCATGATGCTCTTTAGTTGGTACGCCATGTTCATCTATTGGCAGTACATTACCCTTTGTTTGTCTAAAACATTGCATAATAC
>JBKBRQ010000308.1:0-2422 GCA_046292055.1 Spirosomataceae bacterium | reverse complement strand
AAGAACTTAAAAATACGCTTGCCAACAAGGTAGAACGCAAATGTTGTCCAGATAAAACGGTGAGTCTTATCAAAGACAAAATCGGCTTAGCTCTCGCCTTTGTCTCCCTGTTAGCGCTTCAATACACTCTTTTTTATAGCATCTTTATCCGATAAAGTCTATCTTTGCTAATTCATATATACCACTGAGTTACTCATTCAGTGGTTTTTTTATTTTACTATCACTGACTACCTAACTTTATTCTTTTCATGGGAAAAGCAATCATCTTTTGTGCCCCTTCTGGGTCTGGAAAAACAACTATTGTCAAACATCTCATCCAAAAATATACAACGATTGGCTTTTCTATCTCTGCTTGTACACGGGATAGACGCGGCAGAAATGAAGAACACGGAAAAGATTACTACTTCCTAACTATCTCTGATTTTCACCAAAAAATCGAAGAAAATGCCTTCGTCGAATGGGAAGAGGTCTATCCAGGAGGGTATTATGGCACATTAAAATCCGAGATTGAACGCCTTTGGTCTGAAGGGAAAGACGTCATTTTTGATGTAGACGTAAAAGGAGGTCTTAAACTCAAAGAATATTTTGGGGATGATGCCCTCGCGATCTTCGTCAAAGTCCCTACCATGGAGGAACTTGAAAGAAGACTCCGCGAGCGAGGAACAGAAACAGAGGAAAGTCTATCAAAACGTCTGTATAAAATGAAATTTGAGATGACTTTTCAGGATAAATTTGATGTCATCCTACTGAACGATTCACTCAAAGACTCCTTCGAAAAAGCAGAAGAACTCTACCAATCTTTCAAAGAAAATACACTTATTATCGACCAAAAACCTTTGGCTATTTAAATGAAAAAAATTGGCTTATTCTTTGGCTCTTTCAATCCGATTCACGTCGGTCATCTTATCATCGCCAATACAATGGCCTATTCCACAGACTTGGACGAAGTCTGGATGGTTGTATCCCCCCAAAATCCATTCAAAAAAAACAACAGTTTACTCCATGCCTTTGACCGCATCGCTATGGTAGAAAAAGCCGTTGCTGCAAATTATAAACTGAAGGTTTCAGACATAGAAATACACTTACCGATACCAAGTTATACCATTGATACCCTTACGGTTCTGTCGGAAAAATATCCAGAAAATGAATTTGTCCTCATCATGGGTGAAGACAATTTAGTCCAGTTTCAAAACTGGAAAAATCACGAACAGATACTCACATATTATTCACTCTATGTGTATCCAAGACCAAATACTGCGCCGCACCCTTACAAGGAGCATCCCAAAGTGCATTTCATAGAAGCTCCCTTGTTAGATATTTCCGCCACCTATATTCGCAAATCCATTGCCGAGGGAAAACCGATTCAATATTTGGTTTCCGATGAAGTAGCAGAGTATATTCGTTGGAAAAAATTCTACTTGTAATATTTATTAAAAAGTAGATTACCGGTGTGCTTTAGCGATTTCAATCATCCCTTCCAATGTTAGGTTGATGTTTACCTCGATAAATTCACCATGTAACGTAGAGATAATCGAAGATAGTCCGCCGGTAGCGAGTGCAACGCAATCACCACCCAATTCACGCCGAATCTTCCGAATCATACTTCTTACCAACCCTTCGTACCCCCATAAGATACCTGCTTGAATCGAGTGAATGGTATTTGTGCCAATAACAGAGCTTGGTAAGACAAGCGGTACTTCAGGGAGTTGTGCAGTATTGGTAAACAAAGCCTTCACGGCGGTTTTCAGACCAGGAACAATGGAAACACCAAGAATTTTACCCGTTTCAGAAACGACTGTAAAAGTCAGAGCCGTCCCAAAATCTATCACGACGCAATTCCGCTTGTATTTTCCGTAAGCTGCAACGGCATTGGCAATCAAATCACTTCCAATTTCGGAGGGGTCATCAATAGAAACTTGCAACTGAGGAAATACATCTGCATCAACAAGAATTGGGTCAACGCCAAATGTCTGCCTAGAAATTTGTTGGAAAATAGGTGTCAAGGGCGGAACAACACTACTCAATACCACTTGTTGGATATTCACGAGACTCCATTGATGTTCAAAGAAAAGATTCCGGACACAATGGTCAAAATAGGCAAAACTTTCTTCTTTCAAGGAAGGCAAACGAAAAGTTTGTATTAATGTATCCTCTTTAACAAGACCAAACACAGTATCCGAATTACCGGCATCAATGACAATCAACATAATAGGAACGGGCAGATTAGGAAAGAACTATTCGTCCTCAAATAGCTCTTCGGGTTAAGTAAAAAATTCAATAGATATGAATTTTAAAACACAAAAATCTTAGAAATAAATGAGAAACAAGTAAGCTTTCCCGTAAAAACTTGAACAATTCTTTTCCAAATCAAAAAAAGGCGGTAAATTTGCATCTTTTATAACCACAAGTGAATAAGACATTA
>JBKBRQ010000030.1:0-18112 GCA_046292055.1 Spirosomataceae bacterium | reverse complement strand
TCTCTACCAACGGTTTCTTCTTGAAGACGGTAGCTCAAGCCCCATCGGGTTTCTGTTTTTTTCGTGATGAGATTGATCACGCCCGCAAGTGCATCTGTTCCGTACATGACAGACAAGGGACCTTCCACGATTTCAATGCGTTCCAAGGTATTTGGGTCAATTTGAAGCAAACTTTCGCGCATATCGCCTCTATCTGGCAAAGGAACACCATCAAGTAAAATTTTTACATTGCGTCCCGCCATGCCCATCAACTGGATGTCAGCTGTTCCCGTTGCGTTGTCTTGCGCCCACCGAATCCCCAATTCAGTAGTTAAAATGGATAGGATAGAGGTAGCCGCCCGCTGTTCAATACGTAGTCTATCAATGACCCGAACCTGAAAAACAGACTGTCGAAGGGTTGTCGGTTGTGAAGCACCCGTGACAATTACTTGGTCTAAATTACGGAAAGGCGCCTCGTGCCAAGTCGAATCTTGTGCAATACCTCCGTAAATGAACAAGAAGGTACATACTAAAGTGAGTAAAGTTCTTTTTCTCATGGGGTATGTGGACATTTGGGTGTGCGGCAATAGCCGTACAGGGTTAAATCATGTGAATGAATGGTAAAACCCAATGTTTGGCTTACCGTATCTTGAATGGTCTGAATTTTGGGATGGCAAAATTCGGTCACGCGCCCACAAGTCAAACAAATGTGGTGGTCGTGCTGCCGTGTATTGTTTTTTTCATATGTTTTCTTTTGTCCTGTTAATTGGTGTTGCCGAATCAATTGGGCAGATAGAAGAAGCTCCAAAGCGTTGTAAATTGTCGCCCGTGAAATTGGATGCGCGGTATCCTTGAAGTATTGAAAGAGATATTCGGCGTCCACGTGTTCTTTTGCATCGTAAACGGCATTCAAAATCAATTTACGCTCCATTGTTTGGCGTAAATCATTTGCTTCCAAATACTGCTGCAGTTGCAATTGTGCTTTTTGTTTATCTGTGGGTGTCATAAGCCGTTGATTTATGCCCCAAAGGTAGATGCTTATTTAGAATATTTCCAAATAAAGTCTTAATTATTTTTAATTAGTCTAAATAAGAATTGAAAATGTGTATCAAAATGAAAGAAAAAGAGGTAGTTCTACCCAAAAGGGTATTATTTTTTGCTAAACCGTTTAATAAGTAATTTTTCTAAACTTCGAAGAAATGGGGAACTTTGGAGTATAAATCCGGATGAAAAGACGCAAGAGAAGAATAGTCACGGATTTATATTTTTGCTTTCTATTTTTTAATACCCTATTTCCTAATCAACATGCAAGTCATCTATTTTTCAGATTGTAAAGGTGGGTCTCAGTCAAATACCTATCACATTATCCAAAATCACTACCCAGATGCGCAAGTAATTTCGTATGATTCTATCGATTTACTCGCGGCATTCGTACAAATCAAAATGCAGTTGTTTGGAGCTTTTCCCGGCAATTCGTTACTCATTGGTGAGGGTCTAGGTGGTTTTTGGGCTGAATTTTTTGCCTTTGAGCAAGGTTTTCCTGTTATTCTAATCAATCCTTCCCTTGAACCTCTAACCACGGATTCGAATAGCGTAGCACCCACGGAACCAATGGATATTTCCAGTAGCATTCTCCAAAAAACTGGATTTTTCTCGTGTGGAAGGGTGGATAAGAATATTACGATTTTCCTTTCTAGCGAAGATACAACGGTTAGTCCTGAACCCGTGTACACCAAATACGGCAAGGATTTTCCGTATATCCATGTTCTTGAGGGACATATTTTTCATGATCCTACTCGACTGTTGCAGGAAATCAAAAAAATGGAAAACGTAATGACAAAGAGATGAGTTTTTTAGACACAAATACCGGATTTTCTACTAGGTTATGTGAAGGTTTATGCATGAATGTATTTCATCGCCATTTTGGGTACATATTGTATTAAAAATGCACTTTTTAGTCTATGTATATAGAAAAATACAATTCTTGTTGTATTTTGTTTGGTGTTTTGGTGTATTTCTGAAATATATCTTGGAATAGAGTTATATTTCTATGTATTAAAAGGATGTCTTTTTTACATCAGATACCCAAGGCATTACTAACTAGAAAAAACAACGTTATCCCAAAAATACATTTACCTGACCTGCTCATGAAATTCTTTAAAATGTGTGCTATTCTACTCTTGTTGATTGGCTTGCCCATAAAATCAGTTGCCAATGACTTTTATTGGGCTCACATTCGGATAAAAGTAAAAAAAATTGAAAAAAAACAGTATTTTCTAGGAGGAAAGCTATCTGCTTCAGTGATAGATATTCTCGCCGAACGGTACAGGAAGACACCTAATGATTTCTTGTTTTTCAATCGTGGAAATAACCTGCTGGCGTTTCAACCCTGTGGTTTTGATTTATTGGAGATAAATGGGGACAAATTTACACAAAAGTATATGTTTAATAACAGGGGATATACCTGTGGTTCTATTCCGTTTGTGCGCGATTCTGTCGTTTATCTACTTGGTTCCGAAGGTTTATGGAATAGTACGTCTGATCTACTTCGTTTTGATGAAAAGAATGGTTCTTGGGAGTTTTATGCTACGCAAAACCAACCAATTGATTACCATACAGATGTGATTTTTCAAAATTCCAAAGGAATCTATGCGCTGTTTGGTTATTACATGAATCCTCGAAAAAAAATGATTCGGGCGGAGTTTGATGGATATTTCCTTGATTGGCAAACCAAAGAATGGAAGCGGCTGCAAGTCAATATCGCGGGAAAAGGAAAAAAGCAGTTGACAGAAAAAAGTACTTTATCTTCTATTGAAACTAAAAATTATCTCTTTTTCTACCTTCGTGAAGAATATGAAGTGGATAACATCGGTTGGAATATCATAGATAAAGAGACAGGAGAAATTTATTTATACGATGGTTTAATTAATGATTACGTATCTGATTCCCCTTTTATTGAAGTGATCAATGATGTTATTCGTATTCAAATGTTCGATGGACAAGAAAAAACGTTGGATATTGCTGCAATGCGAAAAAAGTCAAAAATGGTAGGGCAGTTAGCACTTGGAAACCCAAAAGAAGCGGTGAAGGTATCATGGAAAGACATTGCCTATTTTTCTTCTATCCTTTTGCTGGTTAGTGGAATTGGAGTTGTACTGTATAATCGTACATACTCAGGTAGTGAGTCTGTAGAGGATACACCAATTGGAGGAAATATAGAAATAGATACATGCATCAAGCGACTTTTACTTTTTGCTGGCCAACAGCTAGATACAGAACAATTCGACAAGTTAATAGACATCGAATCGATAGAAAATATAGATTCTAAACGGATAAAACGCGCACGAATGATTACGAAAGTCAATGAAGCGTATCAAGAAAAAGAAGGTAAGCCATTGATTATTCGAGAAAAAAATCCGGATGATAAACGGTATGTTGCATACAAAATCGAATGTTAAGTCCTTGGTAGTTATAGTTAGAAATCAGTCAATTTATTCATTTTTAACTGCCTGAATTTTATCTTTACTAGTTGGAAATAACATCCCGAACAAGAAAACGAAACGAAAATTAGCTCAAAAAATAGATATAACTTTACACATGAACAATTGTACTAAGATTGGTTTGTCGCTCTTCTTTTGCACCACTGTTTTTGCGTCAACAGCCGCAGAAGAGTATAAATGGACGAGGATTCATTTACCCAAATGGGAAAGTGCGCAGAGGCGAAACTTTTTTTCAGGAAAACTTACAGAAACAGCCATTAACTTGGTGTACGAAAAGTACCGAAATGCACCAGAAAGTTCACTGTTTTTCTATCGCGGAAAAGATTTATTTTCCTTCACGCACTGTAGTTTTGATTTATTTGAAGTGAAGGAATCCGCCATTGAACAAAAATATAGATTTTATAATCGAGGATATACGTGTCTATCTACACCTTTTGTGCGAGATTCGGTGGTTTATCTTATAGGAGGAGAAGGATTGTGGATATCGCATATTGACTTGATCCGTTTCGATGAACTAAATGGTTCATGGGAGTTTACCTACACCAAAAATCAGCCTTTAAACTATTATACGCGCGTTGTTTTTCAAAACTCAAAAGGAATTTATGCCCTATTTGGGATTCATCGAAATTTGCGCGATAAAACAGAAAAACAAGAGTCAAATGGCTACTTTTTGGACTGGAAAACCAAAGAATGGAAACGGCTGCGTATCAATATAGAAGGAAATACAATCGAAAAATATCTGGAAAGGTTTTATTTTGATGCAATTGAAACACAAGATTACCTTTTTTTCAATACGGAGTTTAGTGTAGACAATGTGGGCTGGAATATCATTGAAAAAGAGACGGGCAAAATTCTGTTATTCGATTTAATTGTCAATCGAGCATTTTACTTGTCCCCGTACACGGAAATTATTGGGAATACCGTTTACTTTCAAAATAATGATGGCAAAGCACAATCCTTGAACATAGAGGAGATGGCGAAAAAGTCGAAAGTTATCGGTCAATTAGAATTAGATAACCAGACAGAACTAGGGAAGACATTTCCTGTAAAGGATTCCATTTATATCGTATTTATTGTAGTATTGTCTGGAAGCCTTGGCGCACTTCTTTTAAAGTACAAGAAAAAAAGTCCTGTAATACCTGAGGTAACCTCGGTTGTCAGTGAGACAGAAAGCATCATTGAGCAATTGGTGTTATTCACGAATCAGCAGGTAAATTCAGAAAAATTAGATGAAATATTGGGCATAAACACATCTGACAATATAGGTACAAAAAGGTTAAAGAGGTCAAGGTTAATTACGCGAATAAATGAAGTATATGAAGAGAGAGAAGGAAAGCCGTTAATCATTCGAGAAAAAGATTTAGACGACAAACGATTTGTATTTTATAAAATTCAAAAATAAGGAAAAAGAGAGGAGGCATTGCCTCCTTTTTTGTTAGAAATAAGCCACAAAAAAGCAATTCTTAGCTAGGTAAAAAGAAGGATTAACTAGTACCGAGAAGAAAAATGAAACACAACGAAGATATATTTACTTCGAATTGAAAAATGACAAAAAGTCATTTAACTAATTGATAATCAATGATATAATTATATGTGTATCAAATGTGAAACACCAATTGAAACACGAAAAACACGATTATTATTTGCTTTTTCGCATTTATCGAGGACTTTTGAAATGTGGAAAGAGATAAATGGAGTCGTCCATTTATTCTTTCAATTCACACTGGGTAAATAAGCATTTTTTGGAGACGTCCGACGTGATTAGATGCCCTTTTATTTTATAGCATAAAGCTATCTAAAAAGTAAATCATATCTCAAAATTAAATTCAAATCGGAATGAAGTGCAAATTGTCCATCGAAGAAGAAAGAGAATTGTGAAAAGAATGCAAGCTGCCTCAATTCTTAGCAAGACACATTAAATAGATGTTTTTTGCTCTCCCGCACCGTGCGTAAACATTCGTTTACCAGATTGGCTAACTGACTAGGTTAGCTTATTAGAAATCTTATAAGTAGTTGATAGTTAGTTATTTGTAAAAATAACACAGGAAGACTATTGGCTTTACAAAACATCATAAACGTAACAAGCTTATGCAAAACAGCTCTACAAATACTATTTTATACTGCCAAGCCATTAAAAATTATACCTTATTTGTATATGAAAATGGCAAAAATGAAGTCTTTTCATACACCATGAAAAGATTCGAAACTCAAATTTATAAAGAGTCGAATTCATACGTCAGACTACATCGAAGTTGGCTCGTCAATATAAGATTCATTGATTCGGTAGTAAAAAAAGGAGATGGGTTCCAGGTCAGAATGATAAATGGGCAGGAAATTCCTATTTCTCGTCGTAGATATAGAAAGTATGCTGATGTATTAAAATCAAAATACCTGCTCGCATAGCCTTCTTTTTTTAGATGCTAAACAAGTTTTTTTGCCAAAATAACCACTTTTTTTTCATCCTTAAGTTGAGTAAAAAGGAGGTAGGTAACATCGTCTTTCGGTTTTATTTGGAACTTCTGTGCAATTTTTTCTCCATTCTCACCAAAATTCCGAGAGATGATGTTGGCAAATAAAGGCTTACCAAGTTCTTTTAGTAAAACCTCTTTTTTAGGTTTATGAATAGCTTGTATTTCAAAAATACGTCCTGGAAAATCAGGAATAAGTGCAGTAGATGTATATAAATGTGTATTGTTGGCGAGTTTAATCAGGCCAAATCGGTTACCAATTTCTTGAAAAGCACCACTTTTGAGAATAGGCGCATTGGGTTCATATATATAGGTTAAAGGGTCACCGATGGCACATAAAATACGCTCTTCTTGCTTTTGTGTAAAGGAGAAAATTTGTGTTTTTTCTTCGTTTAGATAATTTATTGTCTGAATAACGGGGGGTATATTCCATCCTTTCTCGAGTACAAGAAGCACTTCTTTTACCTCATTTTTGATACCTACGACGATGATTTCTCGTAAATTGGCTACTTCACGTTGCACTTGACTCAAGTCAATCATCGGTGAAAGTTTGAGCAAAATGCGATCGGTTATTTTCCAAATTTTGGAGGCAAGCTCGAGGAAATTGGGAGATAAGTCTGTCATTTTAACTAACTTCTGGTTCTCAGAAGATCGCCGCGCGGGGTCTAAATACACCCAATCATATTTCTTTTGAACCTCATCTAGAAAAATTTCTGCTGACTTTACCTGAAAATCAACGTTTGAAACAGACATCAACGAAAAATTGTGTTGTACAATTTGAGCTAATTGCTCATTCTGTTCGACATAGGTAACGAATTTGGCGTACTTCGCAAACGAAAGTGTATCCATACCAAAGCCACCTGTTAAATCAAGTATATGTTCGTAATTCCCTAGTAAAGAGGACTTCATATTTGCAGTAATTTCTGAAGATGCTTGTTCCAAGGAAACACCCGGAGGCCCTATCAATGGGAATTTTTGGGCTAGATTTCCCAATTTTACTTTTGCTTTCTCAATAAACTCATGTTGGTGAATAACCGCTGTAAGTTGTTCTTTCGTTAACTTTCGTGGGTTTTTCAGGATATATTGATTAACATTACTTATCTTTTCCTTTCTTGCAACTTCATTCGCTTCTAAATACAATTGAAGTGTCTTTGTCGAATCCATACGCATTTTCTCTCTGTACTGACTAATTTGCATACAAAGATGAAAAAAATACTAGCGCAAACTTTACTATTTTTCATTTACTTAAAATCTGTTGTAAGAATAAATGAATATTCTATAAATAGTTTGTAAAGTAGGTGAGTGAAAGACATTCACGGATTGAAAATTTATTAAGTCATTCATTCATCTACTGGTGTGTAAATCATATACACATGCGGGATTCCATCTTCTATATAGTCTATTCCCGTATCTCGAAAGCCGAGAGAACCATAAAATTTTTTCAGATACGATTGTGCACCAATTTTTATAGCCTCATTGCCCCAAAGTTGTTCGCAGAATTTGATAGAAAATTGCATCAAAGCACGGCCAATACCTGATTTGCGCACTTTATCAGAGGCAACTACCCGACCAATCGAAACGTACCCTTTGTAAGATACATCTTTAGCAAAAAGACGGGTATAAGCAACAATTTCTTCAGCATTGTTTTTTCCTAAACAATGCAAGGCATGGGCATCTTGTCCATCGATATCTTGAAAAAGACAAGCCTGCTCCACAATGAAAACAGCTTGTCGAAGTGCTAAAACTTGATAAAGTTCATTTACAGTTAGCGAATCAAAAGGTTTGACTTCAAAATGTATATCCATTTTTTGTAATTTTACAGTTCACCCAAAAATACATACGACTTGTTAGTAAATATACATACACACACACTTTTTGAGGCAGAAAACACACTTTCCATTCAAAATATACTCATCCCGAGTGATGTAACAGAACTCGAAACATGGGAGCTTCCAGCAGAGGAGGGGACTTTTTCTGTGGGTATTCATCCGTGGCACTGTACGACAGAATCCATGGCTTTGCAGTTGGCTAAATTAGAAGAAGTTGCTCAAGATAACCGGGTAAAAGCCATTGGGGAATGTGGTCTTGACGCACTTTGTGCAACCCCTCGCTTGCTCCAAGAAGAAATATTTCGCAAACAAATTCGGTTAGCTGAAAATCTAGAAAAACCGGTCATTATTCACTGTGTAAAGGCATTCGACGCCTTAATTGGCATACAGAAAGTACTTCGTCCGTCTGTTCCGTTGGTTATTCATGGTTTTGCTAAGCATAAATTGGTAGCTGAGCAGCTATTGAAACGGGGTTTTTATCTTTCGATGGGGCAGAAATTGCATCCTTCGTGGGACGAGGCGTTTTATATGCAATGGAAAGAGCAATTTTTTGTGGAGACAGATACGCTTGAGGATGTTTCTATCGCCACTGTTTATCAGCAAGTTGCACAAAAATTTGGCATCAACAAAAAAGAAGTAGAAGACACAATCGAAGAAAATTATTGGTTTATCACCGCAAAAAAATAGAAAAGTAAGTATGGAAAAAGATGTAAAATGGTTGGGAAGAACCGAGGCGCTTATTGGTAGCGAAGGAATTGATATTTTGCAAAATGCACATGTATTAATTGTTGGATTGGGTGGTGTGGGTTCATTTGCTGCCGAATTTATCTGTCGGGCGGGTGTAGGTAAAATGACAATCGTAGACGGCGATGTAGTAGACCCTACCAACCGGAATCGGCAACTTCCAGCGCTAGCAACCAACCATGGGCAACCCAAAGCAGAGTATATGGCAGATCGACTAAAAAGTATCAATCCAGACTTGGAACTTACAGTTATTCAGTCGTTCTTGACTCCAGACAAATTCGAGGAAATATTGGCTGAGCCTTTCGATTTCGTCTTAGATTGCATAGATAGCATTACTCCCAAGTTGCTCTTGTTAGCGACGGCGTATGAAAAAAATCTCCGAATCGTTAGCTCTATGGGAGCAGGAGGAAAAATGGATCCTACTCAGATTCGGGTTACTGATTTATTTGAGACGTTCAATTGTGGATTTGCCCAATACATCCGCAAACGCATCAAGAAATTAGGCGTGGGAAAGGGAATTACAGCTGTGTATTCTATTGAAAACATAGACAAAAGTTCTTTGTTAATGACGGATGGGTCGAATTTCAAACGCTCAGCTTATGGAACAATTTCGTATTTGCCCGCAGCCTTTGGCGGTGTCGTTGCCTCAGTAGCTATTCGTGAATTATTGAATGTGGAGATTGATAAGGTAGGAAGACCTAAAAATTTACCCAAACCGAAACTGCAAAAGAAAAGTTAAGGTTTCTTTTTTGATAAGGCCGCTGCACGGTAACTGAAGTTGATTTCAAATCCTAAAATAAGGATTAAACAAACAAGATATATCCAAATCATCAAACCAATGAGTGTCCCGATAGAGCCATAAAGTTTGTTGTAGGAACTGAAATTTGATAGATAGTAGGAAAAACCGTTGGTAGCGAAAATACAAAGAATCGCTGCTAAGAAAGCCCCAATATTGAAAAAACGTGGTTTGGGATTGGCATTGCTTGCGAAATAGTAAATAACAGCAATGCCCACAAATAAAATAATGAACGTGGAAATGTTTTGTAATAAACTAATCCAAAACAAGGTATTGTCAGGATTAATTAATCGGAAATCAACGAGATAAGCGATGATTAATTTACCAACAATCAAGATGAGTACGGCAATTAGTAAAACAAAGATGAGGTTGATGGTTAATAAAAGTGCAATCCAACGTGCTTTGAAAAAACCTCTCTTTTCGTCTGTTTCTAAGGTCATGTTGAAAGCGCGCATCAATGCCATCATGCCGTTTGTTGCGGCGTAAATCGTGAATAAAAAACCAATAGATAAGATATCTGACCGTTTTTTATTCACGATTTCTTCAATAGTACTCGCAACAGCCTTGTAAAGCCCTGCTGGTAAAATGGACTCCAAAAACGTCAAAATAATGACATCTAGGTTTTCAATGGGAAAATACGGGATAAGTGTAAAAAGAAATAAGATGCCCGGGAAAATAGCTAAAATTAAACTAAATGAAACTGCTGCTGCTCGTTGGTCGATATCGAAAGTCACGATTTTCTCCCAAAGTATTTTAAAAAAATCATAGAGAGATACCTCACTCTTAAAAAAATAAACTTTTTTTAGGATACGGCAGAGTTGAAGATAGTATAACTTTACTTTTTGCATAGGCACGAATTAAGTAGCGAAAAAAGGACGTATTCGCTCAATGATGGATTTAGGTGTAGGAATGATTTTATTTGTCGCCATTTCTACAAATACAAGTGTTGTTTCTCCTGTGTGCACGAGTTCTCCTTCTTCATTGAAAATCTCGTAGGAGAAAACAATGCGAACTTTGGGTATATCCCGAATGTGCACCCGAATTTGGATGAGTTCATCGTATTTAATTGGTTTTAAATACCGCGATGTGTTTTCATAAACGGGCATCATCACGCCAGCATCCTCAAAATCACGGTAGCGTAGTCCCAAGTTTCGGATAGCTTCTACACGGCCAATTTCATATAAGCGTGCATAATTTCCGTAGTACATATACCCCATTTGGTCCACGTCAGCATACCGAACTCGGTAGGGGAAATCACTGAAAAAATGAGCCTTTTCAGGAGTTTTATTTGATGTTTTTTGCATTGAGTGCATTTTGGTAGGTTTGTGCATTGACCAAATGTTCTGTGTATGTTACCGCAAAATTGTGGTAGCCAGAAAAATCTTCTTTGGCACAGAAATAAATATAATCGTGTTTTTCAAAATCCAAAACTGCCTCAATAGCAGCCCTTTCTGGTAATGCGATAGGTCCAGGAGGAAGCCCTGTATTGCGGTAGGTATTATAAGGCGAAGAAATAGATAAATGTTTTTCTAAAATACGCTTGATGGAAAAGTCACCTACTGCGAATTTCACAGTTGGGTCTGCTTGTAAAGGCATAGAAATACCCAAACGATTGATATATACCCCTGCTACACGTGGCATTTCATCTATTTTATTTGTCTCGCTTTGTATTATAGACGCCACAATACCGACCTGAATAGGACTCATGTTGATAGATTTTGCTTTGGCTGTTCTATCCTCATTCCAAAAACGCTTGTATTCTTGCTGCATCCGGTCTAGAAAACCTGTTTCGTCAGTAGTCCAGTAAATAAAATAAGTATCAGGTAAAAACATACACATAATGGTTTCCGCTGTAAAGCCATATGAAGAACAAACTTGTTCATCATCTAGCATTTCTCGAAGCTTTGCTGTATCCATCGTGAGTTTTGTCCCTAGCTTACGAATAAGGTCATCTTTTGTCCGAATATTATTGAATGTAAGTTTAACAGGGTCCTGTGTTCCTCTTCGTAATTTATCGATAATTTCCTTATTCCCTACATTAGGGGGGATTTCGTACCTACCTGGCTTAATGGCGTCGTCTTCCCGGTAATCAAGGTATTTGGTCAAAAACTGAAAGCCAATCTCGTCATGAATAAGCTTGTTTGCATGCAATGTATCCACGATTTGCTGGTAGGTGTATCCTTTCTTGATGTACAGAACAAACGTTTCTTTACCATCAACGTTTAAGTTTGGACTTTTCACTACCTGCCAAAAGTAGAAAGAAAAAGTAGTCGCCAATGTGGTCGAAATGACAAGGAAAAGGGCAATGAATTTCTTATTGCGAATCATAAATAGTAGGTTTTATGCTTTTATTTTTTCAATTATTTCACTGATGCCCGCCTTGAATTGTTCCCCCGTTTGCATGTTTTTGAGCGTATATAGTCCCGTTTCTATTTCTTCTGAACCAATGACTATGACGTAGGGTATTTGTTTTTTGTTGGCATAATCCAACTGCTTTTTTATCTTGACAATGTCTGGATAGAGTTCAGAGGCAACAGACGCATTTCTTAGCTTTGTAAGTAAGGGAAGAGCCGCTTGGTAACTTGGTTCATCAAAGTGTGTGAGCAGTACTTCTGTCGCGTGAAGTGCAGAGGCAGGGAACAGATTAAGTTCTTCCATGACATCGTATATGCGGTCAACTCCCAAGGAAATGCCCACACCTGATACATCTGGAAGGCCAAATGTACCCGTCAAGTTATCATATCTACCACCACCGGATATACTACCCATTTGTACTCCTATGGCTTTAACTTCAAAAATTGCGCCAGTGTAATAGCTGAGACCGCGTGCTAAGGTAACATCCAATTGGATTTTTGGCGCCGGAATTCCTAGCTGTTCAACTGTTTTCCAAATGGTTTCAAGTTCTTCAATCCCTTTCATACCTACTTCAGAACTTGCGAGCCATTCACGAAGCGATTCAAAAGAAAATCCATCGGTTGTTGTCGTAAAAATAGGCTGTAATTTTTGTAAATGTTCTGTTTCGAATCCTTTTTCAATTAATTCTTCTTCCACTTTTTCTTGCCCAATCTTATCTAGTTTGTCAATAGCAACACAAAGTTGAGCTTCTTTACCAGGTTTGCCGATGACCTCCGCGATTCCTGTAAGAATTTTCCGATTATTGATTTTAATGATGAAATCGGGTAGGGCTAGTTTTTCAAAAACTTCGTGTAACATACAAACGATTTCTGCTTCACAAAGTAGGGAATTTGTTCCAACAACATCGGCATCGCATTGGTAAAATTCGCGATAACGTCCTTTTTGAGGTCTATCTGCTCGCCAAACAGGTTGAATTTGGTAGCGTTTAAACGGCATTGAGATTTCATTTCTGTGCATAGCGACAAACCGAGCAAACGGAACGGTTAAATCGTAACGAAGTCCTTTTTCGGCAATTTTGGGAAGTATTTTTTTTGCACCACCTGCGTAATCAAGGGGGTCAACAGAGGATAAAAAGTTGCCTGAATTTAATATTTTGAATACTAATTGGTCTCCTTCTTCTCCATATTTACCCATCAAAACAGATAGGTTTTCCATGGTCGGGGTTTCAATAGGAGAAAAACCGAATTTTTGAAAAACAGTGCGTATATGTTGAAAAATATAGTTTCGTTTTGCCATGGTTTCTGGCCCGAAATCTCTTGTTCCTCTGGGGAGGCTTGGTTTAGACGTCATTTTTTGTCAAATAGTGTTTGTAAAAATCATTTCTGTTGGCATAAATCAACATAGGATGCCAAATTTAGTACGTTATTTTTTTATTTAATAAATTTTATTGCTGTTTTCTAATCATTTTTATACCTTTGCGACCTAGTTTCGAATCGTACAAGTGAATTAAATAGATATCAAGATGGCAGTTACGCAATTAAAAAGAAAAAGTAGAAAAAATAGAGCAATCGCGAATAATAAAATTGCTGAAATCAAACGTTTGACTTTGAAACCAACAATCAAGCGTGTTGATGCAGAAGAATTGAAAGCGGCATTTGCAAACTAATTTCTTCTTACAAATTATAAAAAAGGCAGTCTATTCCCAATAGACTGCTTTTTTTATGAGATATATCATACTCTTCCCTGATACTAACGGTCGTTTTTTAGCTCAAAGAGTAAGTACTTGCAGATAGAAAAGTAAGTAAATAGTTTACTTCTATTTTGACTAGTAACCAACGAATTGTATGTTAGTGAATCAAATTGAATTTTTATCGGCTGTTAGTTCTACACCTTGTCTAACAATCTCTTTCCCGACCCATAGAACTCATCCAGATAACGCCAAAGATGCCATTGTTTTAGCAAATGCCCAAAAAGAAGCTACAGAAAGACTCTTGGCAACCTACACAAAGCGAGAAGTAGAACCTATTCTCGCAAACTTAGAGGAAATAGTTTCTTCTTTTGATGCCAATTTTAGCCTAGATAGTTTTCATATTTTCGTTTCGGAAACCGTTAAAGAAGTGTACAAATCTGCTTTGCCTGTTTCTGGAGTAACCGTACAAATGGATGAAACTTTTCATCTCGGTCATTTAATCAAGGCAATGAACCGAACAACAACATATGCACTAGCAGCTATTTCTCAAACTGGCGTACATGTCTACAAAGCAGTGAATGACCATCTGATTGAAGAAATTCGCAATGGCTTTTTTCCATTCGGTGAAAACCAACACTATTTGACACATTCTGATAAAAAGAGTGATGGAAAACAAGTTGATATGTTAGTAAGGGAGTGGTTAAATCAAGTAGACAAAGCACTTGTACAGCTATTCAATGAAACCAATTTGCCAATCGTACTGATTTGTACTGAGGATAACTATGCCCGCTTGCAACAAGTAGCTGACAAACCTTCTATTTATTTGCCGGCGTACGCTGCCATGAATTACAATCAACAAGAACCACATCAATTGGTAGCACAAGCTTGGACACTTGTTGCTGATTGGCAGTCTGAAACACGTAAAGCAGCGATTGAAGATATCCATGAGGCAGTTTCTAAAGGAAGAGTACATACAGATTTGCAAGAAATTTATCAGGCTATTCAAGAAGGACGTGGTGAATTACTTATACTAGATGAAGCTTACAGCCAAGCTGTTGAATGGACAGGTGAGACAACTTTTACCTATGCTTCGGATGTGTCAGAAGTGGACGTCCTAGATGATATCTCAAGTTTACTTGCCTTGCAGGTCATTACCAAAAAAGGAAGAGTTATCTATATGAATGAAACAGAGTTAGGCGATTTTGGCCCTATTGTTTTAAAAACACGTTGGTCGTAACAAATAGATATGTATAAGTAAAAAAGCACTTCTTCACGAAGTGCTTTTTTTTAAGGCAATGGGCCGTCAAAGTCTTTCCAAGTCTTGCGATTGAAAGAACCTTGTTTTCCCCGTTTTTTAGGCTGATTTTTTCGCATTTCTTTCATTTTTTTCTTGTAGTCTAGTTGAGATTTATAAACGACTGCTTGACCAAAAATAGCCAATCCCGCATTAAATACAACTAGGCTGAGAGTTCCCATGAATACCCAAGAAGCAGTATCTAAGCCGGTATGTTTGATATGTCCTGCTTCGCTAAATAAACATAAGCCAAAGCCCGTTAAGGCAAGTCCGCCGCCGCCATGCAACAACCATTTCGTTCTGAGCGACAATTTATCAAGCAATTTTTCTCCGGGTGCCTTTTTTTTAGGTAATTCCATGTAATAATGTGTCTGATTTATGATAAAATTTTAAATCTTTGGGCAATACGTGTAATTTTGAGTTTTAAACAACTGTTCAAGAATGAAACAAATTATTAGCTTGCTCATACGGTTTGTGCCCCGTAAATATCTACAGCTTTTCAGCCATATTCCGTTAAAAGTGTATGCAGCGTTTATGCGAGGAAATGACGTAGAGTGCACTGTATGTGAAAACAAATTTACAAAATTTTTACCATACGGACGATTATCTCCCCGAGAAAATGCATTGTGTCCAAGCTGTTTAGCTCTCGAAAGACACCGATTAATGCAGTTATACCTAAAAGAAAAAACAAATTTTTATACGCAAAATCATCGTGTATTGCATGTAGCTCCTGAATACTGCTTTCTGCACCGCTTTGATAAACTAACGAATTTGGACTATATCACCGCTGACATTGAATCACCGCTTGCGAAAGTGAAAATGAATATCGAAGCCATTCCGTTTCCAGATAATTCCTTCGATGTTATTTTCTGTAATCATGTACTCGAACACGTCGAAGACTTTAATCAAGCAACACGTGAATTATACCGCGTTTTGCGCCCCGGTGGTTGGGCAATCATGCAATCTCCGCAAAATATGGCAATGGCTGAAACCCTCGAAGACCCAAGCATCACCGACCCACGCGAAAGAGAACGCATTTTCCTGCAATCGGATCACCTTCGTTTGTTTGGAAGAAATTACGGACAAGAACTCGCCCGTGCAGGATTTGACGTGAAAGAAGATTATTTCGTTCAAGAAATGCCAAAAGAATTGGCGAAAAGATATGCCTTGCCTATGGAAGAAATTGTGTATTATTGTACAAAGTAGGCTACCCCCAGATAAAGGTTGGTAGCTTGCTTCTCAACAACTATCAACCTTTACACTATGTCACTATCTCCTCTCGCCGTCATTACTGGCGGATTGTCTGGTATTGGAAAAGAAACAGCACTCGCATTTCTTCAATTAAAGTATCGCGTCGTGGTTCTCGACGTTCCTGAAACCTCTAACGAATGTTTACCCTCTGAAATCTCGTATTATTCCTGTGATGTTAGTCAGGAAGATAGAGTCAAAGATGTTTTTGAACAAGTAGAATCCCGATTTGGTATTCCTGATATTCTAGTTGCCAATGCCGGAATTCTAGGCCCCCGAAAAGCTGTCGAAAACTACCCAACCGATGATTTCAATCTTGTAATTGATGTCAATATCAAAGGTGTTTGGTATTGTATGAAAAATGTGCTACCCGGTATGAAAGCCCGTAAGTCTGGAAAAATAATAACAACGGCTTCTGTTGCTGGACACGTCGGTATGGCTGGACATATTGCCTATTCTGCTAGTAAACATGCTGTATTGGGTATGACAAAAACACTTGCTCTGGAGGTCGCTAAGTATGGAATACAAGTCAATGCCGTATGTCCTGGTTTCACAGAAACTGCGATGCTCGATTCGGCGGAAGTAGATGAAAACTACAAGAAAGGGCTTCTTTTCGCTACACCCATGAAACGTTTTGGACATCCTGCCGAAATTGCTTCTGCCATCGTCTTTCTTGCCTCAGATGCGTCTTCATTCATGACCGGGCAAGGGATTATTCTCGATGGAGGTTTATCTATTCAATAATATCAAACTAAAAACAGCATGAATTCAATCTATCAAAGTGCTTTTTCTTTAGAAGGAAAAGTAGCACTCATTACTGGGGCAAGCAAAGGAATTGGGGAGTCTATCGCCCGTTTTTTTGCAGCGTATGGAGCAAAAGTGGTAATCAGTAGTAGAAAGCAAGCAGATTTAGATGCTTTGGCATTGGATATCGCACAACAATCAGGTTCTGAGGTCATCGGTATCGCTGCCAATGCCGGGGATTTGGAACAAGTTCACGCTTTGATTGAAAAATCAATCGCACATTTTGGAGGAATTGATATTTTAGTCAATAACGCAGCTACAAATCCTGTTTTTGGCCCTTCCTTAGACTGCGATGCCAAAGCATTCGATAAAATTATGGCTGTAAATGTGCGCGCACCGTTCGAGATTTCTAAATTGGTTTATCCTTCCATGAAAGAACGTGGAGGTGGTTCTGTTATTAACATCAGTAGCATTGCCGGGATTACCCCAGACCCTGGTTTGGGAATGTATAGTGTCAGCAAAGCCTCGTTAAATATGTTGACAAAAGTGCTTGCCAAAGAATGGGGAGATGTAGGTATACGAGTGAATTCGGTTTGTCCCGGATTGATTAAGACCAAATTCAGTCAAGCGCTTTGGGAAAATGAAAAAATGTTGGCACATTTTACGAAACGACTTCCCATTGCCCGGATGGGAACAGTGGAGGAAGTCGCTTCGTTGGTGCTTTATTTGGCCTCGCCGGCTTCAAGTTATATTACCGGTACGATTTATTCTGTAGATGGTGGCACGACGATTTGATTAATCCAAAACTTTTGGTCCGTTTTGATTGATTCGGGATACAAAAACGTTGGTATGAATTCCAGAGGGTGTAAATACGTGTTGCATAGCTTGTGCGACACGTAGCGCCGTCTCTTCTCCTTTTGAAAAAGCAAAGATAGATGGTCCTGCCCCCGAAATACTGCAACCCAATGCGCCTTGGTCGAGAGCAGCTTTCTTCACATCAAAGAAATGAGGTATTAATATCGAACGGACGGGTTCAATGATATAATCCACCATAGAACGACCAATAAGTTCATAATCTGCTTGCATAAGGCCAGCCACCAAACCTGCTACATTTCCCATCTGTGCAATCCCTTTTTTCAAAGAAACTTCATCACGTAAAATAAAACGTGCATCTTTTGTATTTACCTCAATATCCGGATGAACAATCGTCACGAATAAATCAGGAGGTGTCGGGATTTTGAAAACATCTAAGGGTTGGTAACTTCGGACAATCACGAAGCCGCCTAGAAGTGCCGGTGCTACGTTATCTGCGTGGGCTGAACCACAAGCTACACGTTCGCCTTCCATCGAAAAAGGAAGTAAGTCTCGTGTCGATAAAGGGTTGTCTAGTAGTAAATTAGCCCCAAATACGCCGGCTACAGCACTTGCCGAACTACTACCAAGTCCGCTACCCAAAGGCATTTTT
>JBKBRQ010000307.1:0-2433 GCA_046292055.1 Spirosomataceae bacterium | reverse complement strand
TATGTTGAAAAAACGGTTTTTGTCAAGTGTTCACACGATATGTACACGCCGTCTGCTCGTCTCATGCCTATCAGCTCTGGAAATAGAGAAGAGGTACTTATGAGTGAAATATCTTCCGTTGAACAACTCAAAGAAAAGAGAAGTAACGTACCGCGTACATTTGTGGGTAAAAAAGAAAATACGCCCAAAGAAAGGGGAACGAATACAAGCAATGAGTTAGATGAAAGCAACAAGATGAATGTTGTTGATAATCAGCAGATTGGTGTAGTTGGAGATAGTGTTTCTTCATTAGAAAAGCAAAACATAGAGATAGCTGAGAGTAAAGAAACGATTCAAGAAAAAGTGGCTGAAGAAGAAAAAATAACAGAGGAGGATTCCGTGAAAACATCTCTTCAAGTTGCTGAAAACGTAGCTCCTAAAAAGACCTTTTCGTGGCCTAAAATTCAAACTCGCGTAGGCATGACGGGGCATTACAGTATTCCGGAAACATTCGGATTAGGGCCTATTTTTGAATTATTTTTAGGTAAAAATATCAGTATTTCTGCAGGTGTGCTCGGTAAAAAATATCCTGAAATAGAGTTTGAAAATGCAAGCGTTTATAATTTCACATTGGGCGAAAATTTTGAAACCAAGTACGCTGCATTTATTCCATCTAATTACGACCGATTGGAGGATATTGAGTTAAATACTTCGGTTGTTCAAGTCCCTTTATTCCTTAATTATTATCAACCCATTCGTCGTAATTTTCAGTTCATGTATTCATTTGGGACACAAATAGACGCACGTATTTTTCAACACATTGACTTTGAGACTTATTTGAACGATGAAGAAACCTACACTGAATTTATGACGGATTCCCGTCCAAAATCTTGGAATTCTTTTTCGGTAGGTGCGGGTTTACAGTACCAATGGAACCAAGTCCGGTTTCAGGTTCAACCGAGTTTTCTATACCGATTCCGTGAAGCAGACTATTACTCGACGGGAGGAAATTTCCAGATTCGAGTAGGTGTTTTGTTTCAGTTATCGGATTAAGATTGTATATTTAAGAAACTGTTTGGGTACATCTTGTTACATTTAAAGTGACCCTTTTTCGCGCACACTTCGTTAGTATAGGTTTCATTTTGCTTTGCAAAACTACGATTTTGACGCTTTGTCTAGACAGAAAATGGTTCATTTTCATTTCTAAAGTTCAACTCAAACAGTTTCTACGTTGATTACTTTAATATCCCATGCTTTTCCAACAAGGTGCTCACCGAAAATATAAACATCATTTCTTGACAGCCACTTTACTCTCATTTGTGGCTGGGGTTGTCAATGTGTACGGTTTCCTTTCTGTTGGTCGACTGACAACAAGTGTAACGGGCTATTTTGCCAATTTTATGGATCATTTTTGGACTTCCTCTTTCGCAGAAAAGGGGTTATTCTTCTCTTTTTTTATTTCTTTTTTTGCAGGAGCTTTTGTTTCAAATATAGTGATTGAGTCAAGTGCTGTACGTGCGAAGTGGAACGGATTTGTCCGTGCAATTCTTCTAGAAATTTTACTTCTTTGTTTCGTCGTTTGGGTTAGCGATAAATGGGTATTGTCTAGGCCTGAACGCATCGCACTTTTGCTGCTTTTTTCCATGGGTTTACAAAATGCAATGGTAACAAAAATATCAGATTCTCTTGTCCGGACAACTCATCTAACGGGTTTATTTACAGATTTAGGTATAGATGTTGCCCAATTATTCTTTGTTCAGTTTAGTCACAGAAAGAAGATGTTGGCTCGGATTAAATTGCGATTAACTATTATCAGTAGTTTCTTTTTTGGTGGTCTATTCGGTGGGTCTCTGTATGACTCATTACATCAACTTATTTTGATTTTTCCGATTGTAATTTTAGTTGGTAGTGTTTGGTTTAATCAATGGTATCAAAGAAAAAGTGTCTTGTAGAGTCCATACGAACAGATAAAAGGAGAAGTGAGTCTATTCTTTCTTGGCTAAAATAACTTGTTGGTTTGAATGTATATAATCAAATGGGTTTTAAGTAATTTTGCAAAGATAGATTCTGTGTATCGAAGAATCGAAAGCGTTATCTGGAAAAATTGACTAAAAATATGCAAATAAAAGAAGTTTGTGCGGGTTTAGACGCGTGGGCACCCCTTGCTTTTCAGGAGTCGTATGATAATGTAGGCTTACTTGTAGGCGATCCAAATGCACACGTGACAGGCGTTTTAGTCACGCTCGACGTAACAGACGAAGTACTCACAGAAGCCAAAGAAAAAGGGTGTAATCTCGTTGTTGCCCATCATCCTGTCTTGTTTAAAGGATTGAAAAAAATAACAGGTGGACATGCCGTTGAACGTCTTGTTATTCGTGCAATAAAGGAAGACATTGCGCTGTACGCCTCACATACAAACTTAGATAGCGTGCAGCATGGAGTCAGTACTGAAAT
>JBKBRQ010000306.1:0-2465 GCA_046292055.1 Spirosomataceae bacterium | reverse complement strand
ACATGAACAAAAGTCCAATAAATGCCATTACAATTGGCACATAAATCATAAATGTATTCATAAAAAAAAAGTATTTTTTGGTTAGTTATAAAATCTAGTTGGTAACGAATTTAAACAAAAAAAGCAACACTCGTGGCTGAGTATTGCTTTTTTTATAAAATTTGATGGTTAAAATTATTTAATACTAAATAATCCCTCTGGTTTGTTTTCGATATCATCAAAACGCTTCGTACATTCTTTGATAATTGCGTATGCTTCATTCACATCTCCCCAACCTTCAACATCTACTTGTTTATTTTCTAAATCTTTATATACTTGAAAGAAATGTTCAATCTCTTTTAATAAGTGTGGATTGATATCTGACAAGTTCTCTAATGAATTCCAAATTGGGTCAGAGACCGGTACACAGATTACTTTTTCGTCTGGTCCTTTATCATCTGCCATATGAAAAACTCCAATTGGCTTTACTTCCATCACACATCCAGGGAAAGTTGGCTCGTTTACCAATACCAATACATCCAATGGATCGCCGTCTAAGGCTAATGTTTCTGGAATAAACCCATAATCTGCTGGGTACATCATAGAAGAAAATAACATTCTATCAAAACGCATTCTTTTAATAGCAAAATCGTACTCGTATTTGTTTCTACTTCCTCTTGGTATTTCGATCAATACATCGAAAGTTTTTAATTTGTCTGCAGTCATTGTTTATTAAGTCTTAGCTTTTTATAAATTTTCTGCAAAAGTATACAAACCGAACGTTTTTACAAGAAAAAAATAAGGATATATAACTATATCGTTTTCGCTAATTAGGGATTATAAACTACTTTTCGGTTGCGTTTACACAAATAATGATGCCATAATAAATAGGTAGCGAAAGAACGGTAAGGTTTCCACTGTTGAGCGTGCTGCTCCATCAGCTCTTTGTCGTGGATGTCAAATAATTCTTTGAAAGTATTTACTACGGCTATATCACCAAGAGGTAACAAATCTGGTGCTTGTAGCGAAAACATCAAATAAATATCAATGGTCCAATGACCTATTCCCTTTATTTTGATTAGTTTTTCGCGGACCACATCGGCAGAAAGCGTGGACAGTTCTTCTAAAACCAATTCTTTTGCAAGGAGTGCAGCAGCCAAAGCTTTGATATAGGTTATTTTTTGACGACTAACGCCCACTGCCTTCAATTGCTCATCACTAAGTTGCACAACTGTTTCAGGGAAAAAGGGTTGTGCTACTTCTTTTACACGTAAAAAAGTCGCTTTAGCTGAATCTATAGAAACTTGTTGTTCTAGAATTAAGAGTACGAGTGTCTCGAAACCTTCGGGGCGTTGTGGAATAGTGGGCAAACCGTATTTTTCCACTATAGTTTTGAAAACGGGTTCTTTGGCAATTAATAACGAAAAAGGTTCTTGCATAATCGATTGTTTAGCCCAGATGGAAGCGGCATCCTGTAGTCCTGGTGTTCAGGACTACAGATATAGCGTACAGCTGGATGAGCTCCTAAAAATTAAACCCAAAGGTTCCTTTGACCGTAAAATTTTGCGCATCGGGTGCGTTGAGATAACTGCCACGCCATGCAAAATCTATTCTAAATACTTTGAAAATATTCCCAATTCCGGCGCTGTATTCCCAATACACTTTTTCAGGAGCAAGATAAGGGAGGCCCGAAGCATTAATGGCTCGGTTAGCATCTGAGATTGTTCCGTAAACGCTCTTTATACCTACTACTTCTCGCCAATTGAGTTTTCGCATAAATGGAATTCGAGCAAACAAACGCCCTTGGAAATTGTGATTCCATTGTAAGGTTACATATTGATCGCTTATAAATTCGTAGAAATTAAGATTATTAAAGGTGTTCTCAATACTGAAATACGTTTGATTTCCGGGAATAACACTCATCAAACCTAACGGAATGGTGCCAAATGTTTTTCCGGCTTCTAAAATTAAATTGGTTCTTCCGAGTGGTCCGATAATGAACGGCTGTTTGTAATACAACTGAATCTTGTCGTATCGAATATCGCTGTTCAAAATACCCTCGAATCCGTGACTGTAATTAATAAAAACACGACTGTACGGACTGTCGACAATATCACGTTCTACACCAAAACCGATGGTTTTACGGTTGGGCGTGTACTCTATTTGAAGATTAGCTTCCGATTGTTTTACATCACTTTTAACCACTCCCGCGGGATTGGCTGCCGACGGCAACGTGGTATAATAGTCCAAACTAAAGGTTGGTGATGCCGAAACTAAGGTGCGATGTGAAATTCCGGCTTGAAAGGTCCAATTCTTAACTGGCTCTATTTCAAACGAAACATTGGTCAGATTGATATTGGTTAATTTACCATTACTCCCCGTAGTAAACAAGGCCGAAGAGGCAAAACTTCGTCCCAAGACATCATTGGTCGTAGTCAAACTGGCGCCAATTTGCTCAATGTCCCGTCGATTTCCTCCCGAAATGA
>JBKBRQ010000305.1:0-2465 GCA_046292055.1 Spirosomataceae bacterium | reverse complement strand
CTTGTTATTTTCTTTGATTAAAGCCAAAAACTCTTTTTCATTCATAACTCCATCGATACCATTGAGGAAAAGCTGTGAACCAGCCCATGTACATTTCAAATTATTTTAGTAGGTTAGTGCTATTTCACACACAAAAATTACAGCTAGGTTTCATTTTTTTAAAAATATACATTTCGCATGGTTTATCTAGGCGAATGTTTGGTTTGATGACCCCTATCCATTTGCTTTGTAGCTGTGTTTCATCCTTTAATTCCGATTTTATGGATTTTTCTTGGTCTGAACCTCTGAAAAATAAGAAAATTCTTTTGGGCGTATGTGGCAGCATTGCCGCCTACAAAGCTGCCTCACTTGTCCGGTTACTCAAACAAGCAGGCGCTGAAGTGCAAGTCATTCTGACCGAATCTGCCGCCCAATTCATTACCCCACTGACATTAAGCACGTTATCTCAAAATCCTGTTCTTACCCGTTATACCAACGAACACGATGGAACTTGGAATAATCACGTGGAATTAGGGCTTTGGGCAGATATTCTTTTGATTGCTCCCGCTACCGCGAATTTCATTGCAAAATGTACGCATGGAATATGTGATGATTTGCTCTCGGCTGTATTTTTGTCTGCGCGATGCCCTGTTTTTTTCGCTCCCGCCATGGATTTGGACATGTATAGCCACCCAACTTCACAACGAAATCGCGAACAATTGCGCTTGGATGGTCATTTTATCTTAGAAGCAGAACACGGAGAACTCGCCAGCGGACTCGTCGGGCAAGGTCGATTAGCTGAACCCGAACATATTTTATACGCATTGGAAAAACACTTTCAGACGATTCCGGCTCTCGTCCATAAAAAGGTACTCATCACGGCTGGGCCAACCCAAGAAGCCCTCGACCCCGTTCGATATATCAGTAATTATTCTACTGGAAAAATGGGATATGCACTCGCCGATGCGTTTGCTCGGGCAGGTGCAAACGTGACATTGGTTTCTGGCCCCGTTTCATTATATCCACCTGCAAACGTGACGTTTTACGGTGTTCGTAGTGCAGAAGAAATGGCACAAATTTGTCTGGAAAAGCAAAACGAACAGGACGTTCTCATCTTGACAGCCGCTGTGGCAGACTACCGACCGGCTCACGTTGAATCCCAAAAAATAAAGAAAAAAACGACCGCACTTTCCTTAGAATTACACAAAACCATCGACATTGCCGCTACCCTCGGTGCAAACAAAAAGGCAGGACAAATTCATATTGGCTTTGCACTCGAGACTAACAACGAAGCAGCCCATGCAGAAGAAAAGCTCGAAAAAAAACGCTTTGATGCCATCGTCCTGAACTCCTTGCAAGATTCAGGGGCGGGCTTTCGTTATGATACCAATAAAATCGCTATTTTGTCATATCCAAACGGATGGACACACTTTCCGCTGAAACCCAAAAAAGAAGTCGCTTGGGATATTCTGCATTATACCATCAACCATTTTTTCGCATGATTTTTTCTCCTCGTTTCTTACACATCACCGCATTCTTACTTCTTTTCTTCTCCTCCATTTCTAGCAGTTGGGCACAAGAATTGAACTGTACCGTGAGTGTCAATTACAACCAAATGAGCTCAAAACAAGTCACAGACAATGCTGTCTTGGAAGAATTTAAGGTTGCCGTGGCTAATTTCATGAACAACCAACGGTGGACAAACGATATCTTTGCCCCACAAGAAAAGATAAAATGTAACCTGATTATCAATATATTACAGTCGCCAAGACAAAATGTATTTGCCGGGAATGCCCAGTTACAAATCATTCGTCCGGTGTATGGCTCCATGTACGAAACCGTTGTTTTGCAGTACATTGATAGAAATTTCGAGTTTTCATTCGCGCCAGAGGAACGCTTGATGGTGTTCAATGAACAAAGTTTTACCAATAACCTGACATCCATGCTTGCGTATTATTCGCTCATTGCACTGGCAGTAGATTACGATACATTTTCTAAATTCGGTGGAAATTCCTTGTTACAGCGGGCTTTCAATGTGGTGAATTTAGCGACCGATGCAAGTTCTGGCTGGCAACAACGAGGCGATACAAGAAACCGCTATTGGCTACTCGAAAACCTCCAAAATCAACAACTTGCTTCGTTTCGAGAAGCACTTTATACCTATCATCGTCTCACGTTAGATGACTTTGCATCAGATATTATTGGCAATCAAGAAAAGGTTTTGAAGTTGCTCAATGAAATGCGTGAAACCCAACAGAAAAGAGGAAACATCGTTTTGTTCAGTTCTTTTTTTACCGCAAAAGCAGAAGAATTTGTACAAATTTTTTCCGAATCAACGCCCGAAACAAAACAACAAGCCTATAAAGTATTGACTCAACTTGCACCTGATAAAACAGCTGTTTTCCGGACATTAATCAAGTAGAACTATGACCCGATTTTTACCTATCCTTTTTCTTTTGGCACTTGGCAATTGTAAAAAACAAGCA
>JBKBRQ010000304.1:0-2503 GCA_046292055.1 Spirosomataceae bacterium | reverse complement strand
CTGTTTCGTACTGGTTTTTAAACATGGTAAATAAAAATTTTGACGAATAAATTAATCTCTCTCTTGAATACAAGAACTCAAAAGAGGTGCAAAGATACAGTAAATCATTTGATTACCAAAGACTTGTTTCAAGTTTATCTCTTGCTGTGTTTTCTGCTTTTCAGAATGGATGCCTAAAAAAAGTATCTAATCTACTCCATCTGGAAAGGTATTGGTATTATTTTAATCTAAAATAGCCTTTTACTTGGATAATACGGTTTTAAGTGAATATTTATCCTCATTTAACCCCCTTTTAACTCATTTAAAATCTTATATTTGTTACCTGATTTTGAGAGATGTTCCCTCTTGCGGAAGTTCAATTATTCTCAATATGTACAAATCCGCGCGCTTCTCCCCCCTCAAAATTTTATTCGTTTTATTCTATTAACCACTTTTATTAGAGATTCATGAATACACTTGACTCTTTTGACTTCCAAGGTAAAAAAGCCCTTGTTCGTGTTGACTTCAATGTTCCGTTGAACGAGCGATTCGAAATTACGGATGACACGCGAATCAAAGCGACTATCCCTACCATTCAAAAAATATTGAATGATGGTGGTGCTTGTATCTTGATGTCGCACCTCGGAAGACCAAAGGATGGCCCGACCGAAAAGTATTCACTGAAACACCTCGTGACTCCACTTTCGCTTGTGCTTGGTGTGCAAGTGAAATTCGCGAACGATTGTATCGGTGACGAGGCCGTCGCTCTTGCACAAGATTTGAAACCAGGTGAGGTTCTCCTCCTTGAAAATCTCCGATTCTACAAAGAAGAAGAAAAAGGAAATACAGAATTTGCTGAAAAACTAGCCCGTTTGGGTAATGTTTGGGTGAACGATGCCTTCGGAACAGCTCACCGCGCACATGCCTCTACCGCTATTATCGGTCAATTCTTCGCAGATCGTGTTTGTGGATATGTCATGCAAGCGGAAATCGAAAATGCACAACGTGTACTCGAAAAAGCGGAAAGACCGTTTACTGCTATCATGGGTGGAGCCAAAATTTCGGATAAAATTATGATTATCGAACGTCTCCTCGAAACCGTCGATAACTTAATCATTGGCGGTGGTATGACTTATACGTTTACCAAAGCACTCGGTGGCGAAATTGGTAATTCTTTATTGGAAGCTGACAAACAAGAACTCGCACTTGAAATTCTTGCAAAAGCGAAAGAAAAAGGTGTAAATATCATCATGCCCCTTGACAATGTGTGTGCAGATGATTTTAGTAATAATGCCAACCGCCAAATCGTTCCGACAGGACATATTCCAGCAGGTTGGGAAGGCTTGGACATCGGTCCTGAGTCAGTGACATTATTCGAAGAAGTTGTCGCTAAGTCAAAAACAATTCTTTGGAATGGTCCGATGGGTGTTTTTGAATTTGAAAACTTTGCAACGGGTACAAATGCAATTGCCAATGCCGTTGTGAAAGCGACAGAAGAAAACAATGCATTTTCGCTTATCGGTGGTGGTGACTCCGCTTCTGCCATCAATAATGCGGGCATGGGCGACCGTGTTTCGTACGTCTCAACAGGCGGTGGCGCATTACTCGAATACATGGAAGGAAAAGTTTTGCCAGGCGTCGCTGCTTTGGCGTAAATAATCCAGATATAAAGTACAAAAAAGGTGAAGACCAATCGGTTCTTCACCTTTTTTATTGCTTTGGAAGGAATTGAATGTGTGCTAAGATAGAAAAATAGCTGTAAAAATAGTTTGTAATTGACGTAGATGTTAGGTTCACTAAAGGAATAAAAGAGTTTGCTTATCTTCGATAAATAGTATATCGCTATGCAGAAGTTATTTTATTTAGATTTTTTTCAAGTGAATGTACTTAAACAATACAAACTCAACTTGATTTATTTTTCGGTGTGTCCACTACAAGAACATTTTTCTCAAACAAAACGTATTTGTGCCTATAGTCACAGATTTTTGTTATTCTGATTTCTATTTTTGTATTAAACAGCACTTATTCATTCAGTATGAAATACATAGATATATTTTGGAACGGATTTGCAGGATACGGGGGGTATCTCTGGAACGAAATAACCAGTCCATCTTGGCATAGTTATTTTTATTGGTTGATTGCCATTTCGCTTTTTGTGTGGGTCTTGGAAATGCTTTTCCCGTGGAGAAAAGAACAAGCGATTTTTCGCCAAGATTTTTTCGTGGATGCCTTTTATATGTTTTTTAATTTTTTCTTGTTCGCATTGATTGGATATAATGCCATTTCAAATGTAGGTGTAGAGTTATTCAACGATTTTCTCAGTTTGTTTGGTGTTACAAATCTTGTTGCGCTAAATGTAGCCTCTTGGCCTATCTGGGGGCAATTTTTGTTGATGTTCATCGTGCGCGACTTTATTCAATGGAATGTCCACCGCCTTTTACATAAATATCCGTGGATGTGGGAGTTTCACAAGGTTCACCATAGTGTGGAAGAGATGGGATTCGCTGCCCACTTGCGTTACCAC
>JBKBRQ010000303.1:0-2510 GCA_046292055.1 Spirosomataceae bacterium | reverse complement strand
ACGGGGATTTAATCGAATTGATTTACCTGCAACAAGTTACCAAAAATTGAAAGGAGATTATCCGTATGAATTTGAATATTCCGCATCAGCACTGATTCAACCGGATACATTTGGACTGGCTGAGCCTTATTGGATTATTATCTATTATCCAAGTTTGGAAGCGCGTATTCAGCTAACGTATAAGAACTTTGGCGGTGATTTATCGAAACTACAAGCTCATACACTTGATGCTTTTCGTTTGGCTGATAAGCATTTAATTCGTGCAACAGGCAAAACAGAAAAAATTCAGACGTTTAAAAATGGCAAAAGTGCAGTCATTATAGAATTGGAAGGAGAAGTCCCTAGCCATTACCAATTTTATACAACAGACACGACCAAACATTTTTTACGGGGTGCTGTCTACCTCATGGAAGTATCCAAAAATGACTCCTTACAACCTATAATTGACTTCTTAAAGAAAGATACACAGCATTTGTTACAGACACTTCGTTGGAAGAAGTAGCTTTTTTAGTATCTTTGACTAATCACCTAACAAAGAAAAAATGGAAGGATGGGCAAAGATTTATTCAACTACACAAGCAATTCAAGCAGAAATGATTGTGTTTGAATTACAAAATGTAGGTATTCATGCAGTTCATATAAACAAAAAAGACAGTAGTTATCCTGTTTTTGGTATTTGTGATGTGTTTGTACCCATTGATGTACAGGAACAAGCAGAAGAGTTTCTTGAAAGCTTTGATTTGGACGCCTTCCATTGATTGGTTTACTTTTTTCGTTTATGACCCTACAGAACTATTCCAACCTAACACAACGCATCATTGCAGCATTGATAGCTGTACCTATTGTACTTTTTGCTATTTGGTATAATCATTGGACATTCTTCGCTCTTTTCACGATTATAGCTATTTTAACCCAATTAGAGTTTTACAAATTGCTAAAACTTGATGATCATTTACCTTTAGCTGCTTGGGGTACATTTTGTGGAGCGACAATCATTACACTTACCTTTTTTGTTGAGTTAGAAGTGATTTCTTTTCGTTACTATTATTTGGTAGTTCCATTACTCACTACTACTTTCTTTATTAAATTATATAAGAAAAAAGACGAAAAGCCTTTTGCAAATTTAGGATATACTTTCCTCGGAATTATTTATGTGGCCATGCCTTTTGCTCTTCTGATTGAGCTTATTATTGATGTAAATCAGTATAAACCATTACTAGTAGTCGGTATTTTATTGATTTTATGGGCTAATGATTCCGGAGCTTATTTTGCGGGTCGTGCGTTAGGGAAACGGAAATTATTTGAACGTATTTCGCCTAAAAAAACATGGGAGGGATTTATTGGTGGGGCACTGCTTTCTTTTTTAGTTGCTCTTTTGATTAGTACGTATTTTGATGTGGTATCCCAGATAGAATGGTTGGCGGTTGCTTTCATTATTGTGATTACAGGCACACTTGGAGACTTGGTCGAGTCGTTATTCAAACGTAGTATTTCCATCAAAGACTCTGGGTCTGTAATTCCTGGACATGGTGGTTTTTTAGATAGGTTTGATGGACTATTGTTGTCTTTACCTTTTATCGTTACATTTTTTAAATTATTTGGCGAATGAAATATAGCTATCTTCTATTTTTCTTTTTCATATATCTTGCTTCATACAACTCACAGGCACAAGGTGAGAATAAATACATCACCTTTTCTGGTTTTGTGATTGATAGTAAAACCGAGGAACCTCTACCAAACGCTTACATTAGTATTCCGGAAGCGGGCAGGGGAACTATTGCGGATGCGCGCGGTTACTTTATTTTGTATGTTTTTCCCGAAGATAGTATTGTTTTTAGCTATGTTGGCTTTAAGCCACAGTATCATAAAATTCCTAAAAAAGCGCAACTTAATTATTCGGCAGTAGTTGAATTGCAGCAGGATGCTAAGCTATTAAAAGAAGTAAAAGTTTATCCTTTTAGTACAGAGGAAGAGTTTAAAGAAGCGCTTGTCAAAATGGAGTTACCTGATGCCCGTGATCGCGCACTTTTAGAAAAGAACTACAGCCGAGAAAAAGTAGCTGAAATGGTCGCTATGCGAGGTATGAGCGCAGATATGAATTATAGGTATGCGATGAGTCAGCAATTACAGCAGCTTCAGAATAGGGGGCAAGTAACCTTAAATCCTCTTTTGAATCCGTTTTCTTGGGGAAATTTCATTAAATCTGTTAAATCGGGCGCATTTACTGACAAATCTTGGAAAGGAGCAGCCGATGTCATTCCTCGAGAACCAGGAACACGAGATAATATATTTAGAAATGGGGGCAATTAATTGTCCCCATTTTCATTTTCTTTAAACCATCCAGCGTACATAACATAATTATTGGCCGTACGCATGAATACTTCACCTAACTCAGGGCTTACATCTTTGAGATATTTGGCAGGATTTCCGGCATAAATCGTTCCTGACTTCACGCGTGTACCTTGTGTGACGATAGCTCCTGCGGCTACAATTGCGTTTTTTTCAATGAC
>JBKBRQ010000302.1:0-2514 GCA_046292055.1 Spirosomataceae bacterium | reverse complement strand
ACCTAGATGTGTGGACAACAGACCTTACAGCACTTGAGATTTTCCCTATTAGTCAAGCAACAGGCGAAAAATTAGTACTTCGTAATCTAAAAGCAAACGAATGGAATAGCATTGATATTCCGTTGAAAGATTTTACGGCTCAAGGTCTTTCTATGGCAGATATTTTCCAAATTAAATTGGTTGGTTCTCCATTTGCACCAGCCGGTTTTGGAACTATCTTCGTCGATAACATTTATTTCTACCGCAACCCACCGGTGGGAACTGTGACTGTTCTACAGAACTTTGAAGGAGATGTTCCTGCGTTTATTTCATTCGGAAATATTGCTGAAACAGTTGTGCTAGCTAATCCAGATAAATCAGGTGAAAATACAACTGAGAAAGTCGCAAAATTGACGAAATCAACAGGTTCTGAAGTTTGGGCAGGTACGTTCTTTGAATTAGCTCAACCAATTAATCTGACGGCTTCACCGAAAATTACCATGAAATCATGGGCACCGAAATCAGGTCGTGTGATAAAAATGAAGTTAGAAAATCAAGATGCAAGCATTACACATGAAGTGGATGTGGTAAATACCAAAAGCACCGCATGGGAAAAGCTCACGTTTGATTTCAGTCAAGCACCTGCTGCTAATTATGTGAGAATTGTCGTTTTCTATGACTTTGGTGTGTCTGGAGATGGCTCTGCGTATTATTTTGATGAAATTAAAAATTAACCTGTTACCAATGAAAACCGTATATCAATTTGTATTACTCACGTTTGTAAGTTTACTAACCAGTTGCTTGCCTGATACGTATGAATTTGGAGAGTTGAATGCTCCGACCAATTTGCAAGTGAATGTTGAAATTGTAGGTGCTACAGCAGCATCCCCGCTTGGTGATGGCTCCGGGAAAGTAGTGGTAACTGCAAAAGCTGAGAACGCTATTAGTTATAAATTTATCTACAACGGAGAAGAATCAATCGTACCTTCTGGAACGAAAACCTATATTTTCGGAAAAACAGGAACGCACCTATATACCTTGCAAGTCATTGCGATTGGCCGTGCAGGTGCTATGACTGTCTCACAAAAGCAAGTTGAGGTATTTGCAAGTTATCAAGCACCTGCTGATTTACTGAAAATGCTAACCAATGACTCGCAAAGACAATGGCGTGTTCATGCGGAAATTGGTGGGCACTTTGGCGTTGGCCCTGGCGATGCCACTAGTCCCATTTGGTATGCAGCTAATCCAAACGACAAAGCAGGAACTGGTATGTATGACGATGTTTACACGTTTGTCTCAGACGGTACGTTCACACACACAACCAACGGAAATGTGCTCGGAAAACAGAAATATTTAGCCGATTTTAACCCAGCTGTCGCTACAGAGGAAGATAACGATTTCGAGAATTTTCCATTAGCTAATTACAATGCCAATTGGTCATTAAGTGCACCTGGTGGAGTAGAAACCATTACACTTACCAATAAAGGGTTTTTGGGCTTCTATGTAGGAACTAGTTCTTTCCAAATTTTATCAAGAAATGCTAATTCAATGGTCTTGAAAACAGTCGATAGTTTGGGAAGATCGTGGTTTATTACGTTAATTGCTATCTAATTCCTGTTTTTTAGTCAATAAAATCTTTGTTTTGTATTATTTTTGGATTAGTAAAACAAGATTTGTTCATTCATCCATTTATTTAAACAAGAATACAGTAGGAACGTACAGGTTTCTGCTGTATTCTTTTACATAATTTACCAATGAGACCAATTGCAACCCTTTTTTCAGGTGTATCTTTGTTTGTGCTTTTATGCGCGTGCAAAGCCACTAGTAGTATTGACCCCAAAGACGAAATCGTTCGTGTTGCACCCTCTAATCTCGTATTGGAGGTAATCCCCAAAGGGGCAACTCCAGAAAACCCTAGTGGTGACGGAAGTGGAGAAGTAACTTGTAAATTAACTGCGAAAGATGCCGTTCGCTATAGTTTCCGATTTGGAACTGGCGAGGTCATCGAAAATAGAACGGGTGAGGCTACCTATACTTTCCTAGAAAGAGGAACCCGCCAATATACCATCACGGCTTTTGCTTACTCAGAAGCTGGCCTTTCTGCTAGTGCATCCAAAGAAATCATGTTAAAAGTCGAACCAAATTATGCACTCGTTTGGGCTGATGAATTTAATTCGGGTGTAGCACCTGACGTTTCCAAATGGAATTATGACATTGGCACGGGCTCAAACGGTTGGGGAAATAACGAGTCTCAGTTTTATACCAACAGACCAACCAACGTTTCTGTATCTGATGGCATCCTCCGAATTACAGCTAGAAAAGAGGCATTCTCCGGCTCGGCTTACACATCGACACGGATGAAAACGCAAGATAAATTTAGCTTCACGTATGGAAGAGTAGAGGTTCGGGCAAAACTCCCGACAGGAAAAGGAACTTGGCCCGCTATCTGGATGCTAGGTAATTCCATTACGTCTGTAAGTTGGCCTGCTTGTGGCGAAATAGATATCATGGAACACGTTGGAAATCAACAAGATA
>JBKBRQ010000301.1:0-2550 GCA_046292055.1 Spirosomataceae bacterium | reverse complement strand
TATTTACGTCAGTGAAACCCGAAATTCCTTGCAGTTTGCCCCTTACCAACGCCTTGATTTCAAGATAGATTACAAAATGAACCGCAGTGGCTTGACGCACACGATCGCCTTCGACTTTATCAATATTTTAGGCACGCAAAATATTCTTTCACTGAGTTACGCTCCGCAACCCAACGGCGAGTTCATCAAACAAGAATACCAATTGGGCTTCTTCCCGGTCTTTTATTATCGGGTAGATTTTTAAGTTTTTTCTTTTTGGAGATGGCGTAAATCAACCATCTCCAACAAGAAAAATAAGCCATTATTCCCAAACGGTGTGGTACGCTTTTCCGGATGTATCACCCGTTTTTTTGTAAGTGTGTGCTCCAAAAAAATCGCGTTGTGCTTGGATAACATGCGCCGTAGGAAAAGCATAAAAGCGCGTATGCGCCGTTGCTAAAGCTGCCGAAAGACACGGAATACCCAAGCCAAAATCAATGCTTTTTTTCCCTACTTCCCTCAACGCGTCAAGCCCAGATGTACCTTCTAATGAATCCACTATAAATTGAGGAGAAATGCGGGAATGAACCTGCATCCATTTACTCAATGATTCCATGAGGACCGAACGAATAATACAGCCGTTTGTCCAGATACGCGCCATTTCTGCCATAGGAATCGCCCAATGATATGTATCAGATGCTTTTTGAATGAGTTCAAATCCTTCCAGATGATTCAAAAGACGTGCCGTTCGGTATGCCTCTTCCAAAATAGGTATATCTATCTGACTAATAGATGATTGCGGACGATTTTCCCATGCAAAAATTGGTTGTTCCGACTGAAAACGAGCGAACAAAGCAGCCGTCAGGATGGGCGTAGCAATGCCTAAATCAACTGCCGTTTGGGTTGTCCAGCCACCTGTTCCTTTGCTGCTTGCTTCAGGAAGAATTTCATCCAACAAATATCCATTTCCTTCTCTTTTACGTACGATTTTAGCGGTAATTTCTAAAAGATAACTAGATAAGTCTGTCGTTGTCCATTGTGTAAAAACAGCACCTATTTGTTCGTTAGAAAACCCATTGATGTATTTCAGGATGGCATAGATTTCAGCGAGCAATTGCATTTCGGCGTATTCAATGCCGTTGTGCACCATTTTCACGAAGTGTCCGCTTCCTTCCTTTCCCATGTACGCACAGCATGGATTTCCGAGTGCATCTTTGGCTGCGATTTTCTCCAAAAAAGGCTGAATGCAGGCGTAGGCTTCTGGGTCGCCGCTTGGCATAATGGAGGGGCCTTCGAGCGCGCCTTTTTCTCCGCCAGATACGCCAGTTCCTATCCAATGAATACCGTATTTCCGCAGCTGATTTTGGCGGTCAGCGGTTTCTTTGAAATACGTATTTCCTCCATCAATGACGACATCACATGGAGAAAGCAAAGGAAGTAATTCTTCCAAAACGGCATCTGTGGCTTTACCAGCTTGCACCATAAGCAAGATTTTTCGGGGGGAAGCCAAGGAATGCACAAATGCTTGGAGATCTTCAAAACCACGAGCGTTGGCAAGTTCAGGATACGTTTGGATTCGTTTTTGGGCGATATTTTCTTCCGAACCAAGCACAAACCGATTGTATAGCGAGACAGAAATGTCTTTTTGGGCTAGATTTCGGGCGATGCTTGTTCCCATGACACCCAAGCCGATGAGTCCAAAATCTGCTAAAGGAGATTGTATTTCAGTCATAATTTGAGAGATGATTTCAGAGAGTGGTTGGTCAATATAGGTACGAATGGCGTTGGCGGGAATTTCGAGAATATCGAATTGCGATTGCAGCAGTTGGGGCGGCATAAAATGTGCTTTGCGGGCAGCCAGCCGTTCTTGGATTAAGGAGAAGCTTCCTTCCAAGAAAACCCATTTGGTGTGTGTCTCAATTCCTGACTGCAAGATGTCGCGGTATGTAGCTTTTAAAGCAGAACACGCAATGATTACGCCAGAATTTGGTGCTTGGAGGTAGGACGATGCAGCGGCGTGAATGGCACGTAGCCACCCTTGGCGGTCGTCGTCGGTGAGCGGACTACCAGCCTGCATTTTGGCGATATTCGCGGGTGGGTGAAAATCATCTCCGTCTAAAAAGGGAATACCGATGGCTTGGCTGAGCGCCTGACCGACGGTTGTTTTTCCGCTTCCAGAGACGCCCATTACATAAATAACGATTGGACTACTCATGTACTTCTTGTTCAATTTTGGTGGATTTCCAGAATCCGTGTACAAAAGTCCAAAAAAGGAAATACAATTCCCGAAGAAAAGAGAAATTGGTAAAAAAAAGATGTTTTTCTTCTGTGCTTTTCACCCCAAAGTAGCGAAAGATATTGATGTAAAGATGAGCTCATTTACTCAATTGTATTCTTCCCAAAAAATAGCTACGAAAATAAATGCAGCATTCAATTCTCCATAAAATAAGCGGGGATAATTATCGTGTAATCTTCGTACTTTCTAGATGTGTTTGGGAGTAATGCTTCTAAGCAGTCGTACTTGCTCAATCTGTTTCTACTTTCGTTTGAAAAATCCTGTTTACTTGAGCA
>JBKBRQ010000300.1:0-2564 GCA_046292055.1 Spirosomataceae bacterium | reverse complement strand
GGGAGTTTCTTACCCAGCGACCCTCATCACGACAGGAGACCACGATGACCGCGTGGTGCCGGCACATAGCTTTAAATTTGCGGCGGAACTTCAGAAAAAACAAGGAGGAAAAGCCCCAATACTTATCCGAATAGAAACCAATGCAGGACATGGTGCAGGAAAACCCATATCGAAAACCATCGAGGAACAGGCAGATATTCAGGCATTTACGTTATACAATATGGGTATAAAATAATATCAGAAACACCGTAGAATCACGATTTATCGTGATTTTGAAATGAATTGTAATTTTGTGGTTTTACGGTGTTTTGTATTTTTCCTGGATTGCTAGAACTCTGTATTCGACAATTTCTTTGATTAAATCGAGGGGCAATGGTTTGTCGATGGGAAATTTGATAGTTCCTTTACTCGTCTGATTTTTATCCAATCGTGCCCTAAAAAACGCAACGGCGGCGGGTCCTGGATAAAGACCAAAATGTGCTTTATACGCCGCAAAATGAAGCAAATGCTCCTGAACGCTAAACGTAGGAATACCGTATTTGATGGATTCTTTGACAGATGGAACCAAAGAATGAACCAATTCCCGCACTTGTTGGAGTTGTTCTTGTACCACTAACGGAAACGATGCGATGTATTCATCTATGTTTTCCCCATTTTCCATATATATACATTTGATTTTATATGAGCTCCCGGTTTAAAGCGAGGAATTACATTCCGTACTTCGAAACCAATGCCAATTGACCTGCATGGTACGCCGTGTGCGAAACGATGCGCCCGAATGCCTCTGCCTTGGTTTTTGTCCCAAATTCCTTGGTTGTGACTTGCATTTCCCAATCCTCCGCCGTCTGCTTCTCTACAATCGAAAACAGCGTATCAAAAGAATGGGTAACGTATTCCTTTAGCTCCTCGAGATGAATCCACTCGCCTGTATCGTATTTATCTATCACTGTTTTGGCAGATACTTTTACTTCTGTTGCGCCAAAAATATTCTTGGCAAACAAAAGTTCTACATCCCCAACGTGCCGAATTAAAAATCCAGCCGAATTAACCGACGGGGGAAGTTTCTTCCGCAAATCTTCTGCAGTAAGCGTTTGTAACTGATTACTGAACCGCGTCCGCGATTCTATCCATGCCTCAATAAATGCCTCTGTCGTTGATTTCATATCGTACTCATTAGATAAATAAATAGTATTATTTTTTGTAAAGCCGTTCGTTCCAAAAATCAAAATAGTCTCATTATCAATTATATAAAAGACAAAACTGCTTGCTCTAGTAGAAATATAGTGAAATAATACAAAAGTAAATGTACGAATTAATTTGAAAACATACTTAGTTTATCGTAATATTGCAATATAATAATACAACTTATTCCTTTTACCCATGTCATCTACTCCGTTATTCCCTACTCTCACCACGTACATCACCGCTTGCATTGACGATTTCTCGCGCATTCCCGACGAACGCAAAGCTATTTTAGCACAAATTGCGGCATTTGTACAAACACGTGTCCAAGCTAATTTACCCGTTTCGCTCATCTATATTTGCACGCATAATTCACGGCGCAGTCATTACGGACAAATTTGGGGAGCAACTGCCGCCGCCTATTATGGCATCCCGAATGTCCAAACGTATTCCGGAGGCACAGAGGCAACTGCTTTCAATGAACGCGCCGTTGCTGCCTGCCAACGTGCTGGTTTTGTCATTACCAACACAACTCCCGACACCGAAAATCCAATATATGCCGTTCAGTTTGCAGAAAATACGCCTCCACTCACCGCTTTTTCCAAAAAATACGACGATGCTGCCAATCCACAAGCGGACTTCTGCGCTATCATGACGTGTAACTCCGCGGATGCCGCCTGCCCGACTGTTTTTGGAGCAACAGCCCGCGTATCTACGACTTACGAAGACCCCAAAGCATTTGATGGTCAACCCGAAGAAGCGCACATGTACGATGCCCGTTGCCGACAAATTGCCACAGAAAATCTCTATATCTTTTCACTAATCAATAAATAGGAATGCGTCATGGGAATCTCCAAAACAGAACATTTTACGGCTGAACAAAATGAGCTGGCAACGCTCACAAAAGCATTGGGCCACCCGGCCCGTATCGCTATTTTGAACTACTTGATGCAAGTGGATTCATGTATTTGTGGAGATATCGTCAATGAACTTCCGTTGGCACAACCTACTGTTTCTCAGCACTTAAAAGAATTGAAAAACGCCGGAATCATCAAAGGCAATATCGAAGGGAATGCCATTTGTTATTGCATCGACGAAACCCGAATTATACAACTCAAAGGTTATTTTGAGCATATGTTATCTGTACTAGACAAGAAAAAAAGTCAATGTTGTTAATTTTTTCATCTAAAAATAAAAATCTATATGAAACTTTCAGAAATCAAAGCACATTTAAGCACGCTTGAAAATGTAGAATTTCAGTTGCCATCTGGCACATTTGTTCCTGAACATTTCCACGTCACGGAAGTCGGTTTGGTCACAAAACATTTCATCGATTGCGGAGGAACAGAACGCATCGAACGGGTTGTTAATTTCCAATTATG
>JBKBRQ010000299.1:0-2615 GCA_046292055.1 Spirosomataceae bacterium | reverse complement strand
TCGTGTGGCGGTTCGTCAACCCTCAGAAATCAAAGGCCAGCTGTATATTCCTAGTATCAATCTCATTTTGTGGCTCGGCTGTATTTTCATGGTTCTTTACTTTGATGACTCAAGCAGTATGGAAGCAGCTTACGGATTGGCAATCACCATTACCATGCTTGTAACGACGTATTTGCTCTCTTTTTATCTACTTTATCGACTCAAATGGCCTAAATTAGCCGTCTATTCTCTCCTACTTCTCTTCGGTTCTATTGAAGCAATCTTCTTTGCCGCCAACGTGAATAAATTTAGCGAAGGAGGATACATTACGTTATTCATCTCGACAGGCTTCATGTTTGTCATGTATGCCGTTTTCTATGGCAGAAAAATCACGAATAAATTCACTTCTTTTGTCGATTTAGGAAAATACGCCCCGCTCATCAAAGAATTACGTAACGACGAATCCGTTCCTAAATATGCTACACACCTCATCTACATGACAAAAGCAAACATTCGACACCACGTTGAAGAACGTATCGTCAAATCCATCTTAGCAAAAAAACCAAAAAGAGCGGATGTCTATTGGTTCGTACACATTGACCGAACAGATGACCCTTATACCCTCTCTTATGACGTTTCTGAATTGCTAGATGATACAATTATCAAAATCAATATTCACGTCGGTTTTCGTATCCAACCGAGAACGGAAATGTATTTCAAGAAAATTGTGCAAGAATTAGTCGCTAATAAGGAACTCAATTTACACAATAGACCCGACGGTTCTTCCAAATACAATAACGAACCGGATTTCAAATTCATCGTGATTGAGAAATTCCTCTCCGTAGAAAATGAATTTGCCCTCAAAGATGGTCTATTGCTCAATTCGTATTTTTCATTGAAAAAAATCAGTTTGAGCGATGAATTATTCTTTGGACTAGATAAAAGTGATGTAGAAATCGAATATTCTCCACTTATTTATCATCCAACAAACGAAATTACGCTTCTTCGAAAAAAATGAAAAATTTCCTTCTTCTACTATTCCTATTCTTCTTCGGTCTTCCTACCCAAGCCCAAACAGACAGCAGCTGGGCTCAAAAACCCACTGTTTCAGTAGAAGCTTTTGCAGATGTCTATTATGTCTTTGATTTTAATCAACCGACCCAGGGTTTTAGAATGCCATTTTTGTTCAATCACAATCGGCACCAAGAGGTGAACTTAAATCTTGGCTATGTAAAATGGAACATTTCGCATCAAAAATACCGGGCAAATCTAGCCTTGCAAGCAGGAACATATGCGCAAGACAACTACGCAGCAGAACCCGTTTTACTGCGTCCCTTGTTTGAAGCAAACGTAGGCGTTTCCCTAGATAAAAAAGACAGATTCTGGTTCGATATGGGCATTTTCCCTTCACATATTGGCTTTGAAAGTGCCGTTTCACCAGATAATTGGACAATGACACGCTCCCTATTGGCTGAAAACTCACCCTATTTTCTGGCTGGCGCAAAATGGACATATTCACCTTCTCAAAAATGGCAATTTTTGTTGTCTGCACTTAACGGTTGGCAACGAATCCAACGTCTGCCCAATCACCGTATTCCGGCACTTGGTACACAAATCATGTACAAACCACAAGAAGGAATCACCCTGAACTGGAGCACATTTATTGGTTCTGATGACCAAGAAACACCAGCTAAAAAAAGATACTTTTCCAATCAATACGGAATCTTTGCTCTCACCGCAAAAAGCCGACTTATTGCAGGAATAGATGTGGGCGTTCAGCAAAAAAGAGCAGAGAAACAGAGCAATTATTCCGTTTGGTATAGCCCTGTTGTTATTGGACAATACGACATAACAAAGAATACCAAAATGGCTGGGCGTATCGAGTATTACCAAGACCGGGATGGCGTAATTATCTCTTCCGAAAACAACGAGGAATTTCGTACATGGGGTTATTCTCTAAATATGGATTATACCCCCACTACCCCACTTTTGGCTAGAGTAGAGGCTCGGTACTTGCATCTTCATCAGGGACGTTCGAGTTTCTTTATTGGTACATCTCTGTCACTTAAATTTGGACAAATTTTTTATTAATTAGGATACAAAAATGGCTTACAGTGTTTTAAAACCTCACTGTAAGCCATGTTATAGAAAGAGAGATTAGATTATTTCAATGCTTTCAAGTCCGAGATGGTTTGCAATGGATGAGCAGATTGGAAGACAAAACTACCAGCTACCAGCGCATCTGCACCCGCTTGAACCAATTTTCTACCCGTTTCCAGATTTACACCTCCATCGATTTCGATGAGCGTTGCTAATCCTCGTTCATCAATCATTTTACGTAAACGAGCGACTTTATCGTACGTCGTTTCGATGAACTTTTGGCCACCAAAACCCGGATTGACCGACATTAACAAAACAACATCACAGTAGGGCAAAACATCATCTAATAAAGACAAAGAAGTCGATGGATTCAAGACAACCCCTGCTTGGCAACCCAATTCTTTGATAAGAGCAAGTGTGCGGTGCAAATGTGTACAAGCCTCCACGTGAATTGTAATGATGTCTGCACCGGCTTTGCGAAAATCTGCTACATATTTTTCAGGTTGAACAATCATCAAATGCACATCTAAAGGCTT
>JBKBRQ010000298.1:0-2624 GCA_046292055.1 Spirosomataceae bacterium | reverse complement strand
AGTAATCTTTCTTTTTCCCATACATTGGTATGTTGGTACCAATAGTATTCACCCGATACGCCTCCGTAATTGACAATCAAAGTAGGTGTGTAAGCTGTTTTCGCATTTTTCCAGATGGTCTGGACATCTTTGTATAAAGGTGCTACCGGAATGTTGTGCTCTATTGTGGTATGACCGTCGAGAATCATGCTGTAATTGTGCATAAAGAAGGAGCCTCCTTCAGGAACAACCATCATTTCTAATTCTCTGGCTGCTTGTACAATCCACTGACGCTGCTCTCTGCGCGGTTGATTATAACTTTTTACAGAAAACGCCCCCATCGCCTTGGTTCTTCTAAGCGCCGACCGAGCGTCTTCTAGGGAGTTTACAACGGCTTTAAAATCACCGTCAGCGCCGTATAAAATAGTTCCCGTCGAGAATACGCGTGGCCCAATCATTTTTCCCGCTTTGATTAATTCACTTTGTGTGAAAACCGTCTCTGAATGTGCCGAAGGGTCGTGCATGGTCGTTACTCCATACGCCAAATTTGTGAAATATGGCCAATGTTTTTGAGGTGTAATTCCGTGTCTGAAATGATTCCCATGAGCGTGGGCGTCAATGAATCCAGGTATAATTGTCTTTCCGTTTGCATCAATAATTTGTGTCCCCGCTGGAATTTTAATACCTTTTCCGATGGCGGCAATTTGGTTTCCATCAATCAAAATAGATGCACCTGTGAGTACTTCATCTCCTTTCATTGTGATGATGGTTGCGTTTGTAAATGCAACGCGCCCTTGTGGTTTATCCGACTTTATTTTCAGTCCAATCGAAATAGGCGTCGGGTTAAACGTAGAATCTGCTTGTTCAAATCGCTGTTTTACATTGATCGTAAATAATTGGTTGCCCAATGTATAGGTAACTTTTGTGTTATCCTGCGACCAATGTAAATTACTTCCTGCATCTTTGGCAATTTGTTTTACTGGAAATGCCTTGGTATCTGCGCTAATGTCCACGGCACGCCCGGTTTTGGGTAATTGACCGACATACACCTTGTGTAAATCAACAAATGCAATCATTTGTTCGTCCGGAGAAACTGTAAACTGAGCGGCATATTTACTTTTTAGATACGTTTCTTCACGCTGACCATCTAGGTTTACACTCCCAAATGTTTTGGATAAATCGCCAAATAAATCACCACCTGTTTGGAAGAATATACGCGTTCCGTCTGCATTGAAACGAGGTTTTTCTCCTTTTTGCTGTACAAAATGCTCTTCTTTGGTTTGCAAATCCATCCAATATACTCCAGGTTTTACCGTATAGGAATAGCCAAGAACGCCGTCGTCTCCTTCTTTTTGATAGACGATTTTTGTACCATCTTTGGAGACATGTGGGTATCTATAAATCCCTTTTGCAGTGGTGATACGTGTTTTTTGTGCTGGATTATCGAGGTTCAACGAATAAATTGCCCCCGTTTCTTTGTCCGCCCAAGTAACATAAAAAAGTGTTTTTCCGTCTGCTGTGAAACTTGGTTCGGAAGAAAAGGAAGGACCTTCTGTCAAAGCGATGGGTTGACCGTCAGGGAGTTGTTTTTTCCATAATTGGCCGATAGCAGTAAATACAAGTGTTTTTCCATCCGGAGAAGTTATCGCATCTCGGATTATATTGGGCTCAAATTCGTCGGTATGTACTTTTTGTGCAAATCGAACAGATTCATATACACGTTGAGAAACAGCCGCTTCAAAAGGAATAAGTGTAGATTGATTGGGTTTTGTTACATCTATACGATGAATTTTTCCTTTTGACCAAATAACAAGAGCATCGTTGGATGGTGTCCACGCAAATCCTGGATATATACCGAAAATCGTCCATGCTTCTTGTTGATCTTTAGATAGTTGGTCGTAAACAGGCCATTCTTCTCCGGTGGCGATGTCTTTTATATAAAGAACTGTTTGTGTTCGGACACGGCGAACGAAAGCCAATTTCTTGCCATCTCGTGAAATTTGTGGCCGAAATGCTCCCCCAGCTCCTCCAGTAATTGTCTCAATATCACCCGTCTGTCTATCTAATTTTTTGATGACAAATATTTGATTATTAGGGTCTTTGTTATATTGGAAATACCCGCCAGGGTACATGTCTTCGCTGTAATAAACATAGCGGCCATCGGGTGAAACAATAGGCTCGTTGACATCCTGCTGGTCATTTTTCCGTTTGGTTAACTGCAATCCACTTCCGCCCGTGTGATGGTACATCCAAATTTCTCCTGCGCCAAGAGAACGCGTGCCCGTATAATGTTTACGGGTAACAATGTACTGCCCGTCGGGTGTCCAAGCCGCATTATTTACTAACCGAAAATCCTCTTTTGTTATCTGTTTTGGTTCAGAACCGTCCGCATTCATTACCCAAATATTATCGCCTCCACCGGCATCCGAAGTAAACAAAATACGGGAGCCATCTGGACTAAAACGTGGCTGAACTTCTAAAGAATGCCCCCCACGAAGCAAAGTGGCTTTTCCCCCGGTCATAGGTAAACTATAAATATCTCCCAGTAAATCGAATACAATCGTTTGACCGTCAGGAGATACGTCGAGGCTCATCCATGTGCCTTCATTGGTAGAGAACGTAACCTCTTTGTAATTTCCTGCTGG
>JBKBRQ010000002.1:0-39712 GCA_046292055.1 Spirosomataceae bacterium | reverse complement strand
AACAGCGAGTTTGAATGTAGAAGCCATTGAGCTTGGCTCAAGTGACAACTGTGGGATTGCGAGTCGTGTACTCTCAGATACTTTGTTCAGCTGTAGCCAAGTGGGTGTGGTTCGGGTAGGATACAAGGTAACCGACGTCAATGGCAATGTCAGTGATACGGTGATTGTGGTGACAGTGTCTGATACGCTTGTACCGGTTCTTCAAACCCAAAATGCACGGTTAACTATTGCCGAAGACGGAAGAGCGGTACTATCTACAACAGATGTAATCACGTCAGCAACGGATAACTGTGGGATTGCGACGCAAACGCTATCGAGCACGGTATTTGGTTGCAGTCTGATAGGAAACCGCGAAGTGACGGTAACGGTAACAGATGTTAATGGAAACAAGACAGAAGCGAAAGTGATGGTCGAGATTGTGGACGGCAACGGGGTTTGTCCGTGTTCATATTCGATTTTAGCAGCCGAGTCGGTCACATTAGTCAACAACCGATTAGCGTATGGCGGTGTGGGTACATATGGTGTGAATAAACGAGTTCGTTTGGAAAACACCCAGGTCAACAAAGAAGCCGTATTCATCCGTTCGACACAAATAGAAGCGGATGAAACAAGCCGTCCGAACCGTTTGATTGAGCGGCAAGCGCCTCAGCCGTTTGCTTTTGAGCAGATGAGTACGAGTGCTTCGGGTACGATGCGCGCAAAGCGAAACCAAGAGATGAGCAGTTCTGAAGGTCAATTCGGTGTCATTCGTGTCCGACGCAGAGCGACGCTGACGCTGACGAGTGATAAAGTCGTGGCTGAAAGAATCATTGTCCGCAAAGGAGGCGCGTTGAACTTCGCTCAAAAGACGACCGTCGGTGTATTAGGTCAGTTCAAAACAGAATCAAATGTTGTTGTCAATGGCAGCAACGAGGCAGTGCGGATGTATGTGGGCAAGGACTTGGTGATTGGTAGAAATAACACCCTCAATGGGTATTTCCATACATTACAAGAGGCGGAGTTGAAGCGTAACCGTGGAACAGACTCGACGCGAGTTAGAGGAACGGTGGTAGGCAATACCGTTGTTGCAATGGGTCAAGTTGTCTGGGAAGGTGGCGTCATTGGCTGCGGAGAAGATGATACAGATACCACGCAAGCTACTAGCGCTAAAGCAGAGTACATGGCTGCTAAAGAGATGAAGGAGGATGGATTAGGTGAATTGCTTGAAGCCCAACTTTTAGGAGAAGGGGAATCGAAGCTATACATGTATGGCCCGAATCCGACATCGACGCACGTAACTTTGCGTTTCTATCAAGCACCAAACCAAGAAAAGTTGGTACTACGGGTATTAGATAGTGCTACCCGCGGGTTTACTGGAATGGTGAAACAGACTTGGTTAAGCAATCGCGAGTTGAAAGTAGACTTAGGCGATTTGGTAACAGGAGTGTATTTTGTACGTGTGGAATTGGATGGCAAAATGCAGACTGTTAAGATAGTACGGGAATAAGTAGGGGATTGATTGATTCTTCCGAATAGATAGACACAGTCAGAGGGGTATTACTCCTTTGGCTGTGTTTTTTTATGAGTATGATTTGGGTGAATGAACTATTGGATCAGTTTAGGAATCTGATACAGGATTAGAAATTCGTTTTAAAAAACCGTATTTTTACAGCAAAAAAATACATTATGTCAGTGCAATTACCCACTTTATTTTCCTCCCGAAGAGCAGAGCAGTTGCTTGCTTTTGACCGTTTGTTGACCATCATGGATGAGTTACGAGAAAAATGTCCGTGGGATAAAAAACAGACTATGCAGTCGCTCAGGCATTTGACCATCGAAGAAACGTATGAACTATCAGATGCCATCTTGGTTGAGGATTTGAATGAAGTAAAAAAAGAGTTAGGTGATATTCTTCTTCATATCGTTTTTTATGCTCGAATCGCATCTGAAACAGAAACCTTCGATATAGCAGATGTACTTGATGCCATCGGGGATAAATTGGTAGCAAGACACCCACATATTTACGGTGATGTTGTAGCAGAAACGGAAGAAGAAGTGAAAAGAAATTGGGAACAACTCAAATTAAAAGAAGGAAATACATCTGTTTTGGGTGGAGTACCGTCTTCATTACCCGCCCTCGTAAAAGCGATGAGAATGCAAGAAAAAGCAAGAGGTGTTGGCTTTGATTGGGAGGATAAAACCCAAGTTTGGGGAAAAGTAGAAGAAGAGCTAGGCGAGTTTCGTGCTCATTTTGATCCATCAACAGGTGAGAAAATCAATGCAAAAGAAGCTGAGGAAGAATTTGGAGATTTACTTTTTTCACTCGTAAACTATGCTCGTTTTGTAGATATTAATCCCGAAACAGCTCTCGAAAAAACCAATATTAAATTCAAAAGTAGGTTTCAGTATTTGGAGTCCAAGGCAAAGGAATTGGGTAAAAACCTAAAAGATATGACATTGTCCGAAATGGATGTGTTTTGGGAAGAAGCGAAAAAGAAGTAATCACTCATTCATTCATTCATTTGAAAAGAGGCATGTCATTCACTGAAATGGATTCAGATGGACGACATGCCTCTTTCGTTATAAATGGGGTAAAAAGCTCGTCGATTAGAGATTTTCCAGAATCTTCTTCAATGCGGCTTGGACAGACCAAACACGGTTTCCGGCTTGTTGAATCACAACAGATTGAGGACCATCGAGAACAGCATCTTCTACTTTTAATCCACGACGAACAGGTAAACAGTGCATGAATTTTCCGTTATCTGTGAGTGCCATTTTTTCTTCTGTAATTCGCCACGAAGAATCTTGGGTAAGAACTTGGCCATATTGTGTATAGGAAGACCAATTTTTGGCATAAATGAAGTCTGCGCCTTCAAAGGCTTCTAATTGGTTGTGTGTGACGCGTGCATCGCGTGCATTCCTGACAAACTCAGGTGCTAAATCATAGCCTTCCGGGTGTGTGATGACCAACTCGTAGTCTGTTAAATTGACCCATTCTGCAAACGAGTTCGCTACAGCTTGTGGCAACGGCTTAAAATGAGGTGCCCATGTGAGGACTATCTTCGGACGCGCTTTTATACGGAGTTCTTCGATAGTAATCAAATCAGCCAAAGATTGGCATGGATGGCGTGTGGCAGACTCTAAATTGATAATGGGCACACCTGCATATTGTCTGAATTTTTCCATGACAATTTCACGATAATCTTGTTCCCTGTCTTGCAATTCAGCAAAAGCACGTACACCAATCACATCGCAATACTGACCAATTACGGCTGCTGCCTCTTTGATGTGTTCTGCTTTTCCCGCATCCATAACAACCCCATCTTCCATTTCGAGCTGCCAAGAGTCAGAACCTACGTTCATCACCATTACATTCATACCTAAATTACTCGCCGCTTTCTGGGTGCTGAGCCGTGTTCTTAAAGATGAGTTGAAAAAAAGAAGACCAATGGTTTTATTTTTACCTAGATGCTGAAAACCGTACGGATTGGCCTTTAAGGCAAGTCCTTCTTCTATCAAGGCAGGTATATTGGGGACATCTTTGGGTGAAATGAAATGCTTCATGAAAATAAATAGATACGAGAAATGGGTAAAAAAGCCCACAACGAAATGAAGTGGGCAAACAATTTTTGCAAAACAAATGTAGGGATAAATGTTAGGACGCAAAATAGCATACAACCGATTTTTCTTAGTAGAATAAAAAAAGGCTAGTCCAAATCTGAACTAGCCTTTTTTGAAAGTACGGAGATAACTTAGTTTGTTGCTTCTTTTTTCTCTTTGTTTGCTTTCCGCTGCATGGTATCTACTACCAATGGCGCTGCAATGAAGAGCGAAGAATACGTACCAACAATCACACCGATAAACATAGCGAAGATGAAACCTCTGATGGTTTCACCACCAAATACCAACAGGATTAATAAGACAAGTAATGTCGTTACACCTGTTACAGCTGTACGGCTCAAGGTAGTGTTTAACGCGTTGTTAATGACAGATGCGATAGTCTCGTTTGCACCTCTTTTCTCGTTCAAGTATTCACGAATACGGTCAAAAATGACAACTGTATCGTTCATCGAGTAACCCATTAAGGTTAAAACAGCACCTACAAAAGCTTGGTCGATGTCCAAAGAGAAAGGAAGAATGCCATTGAAAATCGAGAAAATACTCAAGATAATCAATACATCATGGAAAAGTGAAATAACAGCTCCGTAACCAAATGCAAAGTTCTTGAAACGAATATAGATGTAAATGAAGGTAACAACAAGTGAATAGAAGATAGCCTTGAGTGCCGACCAAATTGTGTCGTTTGCAATCGTTGGACCTACTTTCGAAGAACTCATAATTTCTCCTTTATTTCCTTTAATATCCGAAATCACAGCTTCGATTCCTGTTTTGATTTCTTGCTCAACTTCTGGTAAGGTATTGTCGATTTTGTAAGGAGTGGTAATTTTCACTTGGTCAAATCCACCAAATGTTTTTACTTCAATAGCTGCACCTTCAAAGGTTTTTTCCAAGGCAGAACGTACATCTTCTGTACTCACTGTCTTTTCAAATTTAGCTACATACGTACGTCCACCTTTGAAATCCACACCTAAACCAAATCCTTTGATACCAATCGAGATGATACCAGCCAAGATAATTCCACCTGAAATAAAGTAGAAAGTACGGCGACGTGTAACAAAGTCGAAATTTGCATCTTTGAATAATTTCTCTGTCCATTTCGTAAAGAAATTCACAGACTTACCTTTCTTGATGTATTGTTCGAAAATCAAACGAGTAATAAAAATCGCACAGAATAACGAGGTGAAAATACCGATAAGTAGGGTAGTTGCAAAGCCAAGAATCAATCCTGTTCCAAAAACAAACAAGATAATACCTGTAATTAATGTGGTTACGTTCGAGTCAATGATAGACGGCATCGCGTGTCTGAAGCCCTCTGAGATAGCTACACCAAAAGGTTTACCGTTGTTCAATTCTTCCTTTATACGTTCATAAATAAGTACGTTTGCATCGACCGACATCCCGACAGAAAGAACGATACCGGCAATACCTGGAAGTGTTAAAGTTGCACCAAATGACGCCATTACACCAAGTAGTAAAACAAGGTTAACCAAAAGGGCAATATTTGCAATCCAACCTGCTTGGTTGTAATAAATGAGTACAAATAAAAGAACAGATAACAAGCCAATAGCCGATGATATCACCCCTGCACGTACTGCATCCGAACCAACGGTCGCTCCAACTACAGCTTCTTCAATGATATTCGTTGGTGCTGGTAGTTTACCTGCCTTCAATACATTAGCTAAGTCTTGCGCTTCTTCGATAGAAAAACTTCCAGAAATGCTCGAGCGGCCTCCTGAAATTTCAGATTGTACATTCGGTGCTGAATACACGTAATTATCTAAGATGATGGCGATACGGCGGCCAATGTTTGCACTCGTAAGTGCTTTCCATTTACGGGCCCCTTCTGCATTCATTTGCATATCTACATTTGGCTTTCCAGTAGTTGGGTCGTAATCCTGCGTTGCATTTGTTACTACGTCACCCTCCAACGGTGCTTTTCCTAGATCTCTCACCATGTATAAATCGACAACCTCTTCGTTTGTTGTTGCATTCATGACAGGTTTAATGTCATACACAAAGCTCAAACTAGCTGGGAATAATGCTTGTACTTCTGGTTTTTTCATCAGAGCATTGACACGAACGGTATCTTTCACGCGAACGCCAAGCATAGAATATGTACCTGACGTGAAAAGACGGCTAAATGCGTTATTTAATGTTGCAGAATCTGCTTTTGTTGAATCCGTTTTTGCAGCCAATTGTGCCGTTAAGCTATTTGTTGTTGAATCAACTTTTGCTTTCGGAGTCGCTGTTTTCTTCTTTGCTGCCTCTTCAATGTCCATTTGCGCCAACATAGCTGTTAATGCATCAAATGAGCTAGATACTTCTTGGAACTCAACTACTTGACAAAACTCAAGTTTTGCAGCTCCCGATAATAGTTTACGTACACGCTGTGGGTTGTCAACGCCTGGTAATTCAACTTGGATACGGTTGGTTCCAGGTAAACGCTGTAAGTTCGGGTTAGCTACCCCAAATTTATCAACACGCGTTTGAATCACACGGAAAGCTCTATCAAATGCACCATCTACTTCTGTTTTGACATATTTGATTACTTCAGCATCTGTAGAAGCTAAGCTTAGAATACCTCTGTTAGCTGTATTGGCAAAAATAGAGGCAAGTTTCATGTCTGGAGATAACTTTCTGTATTCAGCAACAAATAAGTCAACATAGTTAGAGCTGCTTGTTACGGCTGCTTTGGTTGCGTTTTCAATTGCTGTATTGATGCGTGGGTCTCTAGAACCACCAGCAAGTGCGCGAACGATTTCAGCAGGAGAAACTTCTAGGATGACGTGCATACCCCCTTTTAAGTCCAAACCTAGCCCTAGTTCTTGCTTGGTTAGGTCTTCAAGCGTACTGCCAAGAAATACGTCTTTTTTCCACAAAGAATCTAAATAACTTTGTTTTTTGATGGGGTCGATGTTCCCATCAGCTGTTAGTGCATACGCTTCTGCGTCTTTACGAATGTCGTTTACTTTCCATGTACGAACAAGAAAGTAAACACTGATTGCCAAGAAAGTAACCAATAAAGCTACTATTCCGCCTTTATTTCTCATAATAGATTTGATTTACGTTTTCTTTGCCCTTCGCAAAGAAGATGAAACACAAAAGTTGGAAAGTAAAACACGAAGGGAATGTTTACTTAAGTATAATTAATAAATGAATGCAGAGTTGGGATGGAAGAACCCTTAAATTAATTGAAAATCAGGGTGCATTGATGGCGATGAGACGCTCAAAAATATTAGCAAAGTAGGAAGTAAAGTACCCAGATAATTGTCTAGGTAAGTAGTTGATTACAGAAAAATGCCAATTGGCTATTTGCTGTGTAGGTAAAATATATACTTGGTTATCAAAAGAAAAGGCATGAGATGGGGCAAGCGATTGAATGGATAACTCACTGACAGTCGTGTCATTGTCGGTTGAGTCTGCTGCTTGTGTTTCGGTTGACTGTTCTGTGTCAAACGACGAATCATAGGAGACAGCGTGGTTGGCCAACGAATTGGCTACCATAACAACTACTAAAAGGAATAGTTGTGACGCTCGGGTGATATGTGTGAATATTTTCTCCATATGGGGCACAAAACTACACTTTTTTCTTAGAAATTGGCAATACTACCCTCAATAATCATTTTTTCTTTTTAGGTAAACTTTTAATAATGTCGGCTTTGGTCATGCGCATAACAAGAACATGGAAACCAGCGTCACTATTCTCCAAGCACGAAGAAATGCGTGTTTTTTCTGTTAATACTGGTCGAGTATAAATGAAAAGTGTATCTACAATCCGCTGAAGGTTGTCATCCATACGAAGTTTATTCTCAAAACTATATTGATATGCCTCCAAAATGCTTCTCTCTTGTGGATAAAGCGTGTCTGATGTATTTTGAAGTTGCTGTGATGTTCGTAAAGAAATGTGTATACGCGAGTTTTTTTGAAGGGAATCTACCAACGCTATTTCGGATAACTGGCATATAGTTGGATTAGAGATAAGTATGCGGTACACTGAATCTACAACACCTCTTCCAAATTTCTCTGCTTGAAGATTGATGGTCGCATTATCGACCTTGACGATTTTATAATCGTTGATATGTTTTTTGACTTCTGCTGTATCTACTCGCTTCACTTGTCCGCAACTAAGTAGAATTCCAATTAAAAGGAAAAATAGGAATGGTTTCATTGGTTTTTCTTGTAAAAAGTTTAAAATTCGTAAAATTGTTTTTTGCCTACTCTTCATCTCTTACTTTTGTATAAGTAGGGCATTGCCTCTTCATCTTTGCAAATTTATCTCAAATCCTAATTCATATACTAAGTTTACCTTTTAACCATGACGCATTTTTTTACATACCTCTCCAAATCGAAGTTCTTTTATCTATGTTTTTTTCTTGCCACGTCGCTTACATTCAGCCAAGCACAAACATCTCCAGAATTAGTCAAAATACTTGAAAAAAGTAAAAATTTACGTCCTATTTTGAAAAATGCAGAGGCGTGGGAAATCCAAATAATTTATACACAAATTGATAGAGATGCAGCAAATAGACCCGAGTTTACAACCTTTTATTTGAATCACAATCCCTCGGCATATTTTTATCCTGCTAGTACGGTAAAGTTACCAGCCGTTTTACTCGCACTTGAAAAAATCAACAAAAACGTAAACAATCGAGACGGTTTTTCAAAACATAGTCCTCTCCTCATTGATAGCGCTTTTCCAGGTCATGAGGCTGTGCAGGGTGACACGACTGCTGAAAACGGGCACGCAACTGTAGCACATTACGCAAAAAAAATATTGCTTGTAAGTGATAACGATGCCTATAATCGCTTGTATGATTTTCTCGGAATAGACTACTTCAATTATTATCTGCATAGAAAAGGATATTTGAATACCCGCATTGCCCATCGTTTGTCTGTTCCCTATTCTAGCGAAGAAAATAAAATAACTCCACGTGTTCGCTTTTTCTCGGATAGCAAAAACAGAATAGAAGATAGCACGCTGGTTTTTACTCAATCTGCGCAAGAATCATCAAAAAATTATGTAAACGCTTTCCCGATTCTCAGAGGAAAAGGGTACTACAAAGCGGATAAATTAATCAATGAGCCGTTTGACTTTGCTTCGAAAAATGTTTTTTTACTCGCTGATCAACAACGGATGCTCACAGCGATACTCTTTCCGAATGCAGTTCCTGAAGGGGCAAAATTTAATCTTTCTCCTGACGACTACCAATTTGTTCGTAGATATATGTCGCAATTGCCCTCAGAACAACCATATCCAACTTATGCGCCACAAGAGTACTACGATAGTTATGTAAAGTTCCTCCTTTTTGGGGATAAAAAAGAAAAGATGCCCTCCAATATCCGTATCTTTAATAAGGTGGGTGATGCATACGGCTATTTAATTGATAATGCCTATGTCGTTGATTTTGAAAATAAGGTCGAGTTTATGCTCTCTGCTGTTATCCATTGCAATAGCGATGGTATATTTAATGATGACAAATACGATTATGAAAATGTTGGTTTCCCCTTCATGGGCGAACTCGGACGAACAATATACCAACATGAATTGAAACGTAAAAAGACATACCTGCCAGATTTATCTGAGTTTATAATTGATTATTCGTCCAAATAAAAGTAGCTATCTCGCTATTTTTGTGGGTTTATATCTACACTTTATTCGATTTTACATAACAATGATGTAGATAAAAGGCACTTCTCGGTATTTAAAGGTATTTTTGTTGAAATTTATTCATTAAAAACGAAGTTTATGAGAACATTTGTGGCTCTTTCTCTTTTGCTATGCAGTTACTCTGTATGCGCACAACAGAAAAATTCAACGGTTTCTTCCTCCAAACCACCCCTTGTTGTAGGTATCGTGGTAGACCAAATGAGATACGATTTCTTACATAGATATTACAATAAATATCAAGAAGGTGGATTTAAACGACTGATGAACCAAGGGTTTGTTTGTCATAACCACCATTATGATTATGCTCAAACAGTGACGGCAGCAGGGCATGCATCTGTTTATACGGGTTCTGTTCCTTCTATGCATGGAATTGTTGGTAATGAATGGTTTGACCGCTCGAATAAAAGAGAAATGTATTGTGTGTCTGACACAACGGTGAGGACGGTCGGTAGCTCAAATGTATCTGCTGGAAAAATGTCACCTAAAAATCTATTGACAAGCACAATTACAGACCAATTACATTTAGCCACTAATTTCAAGTCAAAAGTAATTGGTATTTCATTGAAGGATAGAGGGGCCATTTTACCTGCTGGACACTCAGCCAATGGAGCATTTTGGTTTGATGCAAAATCAGGAAACTGGATAACAAGTACGTTCTATTCAGAGGAATTACCTAGTTGGGTGAAAAATTACAACGATAAAAAAAGAGCAAATCAGCTTCTTCAAGAAGGGTGGAAAACACTCCTCCCTATCGAACAGTACACTGAAAGTGAAGCCGATGACCAGCCGTATGAATCGAAAATCACAGCGGATAAAAAATCATTTTTTCCGTACACTTTTACCGCGTCTTTTGGTGAGTCCTTTGCCGCTTTGTCTACTTCACCACATGGCTTGACGCTCACGAAGGAACTGGCTTTGGAAGCAATCAAAAATGAGAATCTAGGTAGAAATGGAACAACAGACTTCCTTGCAGTCAGTTTCTCCTCAACAGATTACGTAGGTCATGCTTTTGGTCCTTATTCTGTTGAAACTGAAGATATGTATCTACGTCTAGACAGAGATATTGCTGAACTCCTTTCTTTCCTTGACAAGTGGGTCGGGAAAGATAATTTTACTGTTTTCTTAACCGCAGATCATGGCGTGATGGATGTAACTGATATGTGGAAGAAATATAAATTGCCTGCTGGGCGTTTGGCGTATTCAGACATGGTAAAAGCAGTTAAGAGAACGCTCACCGAAAAATACGGTGATGCGAGTTTCTATGAGTCATCTGCAAACTATCAACTTTACTTTGATAGAAAAAAGATAGCTGCGAAAGGCATTACTATGAAAGAAATCCATGCGCTCATTCGCCCAATTCTCATGGAATTTGAAGGTATTTCAGATGTAATTCTTTCAGATGAAATTGGAGCATCTAATCTGAATCATCATTTGCAAGAATTATTTAAAAATGGATATCATTCTGTGCGTTCAGGAGATATTCAGTTAGTGACAATGCCAGGCTGGATTGCTAGTTCTATCACAGCCACACACGGGTCAACATACAACTATGATACACATATTCCACTCATTTTCTATGGTGCTGGCGTTGCGCAAGGGAAAACGTACGAGCGTACGGGTGTAGCAGATACAGCTCCTACTTTGGCAGCTCTACTTAAAATATTGGCACCAAGTGGTACGATGGGGGAGGTAATTCCTGCTGTTATCAAGTAAGAAAAGGCAAATAAAAAATATTAATTAACCTCTTGTATGAACTGTTACTCATACAAGAGGTTTCTTTTTAGAATCAGGATTTCACCCAATTATCCGGTTGAAAAATCAATTAATTTGCGAAATTTGTAAATTAACTACGCAAAAAATCTGAATCCGCTACATATATATATTGAATGTTATGACCATTTTAGAGAAAATAGTAGAGAATAAACGCTACGAGGTAGCCCGAGCGCAAAGCTCTTTACATGTACAACGATTGCAAGATGAACCTATCTTTCATAGAATAGGAAATTCATTGGTGAATGCACTAAAAGCAGAAGGCTCCTCGCAAATCATAGCTGAATTCAAACGAAAGTCTCCTTCAAAAGGACTAATCAATGCAGGTGCCGGTGTTGCTGAAACCACAATGGGGTACACAGAAGCAGGCGCTGCAGGAATATCAGTTCTTACGGATACTGTTTTCTTTGGTGGATTTAAAGAGGATTTATTCATTGCGCGGGAGAAAAATCCACTTACCCCATTGATTCGAAAAGATTTTATGGTGGATGAATACCAAGTATACCAAGCAAAAGCATGGGGTGCTGATGTTATTTTATTGATTGCTGCTTGTCTAGAACCATCAGAAATAGAAACATTGAGTGGTCTTGCCCATGAACTCGGTCTTGAAGTTCTATTGGAAGTACACGATGAGGAGGAATTGGTAAAATCCCCACTCAAAAATATAGATATCGTGGGTGTGAATAACCGGAATCTGAAGGTTTTCTCGGAAGCCAATGTCCAAACCTCTCTTGACTTATCCGCAATTATCCCAGCGGACAAAGTTAAAATATCCGAAAGTTGTATAGATTCTCCTGAAACCGTACGCGTATTGCAAGATGTTGGTTATCAGGGTTTTTTAATAGGAGAGGCGTTTATGCGTTCTACTAGACCATCTGATTTACTTGCTAAATTTATCGCCGAATTGTCATGAATTGGAAAGTCTGTGGCATGCGCGACGAGCAAAATATCAATGAGGTTCTGACACTTCGACCCAATTGGATGGGCTTTATCTTTTATGCCAAATCTCCTCGCTATGTTGTCGGAAAACTATCTCCTAGTTTCTTACAAAACTGGTCGTATCCTACAAAAAAAGTGGGCGTATTTGTCAATCCATCTGTAGAGTGGTTAATGGAACAAGCTACGGCATTCAAATTAGACATTGTTCAGATTCATGGGGAACCGCTTTCAGAATCTTTTTATAAAGAACTCAAAAAAGCAAACCTTGAGATTGTACAGGCAGTTGGAGTAGGTGAAAAGATTGATTTCGATGAACTTGCTAAGCTAGAGCCACTCATAGATTATTTTCTGTTTGATACAAAGAGCGGAAGCCATGGAGGAACAGGACAATCATTTGATTGGGATTTACTGAACTCCTATCCTTTATCAAAACCTTTTTTACTAGCAGGAGGGATATGTTTAGAAAACTTTCAAAACTTGCCCAATTGGCAAAATATACCCTTTTGGGGAGTAGATGTAAACAGTCGGTTTGAACACTCTCCTGCGAATAAAAATAGTACTACATTGGCAGTTTTATCCCATAAAATAGACGAATTTAACAAACATAAATTATGATTGATGTAACCAATTCAGCTTTTGGAGTTAGCGAAAGAGGATATTACGGCCAATTTGGTGGAGCGTATGTACCTGAAATGCTGTATCCCAATATCCAAGAATTAAAAGAGAATTATTTATCCATTATTTATCAACCTGACTTTCAAGCTGAGTTTAATCAGCTTTTGATAGATTATGTAGGTAGACCCACCCCTTTGTACTTGGCACAACGTCTGTCAGAAAAATACCAAACGACTGTTTATTTGAAAAGAGAAGACCTATGTCATACGGGTGCTCACAAAGTAAATAATACGATTGGGCAGATTCTTCTTGCAAAAAAATTAGGTAAAAATAAGATAGTTGCGGAAACAGGCGCTGGCCAGCATGGTGTAGCTACGGCAACAGTTTGCGCCTTGATGGGTATGGATTGTATTGTCTATATGGGTGAAGTTGACATTGAAAGACAAGCACCTAATGTAGCTAGAATGAAAATGCTCGGAGCGGAGGTAAGACCTGCTAAAAGTGGCTCAAGAACCTTGAAAGACGCTACAAATGAAGCCATGAGACATTGGATAAATAATCCAGTAGATACGCATTATATTATTGGTAGTGTAGTGGGGCCACACCCATATCCAGATATGGTTGCACGCTTTCAATCGGTTATTTCTGAAGAAATTCGGAAGCAATTATTTGAAAAAACAGGAACAGAAAATCCTGATTATGTGATTGCTTGTGTGGGTGGAGGTTCAAATGCCGCAGGGACTTTCTTTCACTATTTAGACGAACCGTCTGTACGTATAATATCAGCAGAAGCCGCTGGGCATGGGGTTGAATCGGGAATGTCTGCAGCAACCACTTTTTTAGGACGCCCCGGTATTTTGCATGGAAGTAAAAGTTTACTTATGCAAACTGTTGATGGACAGGTAGTTGAGCCACATTCTATCTCTGCTGGTTTAGATTATCCGGGTATTGGTCCGCTTCATGCGCATCTGTGGGAGTCCAAGAGGGCTGAGTTTTTTGCCATCACAGACGAAGAGGCGCTAAAGGCTGGCTTTGAACTTGCTAAGTTGGAAGGAATCATTCCTGCCATCGAAACTTCCCATGCCTTAGCCGTTTTACCTTACTTACATGCACTGCCCGAAGAAACCATTGTCATCGGTCTTTCTGGAAGAGGTGATAAAGATTTATCAACCTATATGAAATTTTTATAATGAAAAGTATACCCACCTTTTTACTTGCACTTGGTTGTTTCCTTGCAACAGCTTTCGCAAATTACACAATGGCACAAACTACACCGACCACACTCCGGCATGTCGTTTTGTTTAAATTTAAGGATAGCGCCTCTGCTACAGAAATTGCAAAAGTTGAAGCAGCATTCAAGGCATTGCCTAGTAAAATAAACGAAATTCGGGGCTTTGAATGGGGTCTAAATAATAGCCCAGAAGGATTAAACCAAGGATTTACGCACTGTTACTTTTTGACTTTTTCGTCTGAGGCAGATAGAGCTGTCTATTTACCCCATCCAGACCACAAAGCATTCGGTGCATTACTTGGCCCTATCCTTGATAAAGTATTAGTTGTTGATTATTGGATTAAAGATTAACGAAGGTCGTGTCCTTCCTGACTTAGTAAATAGATGAATAAAATTGTTCGTATGTTTGAGCAGGTGAAAGAACCTGTACTTAATATATATTTTACTGCGGGTTTTCCTGCCCTCGATGACACAAGAAATGTATTGGCTGCGATACAGAAGGGAGGAGCACATATTGCTGAAATTGGCATGCCTTACTCTGACCCCATCGCCGACGGAGAGACAATTCAACAGTCAAACCAAGTTGCACTTGAAAACGGGATGACACTCGCTGTATTGTTTGAGCAACTGCAAGGTATGCGCTCTGAAATCTCAATTCCTGTTGTATTAATGGGCTATTTGAATCCAGTCGTCCAATTTGGAGTTGAAAACTTTTGTAAAAAATGCCAAGAAGTAGGTGTAGATGGTCTTATTCTTCCTGATTTACCCATGGATGAATACTACGAAGAGTATAAGCCTATTTTTGATGCTTACGGATTAATTAATATTTTTTTGATCACTCCGCATACTTCAGAGGAAAGAATCAGAAGGATTGATCAAATCTCAGAAGGATTTATTTATATGGTTTCGTCTGCAAGTGTAACGGGTGCAACATCCGGAATATCAAACACTATGGAATCGTATTTTAATCGTGTAAATGAGATGAATTTACGAAATCCTCGTTTGATTGGCTTTGGTATCAAAGATTCGGAGTCTTTTCATAAAGCTTCGGAGTTTGCTGCTGGCGCAATTATTGGTAGTCAATTCATACGCGTTTTACAAGATGCGAATCAGCTTGAAGAGGATATTATTTCTTATATAACCTCTGTCAAAAATAAATAAGAATGTAGCTTCTATTAAAAAAGCCGAATTGCCAATTTTTAGTTGGGAACTCGGCTTTTCTTATTTGTAGGGCAGTCGTACTTTCGAAATTAATTCATATAGGTACTTCTTGTTAAGTAGCCCATTCTACTTCGACGCATCTTTTCTATTCGGTAAATTCACCGTCAATTTCCCCTTGCCAGTCATACATCGGGTTTTGCCTAGGATCCCAATTGGGATATATTTGAAAATGCCTTTTGGATATCAATTGTACAAGAATCTCTCGAAGTTCAGCCATGTTTTCGTTTTTCCCGGCCGAGATAAACACGACATTGTCCATATTCTTATTGAGATAACTTTCTTTGAACCGTGCTAGATTTTTCTGTAAGTCCTCTTCTGTTGCTAAATGTTTATCTAAACCTTCTTCTGATTCCGGTTCATACAAATCTAACTTGTTGAAAATAAGTATAGTAGGTTTGTCTTTTGCTTTGATTTCTGAGAGAGTTGTATTGACAATTTCAATATGTTCTTCGAAACCACGATGCGAAATATCCACAACATGAAGCAGAATGTCAGCTTCTCGGATTTCATCCAAGGTTGACTTGAAGGATTCAATCAAGGTTGTTGGTAATTTTCTAATAAACCCAACGGTGTCTGTCAATAGAAAGGGGATATTGCCTAAAACGACTTTACGAACCGTCGAATCAATGGTAGCAAAAAGTTTATTTTCTGCAAATACGTCTGCTTTAGCCAATCGTTGCATGAGCGTTGATTTGCCCACATTAGTGTATCCGACCAATGCTACCCGAACCAAACGATTTCTTTCCTTTCGTCTTGTAGCTGATTGTTTATCAATTTTTGCTAGTTTTTCTTTTAGAAACGCGATTCGATCTTGTACAATTCGCTTATCTGTCTCTAACTCTTTTTCACCAGGCCCTCTCATTCCGATTCCCCCTTTTTGGCGACTTAAGTGAGTCCACATTCGGGTTAGTCTAGGGAAAAGGTACTGATACTGTGCGAGTTCAACCTGTCTTTTGGCTTGGTCTGTTTGCGCTCTTTGAGAGAAAATATTTAATATCAATAAACTTCTATCCAATACCTTTATTTCTTTGAAAGCCTGCTCAAGATTTCTAACCTGTATAGGAGATAAATCGTCATCAAATATGATTGTATCTACAGGATTATCTTTAAGCCAAGTTTGTATTTCCTCTAGCTTTCCTTTACCAACAAAGGTTTTGTGATCTGGGTAATTTAGTCTTTGTACAAACGTTTTGATAGTTTCCGCGCCAGATGTCAAGGCTAAAAACGCCAATTCGTCCAAATACTCTTTCGTTTTTTCAGCGTTTTGTTTCTGCGTAATAAGTCCAACCAAGACTGCTGTTTCTTGTTTCTTAGCAGTGGATATGAGGGGTGAGTTTAACAATATTTTTTCAATTTATTTTTGAATACTTCCATCAAAGTTACTATACAACACCGTTTTTTTATGTAGAGTTTCTGAGTTTTCCGTCTAAATTTCGATTTGCTTTGTATCTTTTTGTTATTTTCTTAGATTTTTCGATTAAAAACCCTGAAAAAATTGAAGCAAATTATTGCAAATGTAAATTCCAGTTGTTAATTTTGACTCAAGATTAGCAAATATCGTATGCGTTACGAAACAATAACGCAATATAAATATTAAAGATTTAATCCATCAGTTACTGTTCATACAGTGGCCGGATTATTAGGAAAGCACGTAAGTCGGAATCCCTATTTCTAAAATTGAGATAGGGATTTTAGTTTTTTAAAGTTTATATTTATTTAATTAAGAAATAACATACCCGAATTATGTCAAAGCCAGCTCAAAAACAGATTAATATCCCCAATAAACGAGCTTCTTTTGAGTACTTCTTCTTGGATACTTACACGGCTGGAATTGTTTTAACAGGTACGGAAATAAAGTCTGTACGTGAAGCCAAAGTAACCATTACTGATGCCTATTGTTTTGTCCATGATGGTGAAGTGTTTATCAAAAACCTTCATATCTCAAAATATGACCAAGGGTCTTACTTAAACCATGAGCCCCTTAGAGACAGAAAGTTGCTACTAAATAAAAAAGAAATCCGTAAAATTGCCTCTAAGCTTCTAGATAAAGGTCTTACACTGATTCCCACTAAGTTATACATAAGTGACAATGGCTATGCTAAAATAAATCTAGCGGTAGCAAAAGGAAAGAAATTGTATGATAAAAGAGAGTCAATCAAGTCAAAAGACACTGCGAGAGAAATGGCTAGAATGGAGAAGTAAGCTACTATCTATTTGATAGTCAAATGTTTTGTTAGTTTTTTCTTTAAGTTGTATTTGGTTTTTCAGGTTAAATATTTTAATTTGCTACATACCAAAACAACTTATCTTTTATATGGGAAGGAAAGTGTTAGTGTTAAATGCAGATTACAGCGCTATTAGCTTATGTACTGTCTCAAAGGCTTTTATCTTAGTATATTTAAGAAAGGCAGAATTAGTAGCCTCAAATTCAAATTTAAAGTTAAGATCTGTAACCCGGTCTTTTCCTTACCCTTCGGTTATCCGTCTCAGTCAATATGTAAATGTACCCTATAAGAGTGTTGAATTATCGAGAGGGAATATTTTTAAAAGAGACAAACATCAATGTGTTTATTGCGGCAACAAGGAAGATTTGACCTTAGATCACGTGATGCCCAAGTCTCGTGGTGGAAAAACGAGCTGGGATAATCTGGTGGCTGCTTGTCGAAAATGTAATGCTAGAAAAGGAGATTATACGCCCGAGGAAGCTTTTATGTTGATGTCGCATCAACCATATAAGCCAACATTTTTAAGTTTCCTTAGAGATTCAAATGGAACCGTAGATAATGAATGGAAACCATTTCTTGGTATCGTAAATTGATATAATTCCTTATTTGTCAAATATTTATTAGAGAAAAACAAGTATCTTTTTTTCTCATCGTAAATTTTAACTATTTTTGTGACCTTTTTACAATCATTTTATTTACAAACCAAAATTTTACACACAACAGCTCCGAGTGTGTATGTATTTAAAGGAGTGATTCATTTAGTATATGACAAATCAAGAATTTCCCGATTTTGATTGGGACAAAGTATCGAAAAAAGGTATTGGCTCTGGTTACACTGCAGCTGAGAAAGCGGAATTAGAAGCACTTTATGAGCAAACTGTTACAAGCATCGAAGAAAAAGATGTTGTAGATGCAACTGTTGTTGGTATCTCTGACAGAGAGGTTTTGCTAAACATTGGCTTCAAATCAGATGGTTTAGTTTCACGTTCTGAATTCAAAGACTTACCAGACTTGAAAATCGGTGATAAAGTAGAAGTATTCATCGAAAAGCAAGAAAATGCATTAGGTCAACTCGTCATTTCTCGCAAAAAGGCAAGAATCTTGACTGCTTGGTCGAAAATTGAATCATCTTTCGAAGGTGATGAAATCGTTGATGCTTTGGTTAAGCGTCGTACGAAAGGTGGTCTTATCGTTGATATTTTTGGAATTGAAGCTTTCTTGCCAGGTTCTCAAATTGATGTGAAACCTATCCGTGATTTCGATGTTTTTGTTGGAAAACGTATGGAAGTTAAGGTGGTTAAGATTAACCACGCAAACGATAACGTAGTCGTTTCTCACAAAGTCTTGATTGAAAAAGATCTAGAAATTCAACGTCAACAAATCTTGACTAACCTTGAAAAAGGTCAGGTTCTTGAGGGTGTTGTTAAAAATATTACGAACTTCGGTGTATTCATCGACCTTGGTGGTGTAGATGGATTACTACACATCACAGATATTTCTTGGGGCCGCGTGAATCACCCGAATGAAGTACTTAAACTTGATGATAAAATCAATGTAGTAGTGCTTGATTTTGATGATGATAAGAAACGTATTTCACTTGGTATGAAGCAACTAGAGGCTCACCCATGGGATTCGTTAGCGGAAGGTCTTGAAATTGGTTCGAAGGTTTCAGGTAAAATCGTTAATATCGCAGATTACGGTGCTTTCCTTGAGTTGAAGCCAGGTGTTGAAGGGTTAATTCACGTTTCTGAAATGTCTTGGTCACAACACTTACGTAATCCATCTGATTTCTTGCAAATCGGTGACGAAATCGCTGCTGTTGTACTTACGCTTGATCGCGATGACAGAAAAATGTCATTGGGTATCAAACAGTTAACAGAAGATCCTTGGACAAAACAAGATTTACTAAGTAAATACGCTGTAGGTACAAGACATAAGGGTATGGTTCGTAACTTGACTAACTTCGGCTTGTTCTTAGAATTAGAAGAAGGTATTGATGGTCTTGTTCACGTTTCAGATTTGTCTTGGACTAAGAAAGTAAAACACCCTTCTGACTTTGTTAAAGTAGGTGATGAACTTGAGGTAGTTGTACTTGAGCTTGATGGTGAAAACCGTCGTTTGGCGTTAAGTCACAAGCATTTAGAAGAAAACCCTTGGGATACTTTTGAAAGCATCTTTGGTTTAGATACTGTTCACGAATGTACAATCAATTCTAAAGCAAATAACCAAGCAGTCCTTGAGTTGCCATATGGTATCGAGGGATATGCATCTTTGAAGCATTTGGCTAAAGAAGATGGTTCATCTGCCGAAGTAGGTGATAAACTCTCTTTCACTGTTATTGAGTTCAATAAAGAAGAAAAGAGAATTGTACTCTCACACAGCAAAACGTGGGAAGCGCCTGTAGAAGCAACTGCGAAGAAGAAGTCAACAAAGGCAACTTCAGCTGATAAAGGTTCAAAATTACCAGAAGCAGAGAAGTCAACACTTGGAGATCTAGAAGCACTTGCTGCTTTGAAAGATCAAATGAAAGGTGAGTAATTGATTTTTTTAGATAAATTATGGGGAGAGATGTGATGTCTCTCCCTATTCTTTTTGTCTAAAAATTTGGATTTAGAATCACAAGTGCTTAACTTTGCACTCCTAAATAGTTAGGTCCTGTGGCCGAGTGGCTAGGCAGAGCTCTGCAAAAGCTTCTACAGCGGTTCGAATCCGCTCGGGACCTCTTTGAAAAGCGACTTTTGTCGCTTTTTTTGTTTATAGCCATTTACTAAATGATGCGATTGCCTCTCTTTTTTATCAATCAAGCCAAAAAAGAATTACATAGTACTTGTACTTTAGTTCCGTGTTCTTCGCAAAGTGCTTGAAAATTGTTTCTTTATCCTGATAAAATACAATTTATTTTTATCTATATACCTTATATTTATAAGGTAATTTGATTGTAATTAATTGATAATGAATTGGTTATATACTTATTTATACTAATTCTAAATTGAAAACTTCTATGAAAAAAATGTAATAACTTTTTGATTAAAATCATTCCTACCTTAGATTTGCAAATAGAAAAAAGGCTTATTATCGTTACATTATGCTAAAAAGAATAATACAATCAACAATCGCGTTTGCAATTATATTTAGTTGCGTAGTTCAGACGTCATTCAGTCAAGATGCTGCAGGAGCAGATGCGAGTGAGGGAGATGCTGCATTGGGGGAGAAATTGTTTAAAAACAACTGTGCTCAGTGCCACTCTGTAGGAAGTAATAAAGTAGTTGGTCCAGGAATGGCAGGTATTGAGGACCGTAGAGATTACGAATGGTTGAAAAAGTGGATTAATAATCCAAATGGAGTTATTGCGAGTGGAGATAAATATGCTGTTGATTTGTACAATGCGTACAATAAGACGCAAATGACTGCTTTTCCAAGTTTCGGTGATACGGAAATCAAGGGTATCCTAGCCTACATAAAGACTGCAAATGCGGCACCTGCACCTACACCTGTCGCTGCAGGAGGAGAGGGTACAGGTACTGTTGCTGCTTCTACTGCTGGAGGCGGTGATTTTTTCAATATTGTTTTGGTAGCTTTACTTGTTATCATGGCTTTGGTGCTTGTAGCCTTGTTGGCTATTTTACAGTTGTTAACGCGTCTTTCAGGAGTTGAGAAGGCAGGACAAGAAGGCAAAACATCACTTCAAGTTCTACAAGATAATTTAAAAGCACTGGTGAATAACAAAACGGTTCGGTCAGCGGTCGTTTGGATGTTTATTTTGTTAGCGACAAAGGCAAGTTTTGATGGAATGTTTGGAATTGGTGTACACCAAGGTTATGCACCTAAGCAGCCGATTTCTTTCTCACACAAATTACACGCCGGAGAATATGAAATTGACTGTGCATACTGCCACACAGGTGTTTATAAAGGTAAGCAAGCGGGTATTCCGTCTGCAAATATTTGTATGAATTGCCATAATGCAATCAAGAGAGAGTCGCCTGAAATTCAAAAAATTTATACTGCACTTGAAAAAGATCAGCCTATCGAGTGGGTTCGTGTACATAATCTTCCAGATTTAGCTTATTTTAACCATGCACAGCATACAAATGTAGCTGGGCTAGAATGTACTAATTGTCATGGTGAAATACCTAAAATGGAGGTTGTTCAGCAGCGCTCAACACTGACAATGGGTTGGTGTATCGATTGTCACAGACAAACTGATGTGAATGCAAAAGGCAATGCTTACTATGATAATCTTCTTAAAGCTCATAATGCTACAACAAGTGACGCTATGAAGGTAGAAGATATTGGTGGACTTGAGTGTGCTAAGTGTCACTATTAATTCATATATTTTTAAGCATAAGATATAAAAGTCGACCAAAGACTTCAATCATAAAATAAATCTCATGGAGAATACGAATAAAAGATATTGGAAAGGTGTCGAGGAGTTAAAGAACGACATTAATCTAGTAAAAAATGCAGACAGAGAGTTTAATCTAGATGATGTAGAGGGGTTTGAACCGACACATCGTCGTGATTTCTTGAAAGTGTTAGGGTTTGGTATGGCTGCTGTTTCTTTGGCAGCTTGTGAGGCACCAGTAAGAAAGACGATTCCTTATTTGAATAAACCAGAAGACGTAGAGCCAGGTATCCCAAATTACTATGCAACTTCGTTTGTAGATGGTGGTGAATATTGTAGCGTACTTGTTAAAACACGTGAAGGTCGCCCCGTTAAAGTAGAAGGCAACAAGTTGTCATCTATTACAAAGGGAGGTACAAGTGCAAGGGCTCAGGCATCGGTTCTTTCATTGTACGACGTAGAAAAGTTGAAAGGCCCACAATCTGGAGGGAAAGATGTTTCATGGGAAGATTTAGATAAAGCTGTAGTTTCTGGCTTATCTTCTTCCAAAGGGATTCGTATCGTGACAAACACGATTATGTCACCTTCTGCACTGAGTGTTATTGCTAATTTCGTAGCAAAATATCCAACGACTCAACATTTAACATATGATGCTGCCTCTGCATCTGGGTTAATCGAGGCAAATGGTTTGTCTTTCGGACAGGCTGTTGTACCTTCTTACCACTTTGATAAAGCAAATGTAATTGTCGGAATAAACTGTGATTTCTTAGGGAATTGGGTCTCACCTATTGAATTTGCAGGGCAATGGGCTGAAACAAGAAAATTGAATAGTTTGCAAGGCGGCAAAAAGACGATGTCTCGTCACTATCAATTTGAAACTGGTATGACAATCACTGGAGGTGCAGCAGATTACCGTTCAATGATTAAGCCATCTGAAGAGGGTAAGCTTGTTGTTGGGCTTTATAATAAAGTTGCTGCCATCTTAGGAGGTTCTCCATTACAAGGTAGTGTAGTCAATACGCCAAACCTTGATAAGTGTGCAAAAGATTTAGCTGCTGCAAAAGGAAACGCATTGGTCGTGTCTGGTTCGAATGATGTAAATGTACAGGTTGTCGTGAATGCGTTGAACCAACTTTTGGGCTCATATAACACGACGATTAATTTAAATACGCCACTTCATACGAAGAAGGGGTCTGATAAAGTAATTTCTCAACTAGTTGCTGACTTAAAGAGTGGATCAGTAGATACTGTTCTGTTCATGGGAGTTAATCCTGTGTACGACTCTTCGATGGGTGAAGAACTAAAAGCTGTAATAGCAAAAACTAAGTTATCTGTATCATTTAGTGATCGGGCTGATGAAACGGCACAACTTTGTAAATTTATTGCACCAACACCTCATTACCTCGAGTCATGGGGCGATGTAGAACCTAAAAGAGGTTCTTACTCCTTGATTCAACCAACAATTTCTAACATCTTTAATACAAGACAGTATGAAATTAGTTTGATGAAGTGGGCTGGTTTAGGTGCAGATTATCAAGCATACATCAAATCGTATTGGAAAGCCAATATACTCGGTGGAACATCATGGGTTACAGCGTTACATGATGGTGTCTTTGAAATAGCGGGAAGTCAGGTGCCTGCATCTGAAAAAACATTTGTTGGAGATCTAGTATCAGCAGCAAAGGCGGCTAGTTCAGCAAAAGGAAGTGACTTAGAATTGTCAGTATTTGAATCTGTCGCTATTGGAACTGGATCGCAAGCAAATAACCCTTGGTTACAAGAGTTGCCAGATCCAATTTCTAAAGTTACTTGGGAGAATACGGCAGCTGTTTCACAGAAAACAGCTAATAAGTTAGGTATAGCTCAAGGAGATGTGATTAGTCTAACAGTAGGCAATAAATCGGTTGAACTTCCAGTATTGATACAGCCAGGCCAAGCACATGATACTGTTTCAGTCGCGATGGGTTATGGTCGTACAGCAGCAGGTAAATCAGGTAATGTTGGGGTTAATATGTATGAATTTACATCAATTGTAGGTGGTCAAAGAGCTTACTCAGCAAATGATGTGAAGGTCGCTGTTGTTAACTCTGGATATACTTTAGCGCAAACACAGACACACGAAACTGTTATGGGGCGCCAAGCAGTGGTACAAGAGTCAATTTTAGCTGAGTATGTGAAAAATCCAAAGGCTGGCCGATTTGAGCCAATGATTGAGACATCGGAAGGACCAAGAAAACCGAATACAATCACCCTTTGGAATGGACATGAGAAGAAGAACCATAATTGGGGAATGATTATTGACCTCAATACGTGTATTGGTTGTGCTTCTTGTCTTGTAAGTTGCCAAGCAGAGAATAATGTGCCAGTAGTTGGAAAGAAAGAGGTTGTTCGAGCTCGTGAAATGCACTGGATTCGTCTTGATAGATACTATAGTACAGACGCGGATGTGACTGATAACATGTCAATTTCTGGTTTGAGAGCAATGGAAATCGCGTCTGAAAATCCAGAAGTGGTTATCCAACCTATGATGTGTCAGCATTGTTCAAATGCTCCATGTGAGACGGTTTGTCCTGTACTAGCTACAACACACAGTTCGGAGGGATTAAATCAAATGACTTATAATAGATGTGTTGGTACCAGATATTGTGCAAACAACTGTCCTTATAAAGTTAGACGTTTCAACTGGTACAAATACTTTGAAAACGATAATTTCGATTTCCACATGAACAACGACTTAGGTCGTATGGTGTTAAACCCAGATGTAACAGTTCGTTCGAGAGGTGTTATTGAGAAGTGTTCGATGTGTGTACAAAGAATACAAGCAGGTAAGTTAGAAGCGAAGAAAGAAAAGAGACGTCCGGTTGATGGTGAAATCATCACAGCTTGTGCTCAATCTTGCCCTACAGGTGCAATTACATTTGGAGATATGCTAGATCCAGAATCAAAAATATCTAAATTAGTAGCACAAGAGGAGAATGGTCGGGCTTTCGAAGTTTTAGAAGAAATTAATGTACGTCCACAGATTAATTACCTTACTAAGATTAGAAACAAGGACAAACAAGATGTCGCTTCGTAATAACTGAAACAATACAAAGGGTTTCTAAGAAATTAGAAACCCATTCACACTTAAATTGAATCTTAAAAATATGCAAGTAGTTTCGCCTATCCGTGAGCACTTAGTAACAGGAGGTAAAACCTACCATGATGTTACGGTAGATATTTGTAAGCAGGTAGAAGGTAAGCCCACCAAAGAATGGAAAGTGGCTCTTACTATCTCGGTACTTGTTCTAATTTATGGAACAGGTTGGTTATTTTGGACTTGGTGGGAAGGTCTTGGTGTTTGGGGCTTGAACAAAACGGTCGGTTGGGCTTGGGATATTACCAACTTCGTATGGTGGGTAGGTATTGGACATGCCGGTACACTTATTTCTGCAATCTTATTGCTTTTCCGTCAGAAGTGGAGAACATCTATCAATAGAGCAGCTGAGGCAATGACTATCTTCGCTGTACTCTGTGCAGCATCTTTTATTCTGATGCACATGGGAAGACCATGGTTAGCGTATTGGGCCTTACCATTACCAAATACATTTGGGTCACTTTGGGTTAACTTTAACTCACCTTTAGTTTGGGACGTTTTTGCTATTTCTACTTATTTTTCAGTATCTTGTCTCTTCTGGTTTATCGGTTTAATTCCGGATTTAGCTACGATCAGAGATAGAGCAACAGGCGTTAGAAAGCAAATCTATGGTACTTTATCACTTGGTTGGACAGGTGGAGCTAGAGCTTGGGCTAGATATGAGGACATCTCACTAATTTTAGCTGGTTTGTCAACGCCCCTAGTATTGTCGGTTCACACAATTGTATCCTTCGACTTTGCAACTTCGGTTATCCCTGGATGGCACACGACAATTTTTCCTCCATATTTCGTAGCAGGTGCAATTTTCTCAGGTTTTGCAATGGTGCAAAATTTAATGTTAGTTGTGCGTGTAGTTTATAAATTAGAAGACTACATCACAATAGAGCACATAGGGTTGATGAATAAAATTATTACGGTTACTGGTTCAATTGTTGGGGTAGCCTACATCACAGAGTTTTTTATCGCTGCTTATTCTGGAGTACAATACGAAGCTTATGCATTTATCAATCGTGCAACAGGTCCACTTTGGTGGTCATATGCAGCAATGATGACTTGTAACGTGATATCACCTCAAATTTTTTGGTTCAAAAAATTGAGAGAAAACATCGTTGTATCTTTCGTAATTGCAGTTATCGTGAATATTGGTATGTGGTTTGAGCGATTTGTTATCATCGTAACCTCATTACACAGAGATTATTTGCCTTCAAGCTGGACATATTTCACGCCAAGAATGGGTGATATTGGTGACTATATTTTCTCTTTTGGCTTATTCTTTACACTATTTTTCTTGTTCTCAAAGTTCTTGCCAGTGGTCAATATGGCTGAGGTTAAGTCGGTATTGAAATCTTCATCTGAGAAGAAAGAGACAAAAGAAAAAGTAACAGCCTAATCATTCATTAATCATTTTTATAAAAAAAAGATGGCAGAAACAAAATATATAGTCGGTGTTTTTGATGACGAGGAAGTCGTAGTAAATGCCGTTACAGAGGTAAGACAAAAAGGGGTGAAAATACATGAGGTATTCACACCTTTTCCTATCCATGGTCTTGATCATGCACTTGGATATGACAGACCAAGAATGGGAGTTCCAGCATTTTTATTTGGGGTGACAGGTATCTCACTCGCGTTATTATTAACATTTTGGACACTAGGAATAGATTGGCCAATGAATATAGGAGGGAAAAATTTCTTCCCATTTCCGACAAATATTCCTATTTTGTTTGAGATGACAGTTCTTTTTGCTGCTTTTGGTATGTCATTCACTTTCTTCTTTATGGAAGACTTAGGGCCTACAAAGAAACCATTGATTTTTGATCCAAGAAGCACTGATGATAAGTTTATTATGGCTATTAGTGTGGATAAAAACTCTGCTTCTGAGTTGGAAATTACTGAGTACTTGAAGGAAAGTGGTGCGTCGGAAGTAAATATTAAAGAGGTATAAATTGTTGAAAACCAAATAATTATGAAAATCAGAAATTTATCGGCAATCTCTCTTTTATTCGTTAGTGCTACTATCTTTTCATGTAAAGATAATAATAGTACTGGAATAGAATTTGCGCCGAATATGTATAATTCAAGAGCGTACGAGTCTCAAACGCAATGGAGAGAAAATACAATCAATCCAAAAGGTATGAATATGAGATTACCAGTACAAGGAACAGTATCTAGAAGGAACTATAATACAGTCTTTTCAAATGACGGGGATTCTACCTATACAAGAGACTTGATGGTATATGATATCCATAAGGATAGCCTAAATTTAGCTGCGAAGGTTCTTAATAACCCGATAGCATGGTCTGAAGGGGTTGAAGAAGAAGGAAAATTACTTTATGAAAGATATTGCCAACATTGTCACGGAACAAAAGGTGCTGGAGATGGGAAAGTGGGTCAGAAATATGCTGGGGTTCCCAATTACGCTTCTGATGCATTGAAAGATGTAAGTGGTGGGCATATTTTTCATGTGATTACACATGGAAAAGGTCGGATGTGGCCACACGGCGCACAGATGACAGCTGAAGAAAGATGGAAAATTGTTCATTATGTTCATCGCCTACAGTTAGGAAGTTAATTAAAAGTAATGAGGCCCTTCGCCCTAGAAGGAATTATGCTCGTAAAATTACCCCATAGGGAAGGGGATTGTTAATCTTATTAAGAAATGGCTCACAAACACGAAATACATTCAATCGAAGAGCAATTTGTTTTCAGCTCTGAACTTAAATCAAAGCTACGATTAGGCATTGTTTTGGGTATATTAATGGTTGCACTTGGTGCGTTTTTACTTCATAATCATTGGAGCATTGGCGTCTGGGAGAGTACAGGGCACGGTGCAGAAGGAACACATGGAGCAGATCATGCTGCTCATGGTCACGGCGAAGATCACCACGGCGCTACCTTGTTTTCAAGAATTATCGCAAATTTATGGATGAATAGCGTTTATTTTCTTGGTATTGCGGTCGTAGGTGTATTCTTCATGTCTTATAATTATGTTGCAAAGGCTGGTTGGTATGCTTCAATTAAGCGAGTTCCTGAAGCGTTTCCCGCGTTTATGATAATTCCTTCTGTAATCCTACTAGCACTTTTTGCCATACCTTCTACAAGACATATTGTAATGCACTGGACGCATGAAGGAATTATGGACCCTCTATCAGAGAGTTATGATAAAATAATCGCAGGTAAATCTTGGTATCTAAATAATGGCTTTTACCTGGCCAGACTTGTTGCTTACTTTGTAATTTGGTATCTATTATGGATGATGATTCGGAAGAATTCTCTTCTAGAAGATCAATATGCTGACCTAGCTTACTACAATACAAGTAGAAAATATGCCAAATTCTTCTTGATATTCTTTGCAGTTACTTCGTCGACTTCAGCTTGGGATTTATCTATGTCTATTGATACGCACTGGTTTTCTACTATGTACGGTTGGTACCATTTAGCTTCTTGGCATGTAGCAGGTTTGGCAGCAATTATGTTAACTGTTCTTACATTAAAGGATAATGGTTATCTAAATGCGGTGAAAGAAAGTACAATTCATGACTTAGGCAAATTGGTATTCGGATTTTCTATTTTTTGGACGTATGTTTGGTTTGCACAATATCTATTGATTTTTTACGCCAATCTTCCAGAAGAAACAATCTACTTTAGAGAGAGATTTACAGGTTTTGATGGTCGTTATTGGTGGCCTTTCCATATCAATTTTGTCCTAAATTTCTTTTTCCCGTTGCTTTTACTAATGGCAAGGAATTCAAAAAGAAATAAAACGCTCTTAAAATTAGCGTGTAGTGCAATTTTGATAGGCCATTGGTTTGATTTTTACCAAATGCACATGCCAGGGATTGCTAAAGACCAAGGAGGTATTGGCTTGATTGAATGGGGAACTACACTAACGTTTGCTTCTCTATTCATTTATTTTGTTGCGAATCAATTATCAAAAGCAAACTTGATTCCTAAGAACCATCCGTTCCTCGAGGAAAGTTTACACCATGATATTTAATTCCAAACATTTTTGTTGGACAAATTGATTAACTAGTATTCAAGAAATAATACAAAAACTATGACTATCGTTGTTGCTTTATTAGCTATTGTGTTTTTGGTGTTAACTTTCATGGTAATTGGAAAAACCCAAAAGCTAATCAAAGGTGTGAAAAATGAAGAGGTTGCAGAAGATACTTCTTCAGTGGTAGACGACGCTAATAATGCAAATGCGGCCGGGCTTGTAATCTTCTGGGTTCTGAGTGTTGTTGGTGTTGTTTGGTCTTACTTAGTGTATAGAAAAGACTTCTTACCAGAAGCTTCCTCAGTACATGGACGCGAAACAGATTTTTGGTTTTGGGTGTCTATGATTGTGATAACAATAGCATTTTTTGTAGTTAACACACTTTTGTTCTTCTTTTCATATAAGTATAGATACAACAAAAATGTGAAAGCAACATTCTATCCACATAACAATAAATTAGAGTTAATTTGGACAGTTATCCCTGCAATAGTTATGGCTGGACTCGTTTTTTCTGGATTGTTGGTTTGGAATAAAGTAATGGATGATGCTCCTGAAGATGCTGAAGTAGTTGAAATCATGGGGAAACAGTTCGGTTGGCAGGTTCGGTATCCTGGTGTTGATGATAATACATTAGGTGATTACTCTTACAAACTGATGGATGATACAAACGGGAATATTTTTGGTATCGACTTTACAGATGAAAACTCGTTCGATGATTTTACGAATGAAACTGAAATGCATATTCCAAAAGGAAAACCTGTTTTGATTAAGATTAGAGCTAGAGATGTCTTACATAGTGTCTTCATTCCTCACATGAGAGTTAAAATGGATGCTGTACCAGGTATGCCAACAAAGTTTTGGTTCCATCCTGACAAAAGTACAGAAGAGATGAGAGCTGAGCTTGGAAATCCTGACTTCAATTATGAAATTGCTTGTACTGAGATATGTGGTAGAGGTCACTTCGCAATGAAACTAAAGTTGGTTGTAGAAGAACAAGACGAATTTGAAAAATGGAAAAAGGAGCAAAAGCCGTTTTTAGCAGTGTACCCAAAATACATTGAGTCTGTACCTGAAAACTTGAAGGCTAGGGCAATGAAATATATTCCAGCAAGTGAGGGAACTGAGGTTGCATCTGAAGCAACAGCTGAGGGTACGGCATCAGCTAATGTAAGTGTATCATTGAAATAAGAAAGAATAATTTAAAAATAAACTATGTCAACGCTAGCACAAAATGTACATACAGACTCTCATGGTGCGCACGATGAGCATCACCACGAGCAAGGTTTTTTTAGCAAGTATATATTCTCTCTAGATCACAAAACTATCGCGAAACAGTATCTATTTACTGGTATATTTTGGGCGATTATAGGGGGGATTATGTCAAGTGTTTTCCGCTTACAACTTGGTTTTCCTGACATGGATTTGTCTTGGTTAAAGCCAATTATGGGAGGCTGGATTGATGAACAAGGTAAGTTAGATCCGAATTTCTACTTGGCATTGGTAACAATGCACGGTACAATCATGGTATTCTTTGTATTAACTGCGGGTTTAAGTGGTACATTTTCTAATTTCTTAATCCCGCTTCAAATTGGTGCAAGGGATATGGCTTCTGGGTTTATGAACATGCTATCATATTGGATTTTCTTTGCTTCTAGTGTGATTATGTTCTATTCAGTTTTCTTGGAAACAGGTCCAGCTGGTGGCGGATGGGTTATCTATCCTCCCCTAAGTGCACTTGCAGATGCTAATCCAGGATCAGGTGCAGGGATGACACTGTGGTTAGTTTCAATGGCATTATTTATTATGTCCAGTCTACTTGGTGGTATTAACTACGTAACTACTGTAATCAACCTTAGAACAAAAGGGATGTCATTCGATAAAATGCCTTTAACAATATGGGCGTTTACGTTTACAGCTATTTTAGGTATTCTTTCGTTTCCAGTTCTTTTTTCAGCAGTATTGCTTTTGATTTTTGATAGAAGCTTTGGTACTTCGTTTTATTTATCAGACATCTACATAAATGGTCAAGCACTACCGAATCAAGGAGGTAGCCCTATTTTATTCCAACACTTGTTTTGGTTCTTGGGCCATCCAGAGGTTTATATCGTAATCCTACCTGCTCTTGGTCTTACTTCTGAGATTATTGCTACAAATTCAAGAAAGCCAATTTTTGGATACAAAGCAATGATTTTCTCAATGGCTGGTATAATGTTCCTTGCATTCATTGTTTGGGCCCACCACATGTTTATGACAGGTATGAATCCTTTCTTAGGTTCAGTGTTTATGCTTCTGACTTTGATTATTGCTGTTCCTTCAGCTGTAAAGGCATTTAACTACATCACAACATTGTGGAAAGGAAACATCATCTTCACTCCAGCTATGTTATTTGCAATTGGTCTTGTATCATTCTTTGTTTCAGGTGGGTTAACAGGAATTATTCTTGGTAATAGTGCTCTTGATATTCAGTTACATGATACTTATTTTGTAGTTGCACACTTTCACCTTGTAATGGGGTCGGCTGCCTTTTTTGGAATGATAGCAGGTGTTTACCATTGGTTCCCTAAAATGTTTGGTAAAATGATGAATAAAACACTAGGTTATGTTCATTTTTGGCTAACATTTGTTGGTGTTTACTTGGTCTTCTTCCCTATGCATTACATTGGTATAGCAGGTTTCCCAAGAAGATACTATCAGTGGTCAGGTTTTGAAACATTTAATACATATACTGACTTAAATAGTTTTATTTCAATTGCAGCAATCCTTACATTCTTTGCTCAATTTGTTTTCTTGTACAACTTTATTTACTCTATATTCAAAGGTAAAAAAGCAACGGCTAACCCTTGGAATTCAACAACGCTTGAGTGGACTACACCAATAGAGCCAGGACATGGAAACTGGGAAGGGGAAATCCCAACAGTCTACAGATGGCCTTATGATTATAGTAAGCCAGGTTCTGCAGTAGATTTTATTCCTCAAAATGTTCCGTTCTCGGAAACACCAGAATCAAATTTACCAGAGGAAACAGAGTTAATCAAACAAGAAAAAGAGATTAACAGCATCAAATTCGATTACAATATTCCTGACTAATTTACAGCAAGGTAAATTGTACAATAATTGCGAAATATAAAGTACATCGTACCTTATATTTCGCTTTTTTTCTAATAGGATGACAAGAAAATTTTATTATTTATCAATACTGGCCATTACGTCTCTGTATCTTCTCATATTTATTGGTGGGATAGTAAGGGCAACAGGTTCTGGAATGGGCTGTCCAGACTGGCCAAAGTGCTTTGGTCTATGGGTTCCTCCGACTGATGTCAGTGAGTTACCCCCAAATTATGAAGAAATATTTGGTCAAAAGTTAAAAGGTCAAGTTGAGTTTAATGTCTACAAAACATGGACTGAATACCTCAATAGACTTGCAGGTGTGATTGTAGGTCTGATTATTCTTGGTACAGCAGTCGCTGCCTGGTTTATCCATAGAAAAAATAGTGTGAAAATTTGGTATGCTTCTCTTGTAGGCCTTATCATGGTTATTTTTCAAGGCTGGCTAGGTTCAAAAGTTGTATCGAATGAATTATTACCAGTAATGGTAACCTTACACATGATTGTGGCACTTCTTATGGTTTATGTTTACAACTACATATATGTTCTTGCAAAAAAAGAGAACGAGTATGTAATGTTCATAGAACTAAATAACCAAGCACAATTTATAGTTAAAATTTTATTAATTCTAACAGGATTACAAATTGTAATTGGTACCCAAGTTAGAGAAATCGTAGATTCGTTAGCACTGTACACAGATATCCCAAGAGCCGAATGGAGTGCGAATCTTGGTAGTATTTTTTATGTACATGCGTTAGTTGCAGTAGGAATAGTGGGATTATCGTTTTACTTGTACAAGTCCATGTCGACCCCAAATAATGAAGTGCCTAGAACAGTTAAGTGGGTCTTTTACTTAGCTCTATTGGAATTTTTGACGGGGTTAATCTTATATTTCTTTGAAATTTCAAGCTTTGCCCAACCTTTTCATTTGACTGTTTCTACGATTATTTTAGGTTTTCTTTCTATTTTATTAATCAGGTCTAAATTATAAGTTAGAGATGAATGAAATCACAATAAGTAAAAATACAGCTATACTAAAGGCTAAAGCTTTTTTTGAATTGACAAAGTTTAGGCTGAGTATTACTGTCGTTTTTTCGAGTCTTTTTGGATACGCAATAGCAATACAAGAGTTTAGTGTATTAAAATTAGTCTTATTTGCATTAGCTGGATATGCAACAACAGCCTCAGCAAATGTTATTAACCAATTGATTGAAATCAATTTGGATAAATTAATGAAAAGAACCCAAAGTAGGCCTCTACCATCAGGTAGAATTACACAAACTGAGGCAAAGATCTTTTCAGTTGTTTTAGGAATTTTTTCTATATTAGTGTTAGGCACTATATTCAACTATAAAGCTGCGTTGTTGGCTCTTGCAAGTGTTATATTATATGGATTTATATATACACCATTAAAGAGAGTTGGGCCAGTGGCAGTAGCTGTTGGTGCACTCCCGGGCGCATTTCCACCAATGATAGGTTGGGTAGCAGCAACCGGGCATTTTGGGTTGGAGCCAGGTATTTTATTTGCAATACAGTTCTTTTGGCAATTCCCTCACTTTTGGGCAATAGCATGGGTTTTAGATGAGGATTATAAAAAGGCAGGATTCAAATTATTGCCGTCGTCAGGAGAGAAGAATATCAATACGGCTTTTCAAATGATGATATACACCCTTTTCTTAATACCGTTATGTTGGGTCCCTTTTTATCTAGAAATGACGGGGCTAAATTCAGCAGTTATTGCCATGTTATGTGGTCTCTTATTTTTGGCACAAACATTCCATTTGATGAGAAAAGTCAATGATAAAGCTGCTTTACAACTAATGTTTGGATCATTTTTATATCTACCAATTGTTCAATTATCGTATCTCTTTGATAAACTATAATGAAAAGTAAAAGTATAAGCGAAAAACCGACCCCAATACTAACGGTCAATAAATGGAAATTTATAACTTGGTTATTTATTATTTCTATAGTTATGTTGTTTGCATCGCAAACAAGTGCCTACTTGGTTAGAAGGGCGGAAGGTAATTGGATTGAATTCACCATTCCTACAATATTTTATACAAGTACGGTTGTACTATTATTTAGTAGCCTATTTTTGGAGCTTTCTCTCAGAATGGCAAAGAAAGACGAGTTTCGAAATCTCAAAATATTTATATCTATTGCTTTTTCGTTAGGAATAGTATTCTTGATTTTACAATACTTCGGATGGCAAGACTTGCAAAGGCAAGGAGTTTATTTAAAAGGAAATCCTTCAGGAAGTTTCTTCTATATACTTACTGGCTTGCATGGAATACACCTAATTTCAGGTTTGTTTGTTATTTTGGCTGCATTTTTAGCAGCGTTTAAGACAAAAATACATTCAAAAAAACTTGTACAATTACAAGTTTGTAGCACATATTGGCATTTTTTAGACTTGCTTTGGGTATATCTTCTCGTGTTTTTGATTTACTTTAGATAAAAATAATCCTAAAAACTTTTGAAGCATAAAGCAATTTAATTCATTTGTTTACTAAATTTGCTTATGTTTTTGAACAACTCAATCAATTTTTATGGCAGCAACTAAAACTTCAAGTACCCCAGAACATTTAATGTGGGAAGGTGGGGTCCAACCTATGAAAGTAGGTTATGGCAAACTGATGATGTGGATTTTTTTACTATCAGACACATTTACTTTTTCTGCATTACTCATCGCGTATGGCTTGGTAAGATTTAGCTTCCCAAGTTTTAAAGACGTAATGCCAGAAATGACACATAAAACTTTTGAACTTTCTCATGATTGGTGGCCAGTACCCGAAAAGGTATTTGAAGCTGTGCCTTTCTTTCATGGAGTAAGTTTGCCACTTGTCTTTGTTGGTATCATGACATTCATCTTAATCTTTAGCTCTGTTACAATGGTTCTTGCAGTAGAAGCTGGACACAGAAAAGACAAAGAGGATGTTGAAAAATGGATGTTGTGGACTATCTTGGGTGGTTTTGTATTCCTAGGTTCACAAGCATGGGAATGGTCACACTTTATCCACGGGTCAGCTGAAGGGTTAACTCTTGCGGATGGTACAAAAATCTTTGGTGCGAACCTAGTTGTCAATGAGTATGGACCAACGGCATTTGCTGACTTCTTCTTCTTCATCACAGGTTTCCATGGTACGCACGTACTTTCAGGTGTTGTTTTGAATGTCATTATTTTCTATAACACTGTAAATGGAGTATATGAAAAAAGAGGTCATTACGAGATGGTTGAAAAAGTAGGCTTGTATTGGCACTTTGTAGACCTTGTTTGGGTATTCGTATTTACATTCTTCTATCTTGTTTAATAGTCTAAAATAATAATATCATGGCAAGTCAAATAAATAATTCTGGCGAAAAGCTAAAGCCACAAACCAAAGAATTGTGGAAAGTGTTCGTTATTCTTTTAGTACTAACAGCTCTTGAATTCGCTATTGCGTTTGGTTTAGATACAGACCAATTCAAATGGACAAAAATCATCATTTTTATCCTCATGACAATTGTGAAAGCTTTTTATATAGTAGGCACATTCATGCACTTGAAACAAGAGGTAAAAGTTTTTGTTTGGTCCGTAGTACTACCAGCACTCTTTGTTGTATGGTTGCTAGTAGCTCTCATAGCAGAAGGTGGTTACATAGGAAAAATATAAGTAATGATTAATAAATATTTAAAGGCCGGAATACTGATAGCGCTATTGGTGGTTCCGGCCTCTATTTTTATCTTTTTGAAGGTATTTGGTGAAAATAAATTCAACCTGCCTTATTACATGCCCGTTATTCAAGATAACGGAGATGTGAAAATCAGTAATGGGGACACTGTCTTTCACCAAATACCTAGTTTCGAACTTTTAAATCAAGACTCTTTATTGATCAGTTCTGATGAACTAAAGGGTAAGATTTATGTAGTTAGCTTCTTTTTCTCAAGATGTGGTACCGTTTGTCCTGTCATTACACGAAATCAAAAGGCAGTTCAAGAGGAATTTAAAGGAAATGAACTCGTAAAAATTGTTTCTATTTCAATAGATCCAATGTATGATTCGCCCCGAATTTTGAAACAATACGCTTCAGATAACGACTTGGATCTAAATCAATGGTTTTTATTTACCGGAGATAAAAAGTATATCTATGATTTAGCAATAAAGGGATATAAACTCCCAGTTGCTGATGCTTCCGTGTACGATGCCTCAATAACAAATCCAGATGAAACATTTATTCACTCTGAAAAGTTGTTATTGGTAGACACTAATGGTTTTGTAAGAGGTATTTATGATGGTACTTTGAAAGATGAAATCAAGCGTCTTAACGTCGAGATTAAGGTTCTCTTAGATGGATTAAATGTAAAAAAGTGAAAGGATGGAAGTGAAATCAACAAAGTTTATAAATGTTATATCTGTAATCATACCACTTGTAGTTGCAATTTTATTGGGCTTACCCCAAAAAGTACAACTAGGCGATTGGACAAGGTTATTGCCACATATTAATGCTGTAGTAAACTCAATGACATCCGTAGTACTAGTTGTTGCTGTTTGGGCTATCAAAACAAGAAAGATTGAACTTCATCAAAATTTAATGAGATTTGCCTTTGTTTTAGGTGCCATCTTCCTTGTTTTTTATGTATTGTATCACCTCACAAATGAATCAACTAAGTTTGGAGGCGTTGGTTCTATCAGATATTTCTATTACTTTATTCTAATTAGTCATATCTTACTTTCGTTAGTGGTATTGCCATTTGTGCTCAGAGCAATGTATTTTGCAGTTACGAAGCAATTCGCTGAACATAAGAGAGTAACGAAAGTTGCATTCCCTATTTGGCTATACGTATCCGTGACGGGTGTTATCGCGTATTTAATGATTTCTCCTTATTACAACTAAAGTAAAGTGACATGAGAAAATTAATTATAGTTTTATTCCTTCTTTTGGGAACAATGATGGACGTTGCTGCGCAATGTGCTATGTGTAGAGCAACAGTAGGAAGTAATTTGAGTGAAGGCAGAGGCGTGATTGGTACGGGTATAAACTTTGGTATTGTTTATCTGTTATCGATGCCTTATCTCCTGGTTTTAATAGTTGCATTTTTGTGGTACAGAACAGGGAAAAAGGAATTAAAAGAACGCCTAACTTTAGAGTCAAGACTTCAAGACATATTCAAAAAATAAAAAAAGGGCATTCAGCCCTTTTTTTATGCAACCTCTATTAAGAATATGGCATCTTGGAAATAACCCAAGTAAATGATATGTTGAAAATTTTCCAACAAAATGACTATTCAGATGAAGCCCAGCTGGTATTTGCGTTGAAAAAAGGGAAAAAGAATGCACAAACCTATTTATACGAAAAACTAGCCCCAAAGATGTTGGCAATTTGCCTACGCTATCTAAAAGATCAAATGCAAGCTGAAGATATAATGATTGAAGGGTTTATGAAAGTTTTCTCGAAAATCGATTTATATAGAGGTGAGGGCTCATTTGAAGGATGGATAAAAAAAATAATGGTAAATGAATGCCTAATGAAGTTAAGGGGGCCAAAGATATATTGGCTGGATAATTCAGAATGTGAAACAGAGATTAGTAATGATGCTTTCACCAATTTAGAAGTCGAAGAATTATTCCAAATGATTTCAGATTTACCTATAGGGTATAGAACTGTATTTAATATGTATGTAATCGAAGGGTTTTCACATGCAGAAATAGCAGATAAGCTTCATATTTCAGAGGGAACCTCTAAATCCCAATTAAGTAGGGCGAAGGCTATATTGCGTGAACAAATCGAAAAAGAACAAAAAGTTATAAACCAATTCAAGTAGTAATAATGGAAGATGAATTGATAAAAAAAATACAAAACCTAGAAGTGAGGCCCTCTAAACAGGCTAACGAGGTTTTTCAAAAAAAGTTAACTCAAATACAAGTAAAAAGAAATAACAAGGTATGGCAAATAGCTGCTAGTGTGTTTTTGGTAGGTGTAAGTTCTTTTATCTTTTTTGTTCAAAATGAGAGTTTTACGAAAATGGAGTCTCATAATGAAGACAATGAACAAATAACACATAAGTTGAATAAACCAGTAATAGAAAATGAATCAAACTTAAAAATTGTAACAAATATTGCCGACAACCGAAATGCTTTTATAAAAAACAAGGAGTTAAAGATTGCTGAAATAAACGAGGAAATAGAACAAATAAGAGAGGAGCAAGAAACACAAAGGAAAATACAGCTAGAGGGTATTCAGAAAATTACACAGAGAAGTCAAGTGGAAGTGAATGTCACTAAAAGTAAGATGGTTATGAACATTGCGGCACTTGATAGGATTTATGTAACAAAAGTAAATGCGAAAGATGAAGAATTGAAGAAGGGTGATTTGATAATGCAAGAACTAATGATTTTAAAATATGGTGAAATTCTGGATGAAAAAGCGACAGTCGCTAAGTTGTTTACAAAAGAAGATAATTTTTTAGCGAATGAGGCAAATGAATTTAAATCCCGAGTTATGTGGGTTAAAAATAAACTAAATAAAGAATGAGAAAAGTAATTATTCTGACTTATACGCTATTGTGTATGGTACTTTTTGTGAAAAATACACAAGCAACGGAAATTAAATTGGACTCAACTACAATCGAATTTTTTGATAAGCAATTTTCAAAAAAAGTAAAGGTTCAATTAACAATCGATGTCCCAAAGTTGCCTACCAATCTTACTGTTGTCGACTTGATGATTGAGTTGGGTGCTAGCGATAATCAACTTGATTCATTAAAAAAGTTTATGGACGAGGATTATTCAATAAGAGAGTTTAAAGTCTGTATAAACGATGAGACGTGTGTGAAAGTCAAAGTAATGAATGATGACTTGGAGAATAGAAGGGAGAAAAAAATGGTTGAAAAAGAAATAAAAAAGGAATCCTATTTCCCCAAAAGAGATGTAGGTATTTACATAGGATTCAATCAGTGGAACCCAGTTAACGTGATTCGACAAGACAACAAGATCAATGATTGGAAATCAAGATACTTCGCAATATCATTTAAAAAATATGCTTATTTAGGTGAGATAGATAAATTGGAATTTGCAATTGGAACTGCACCAGAGTTAGTATGGTACAATTTTCATTTAAAAAATGACAGAGTAATTGAAGAATTTGGTGAATATACAACCTTTGAAACTGCTGCTAGTAGATTAAAGAAGTCAAAATTAGTAGTGCCAATGGTTCAAGTTCCCATTACTATTAATATTGGATTAAAAGGTTCAGGATGGATGATAAGCACCGGCCCATCGATAGGGATTCGATACGGTGGGTTCTCAAAAGTCAAATCACGGGACGAAGGGAAGCAAAAGGTAAAAAGTGATTTCAATATGAGTAAGTTATTTGTTGGTTGGGGGATAGAAGTAGGTAAAGTTTCAGGAATGAAGTTATTTTTTAAGAATGATTTCACATCACTTTTTCAGGCAGAGGGAAGAAATGAACGTGTTTGGTCGCTTGGAATAAGAATATGAATGTATTTTTTTTTAAAATATATTTGGATACTTAAGATTTAGTATTTACTTTTGCAACTCAATTTAGTTACTGAATAAGGACGATTGAATTAGGGGGTGTACCAGAGTGGCCAAATGGGGCAGACTGTAAATCTGCTGGTGTATGCCTACGGTGGTTCGAATCCATCCGCCCCCACGGTACTTTATAAGCGGGAGTAGCTCATTTGGTAGAGCGATAGCCTTCCAAGCTATAGGTGGCGGGTTCGAGCCCCGTCTCCCGCTCCATAAGAAACAATAGTAAGTGGTTAGTTGTTAATTAGTTAATAGTTATTAGTTTAGCTAAAAACGATTAACAATTAACCTCTTATAATTTCTAAGGGTTAGGTTTTAGAAACTGCCTTTGT
>JBKBRQ010000029.1:0-18492 GCA_046292055.1 Spirosomataceae bacterium | reverse complement strand
GTATTTGAAATTACGCTCTCCAACCAAGCGATTAAAATCGAATTGAGCGATATGGACGATGTACTATGAGATAGAAAACCCTTTTACAAGACTATATTGTGCGGCAATGTACGTACTCATGACCGCAACACCTGAACCCCTAAAAGGCTCTATAAACTTGTTCCAAGCGAGAAATGAATCCGAAAGTATAAACAAAATCCCCCCTAAGGCAAGCCAAAAACGTTTGTTTTCAGTACCCTTTTGTCCAACGGCCAAAATACCCATATTCGTAATTACAAAAAGATAAGCAAAAACAGGAATGCGTAAAGCTATGTCTAGATGAACACCCAACCAATATGCCATACCTGTTCCATACAAAATCAGTAAAATACTACCGAATTGATGTATCTTTTTGGACGGAAATAAAAGGCGGATGTACAACAAATGGCCTATCAAAAAAGTAACCAAGCCACCCAAGAAATACATAGGAAAGAGTAAAATGGTATCCCCCAACCAACAAAAAAACAAAGCCCAAAGTAGTATTTTTCGAGACGGTAGTTTCTCCAGCGAATGCCAAAAGAGAAAAACTAGAGCAGGAAGTAATAATACCTTCGTTCCCTTTCCCAACAGTTCAATATTCAAACTCAAAGCGATTAAATGTACAATCACCAAAGAGAAAAACACCCCGATTCGTAGTTTTGCTGTTTCCATCAGGTACACTCAATTAATATCGTTTTGGGCAAATGCGTCTACAAACTCTTTTACCTCTTTCCAGCTTCGAACGCGAGTATATCCCTCCAGTTTTTGGTTATGTATTGCATTAAATAGCAAAGGTTTACCCGTAAATGTCTTTAGATTTTTTTCGTGATCATCAATCAAAATATCAGCAGTGATGATGCTTTTATCTCCGCAAAAAACAATATTTCGCCAAGAAATATACGGGAAGTGGAGGCCAAGCCAAGCCTGCTTTTCTGTCAGCGAGTTGGGAAATTCCATAGCAGCAGAAACGATAAATACTTCGTGATGGGCGTGTAAATAGGTCATAACTTCTTGTACACCATCCATTAAAGCTAAATCAGCAAAGAAACCAGGTTCAAAAAATTTCTCCCGAATCGCTTCGTATTCCTCTTCTTTGATTAATTCTTGAAAACCCAATCCATCAAAATCACTTTCCGACCAATTACTTCCAAAAAGTGCTTGGTGTAATTGAATCGTTTTCTGACTCGTGTTTGCCATCACATCGTCCATGTCAATGGCTATGCGTAATTTTCTCATCTTTCTATGTGTATTTTTTTCGAGTAAATGCGTTCATCTTGATTAATGAGCACAAAGTAAATACCTTCTGGTAAGTCCGTGAGGTCAAAATCATGTAAAGAGGAAGAATGTACAGCTTCTTGAAGTACTTTTCCAGCTAAGTTTTGGAGCTGAAAATAGGTTTCAATTCCAGGTTGTACTTTTACATATACTTTATCGTCGGGTTCGTTATGATAAATGATGACGTCTTGCCTGCTCATTCGTTTTTTTTTCGAAATATACTCATTCTTCGTTTATCTCACAGAACTAAGCAAAAAAATAGCGGTTATCCTATCTCGGATAACCGCTACAAATGACTAATTTCATGTTTACGGACTAGTTGTGGTAACCCGTTGAATCGTTATTGGTACACAAATGGGCACACAATCTTCCCCTCCAACTTGTGTCGTGACTTGATTAGACAGCGCAAGTGTTTCATCTCCTCCTCCACGTACAGCTGCACGGTTTAGATATACCCCTGCCGTCTGTGGAACAACTTGAATGACGATGTTAGAAACACCATTTGTGGCGATTGTTTGCGTTGTTGTACAAGTTACTATGGAGGCTGTCAAGGAACAAGCCCAATCGTTTCCTATCCCTGAAACAAACTGCAAACCTGTTTGAAGCGTATCACTTACCGTAATTGTTCCATTAGAGGCACCTAAGCCTTGATTTCGAATACTTAAAGTATAGTCATACGGTTGCCCTGTTTGACCTATAGTGGGTCCTTGTTTAGTAACAACCAAATCTGGCTGACAAACTGCAAATCCGATAGGTTCTGTGAGATCGAAACAAGCTCCAGAAATGGCTGATATACTCCCCCCAACTGTTAGTCCCATTACGCCCGATACATCAAAACTGATTCCATATACATTGTACGCGCCATTTGATTGTGGCGGAAAAGTACCTGTTGTATTTATAGCCAAGATTCGCCCTGCTCCATCTGTTAAAATAAATTGATTGACCTGACCAGCAACCGTTGACTGACTCGTTGTAGCTACTTGAATATCAACACCTGTACTATTACAACCACAAACTTGAATAATTTCGGCAGGAGTTTTGAAGCAGCTATCCACCGACGCTAACGTTCCACCAACCGAAAGCGGAGGTGTTTGTGCAACCGGATACGTCACACCAACCAATTGATACTGCCCTGCAACGGGTGCGTTGATTTCCAATGTATTTGGTGTTGAAACCGCGACAATCGTTCCGTTTGTAGTAGCTAAAACAAGCTTACTTTCAATTCCTAAGCCGGTTGAGCCTCCTGTTAACGCATAACGAATAACCTGGTTTTCTGTAAAATTACAGACTTGACCTAAAGTAGGTACGCTCGTTAGAAGCCCTAAAAGAGCCAAGAGGGTATAATATTTTTTTTGTATATATCTCATACTTTTCATTTTTTGACTTCCATTATGAACTAGTCAAAGTGCTTAGTTATTGGAAACTACACGTATCAAAACACCTGCATTTACGGTACAAACAGGTGGAGCAGCTTGGACATTTGTAGAAGTAATGTTTGATGCAATTTCTGTTGTATCTCCGCCACCAACTACCGCTGCTTGGTTTGTAAGCGCCCCAGTTGAGGTCGCCCGGACTGTCACTGGCAAAGGTAGGCTTCCGTTAACAGGAATTGTAGCTGATGTCGTGCAGGTAACTACTGTTTGACCATTTGCAATAGGCGTCGCGAATGGATTGGGTGCTGCACCCGGTGCAACAAATACGCTAGTAGTACACGTCCAAACAGAAGAAGAAGTAGAAACAAAAGTTAAACCCGAAGCAAGTGGGTCACGGACAGTAATCACGCCCGATGTAGCAGCAGTTCCATTATTTGTGACTACAAGATTGTAATCAAAATTTTGATTGACTTGAACTGATGCAGGAGCAGATTTAGCGATGACAAGATTGGCGACATTCGGATTACACGTAGCAACTGTTCCAAAATTACCTATATAGGCTTCTGTCGTTGCAGAATTAACGCCAAATAGATAAATAGAGTTAGGTGCATTTACTTGTGCGGTAACGGGGTCAGAAGCATTTTCAAACAGCCTTAAATCACCCAAGCAAGTACCTGAACGAGTAAAAGTGAATAATGGAATTTCAACATTTGCGGGAATACCCGCTCCATTCACGCTTACATCTGGGTTATTATCCAAGGCAAAAAAGATGTATTCTAAGTTTGGGTTTGTCGGATGATTCGCGCGCTGAACAGCCCGCCAAGCAGGTGTACTACTAGTTGCAGAAACCGGAATTTGATTTGTCAGGTTGGTAATCAAAGGAGCGTTTGTTGTTCCTACAGTTCCGGCTGTTCCGGCTGGTGCAACGATGGTTACTTGATTACTTGCAATGCGAGATTGCGAGCCAGATACTGGAAACGATTGTGTGGAACGCATTGAAACGCGGTATGAACCTACAGCTAAAGTTTCGATTTTATAACTAAATTGCCCCCAAGAGACAAAGGAAATAAGCCACAAAAAGCTAATTTGAAGGAGGTAAATGCGTGATTTTTTCATCTAGAGTTGAATTAAATTAGTGTTCCTTAGGAGGAGAAAAGTCTTTTTATTTAGTGACAAATAACCGCACAGCTTCGGTATCAGAAGAGCCATTACGAACTAAGCGAATAAGATACATTCCTTCTTGAAACCCTTTTACGTTCAAAGGAAAATCATACGTACCAAATGCCGTTGGAAGTTCATGTTTTTCAATGACAAGACTACTTCCGACCTGAACCACTTCCAATAGAAGCTCGTCTGTTGCATTTCTAAAATTATTTTGAAAACGAATTTTTGCTACGCTAGAAGCAGGATTCGGAAATATCGACTCAATCGAAAGCATTTTAGTAAATACCTCTGCCAATGTCGGCTCTGCACCCAATACATTTCCGGCATACGCATTAGCAATTCCACGTTCAAATCCTAAAATATTGATTTGGTTTCCCAAATTAATTTTCGTTTCCATTACCTTTTTCACCATCGGGTCATTGTCCGAGATGAGGGTCAATCCATCTGTACTATTTCCAGCATTTTTGAAGCGAAACAATACAGTGGGCTTATCTTTCTCGAAAACATACTCTTTCACTCCCATTGATTCTAAACCAAACGAGTAATAGGTAAATCCTGGAGATGCGGGATGGTTATCCACGACACTATTTAATGTCCAACGCGCTGACGAAACACCACCTTCAATCTCTTTGATATCAAAGTCTACTCCTGTTTGCACTCGTACCGTCACTTGTGCTGTTGCTACCATATTTTGCGGAAAATCATAACTTTTCTCAGATACCGCAATTACATCAAATATCGATTGACCTTCTTTGGCCACCAAATTAAACTTAACTTGTGCAAGCGACTGAATAGAAACCAAGACAGCCGAGGCGAGTAAAAGAGATGTTTTCATAATATAATCTGTTTTTGACAGCAACTCCCTTATGGAAGTTGCTGATAAATGATAAAGTTATTTAATAAACTGAGGTTTTCGGGATGGGTTAAGACTTCGCTAAATAGGAAGTTTACTTCATTTCCCGAACCTTGATATACAGTTCTTCCATCCATATTTACGTCTGATCTTTCATATCCAATAGACATAAAGTTATTTAATAAGGATGTATTACTTGGATCTGATAATACGCGCGAGAATACTGGATTTATATCGTTTGCTGTACCTTGGAAAATCACACGACTATCTCTAGTTGTATTTCCTGCCCACATGGCGGTCAAAGTTGTAGAAACCTCAATTTGCGGAAAAGCACTTCCAAAGTCACCTGATAAGCGGAAAGTTGGCGTTGATATAGTTGTAAAATCAACGCGTAATGCTGTTGTTGATAGTGCCATTGGGCTCTGAGTCATGACTCCCAAGTGATTTCTGTGACGAATAGCCACAAAATAATCTCCTGCGCTTATTCCTGGAACTGCTACCGTTGTAACCCCATCAGTTTCTACAATATCTCCATCTCGTTGTAATAAAGCTGCTTTTCTAGCAATAATCACAGAAGGATTTGTAGGGTCACGCAATTCAACGACAACCCAATCTACAATTGCGTTAGCACCTGTTACGGTTAAAACATTTGGTATGATTACCTCATTTCCCATATAGTTTATATCCGAATAAGCTGGTAAACTGTAAGGCTGTGTTAATGGGATTCGGTTCGCTACACGTAAATCATCTGACATAAGTCCAGTAGCTACATTGTATGCTCCATATAAAAATACACGTGCATTCACCCGAACTACTTGGTCACCTACTATTGTCGTCACCGTATTGGATGATCGAGCAGTTGCAAAATTGATAGCAATTGGATCACTTCCACCAAAAACAGAAGCTGTGTTTTCATATGGTTGAGATACAAACGAATTAACAGTCAAGGTAATCGTTGATGTCCCATTCACCGGAATTGGAGAGGTCGTTGTGCAAGTTACCACTTGACCTGAGCCAAAGCAACTCCAACCAGATGTACTAGAGGAAGTAATGAAGTTCAAATCATCTGCTAAGACGTCTGTCACCGTAATAATTCCTGAAGAAGGAGCACCACCCACGTTTGTAATCTGAAGGGTATAATCAAAGTTCAATCCTACATTCGCTGAACTTGGTGCCAACTTTTGGATAGTTAACGATGGTGCTGCCAAAATACTTGCAGTCACTTGTGCCGTTGAGCAATTTGTTGGATCTGTTAATGAACAAATCTGATACGTGAAGGTATCCGTTCCCGTTGCATTCGCATTCGGCCTGTACGTGATTGTTCCATCTGTATTGACAACAACAGTTCCTTGCGTAGGTTGAATAGTAATAGTTGGACCGTTGATATCAGCACGTTGAACTGGATTCCCATTCAATCTATCGTTCGCTAAAACAGGAATAGTTATGTCTAATCCAGCTGTCACTGTAGCTAGATCTGGATTGGCAATCAATACATTCCCAATCGGTGCATCCGCAATGCTCATTGTCACCTGTGCTGTCGCACAATTCGTCGGTTCACTTGCCAAACAAATCTGGTACGTGAAGGTATCCGTTCCCGTTGCATTCGCATTAGCCGTATAAGTCAATGTCCCGTCTGCATTGACAACAACACTTCCTTTGGTCGGCTGAACCGTGATAGTAGGTGCGTTGATATCAGCCCGTTGAACTGGATTCCCATTCAATCTATCGTTCACTAAAATAGCAATCGGTGCACTCAAGCCTGCAGTCACATTTGCAGCATCGTTCGCAGCTGTTAATACATTCACAATCGGTGCATCCGCAATACTCATTGTCACCTGTGCTGTCGCACAATTCGTCGGTTCACTTGCCAAACAAATCTGGTACGTGAAAGTATCCGTTCCCGTTGCATTCGCATTAGCCGTATAAGTCAATGTCCCGTCTGCATTTACTACAACTATTCCTTTGGTCGGCTGCACCGTGATAGTAGGTGCGTTGATATCCGCGAGTTGAACTGGATTCCCATTCAATCTATCATTGGCTAAAATAGCAATCGGTGCACTCAAGCCTGCAGTCACATTTGCAGCGTCGTTCGCAGCTGTTAATACATTCACAATCGGTGCATCCGCAATGCTCATTGTCACCTGTGCTGTCGCACAATTTGTCGGTTCACTTGCCAAACAAATCTGGTACGTGAAAGTATCCGTTCCTGTTGCATTCACATTAGCCGTATAAGTCAATGTCCCGTCTGCATTGACAACAACACTTCCTTGTGTAGGTTGAATTGTAATAGTTGGACCGTTGATGTCAGCAAGTTGAACTGGATTCCCATTCAATCTATCGTTTGCTAAAACAGCAATCGGTGTACTCAAGCCTGCAGTCACATTTGCAGCATCGTTCGCAGCTGTTAATACATTCAAAAATTGACATATATTGATAGCTAGTGGGTCTGATATGGCAAAACAATTTCCGGTGACACTTGTAATCGATTGACCAATTGAGGCATTCGTAATCCCTTCAGATGTCAAATAGTTGATATTAAAAACAAGGTACACACCCACTGATTGCGCAGAGAAAGAGGGAGTCAAACTTGTTTGAAGAATGATGCCTGAAAAATCTGTTAATGCGTATAAATTTGTGTAATCAGGATCTGTATTTCCACCAGCTGCATTGAACGAAATTGATTGGGTTTGCGAGAAATCGCACACTTCATTTAACGAACAAACACTGATAGCAAGTGGTGCTGATATATCGAGACAGTCACCTGTTACCTGGGAGATTTTTCCACCCACTTGGTTTCCAGTGACCGTAGAAGTTACTTCATAATTGATGGTATATATAATATATACACCGGCAGTTTTACCGGTAAATGAAGGCGAAGACGATACTTCTAGGATAGTACCGAGATCGTCAGTCAATAGGTATTGATTTACATAATTAGCAGCAGTATTTCCACCAGTTGCTTGGAATGAAATCGGAGTATTTGGTTGAAAATCACACTGAGCAGATGCTTTTGGAACAAAGCCAACCAAAAGAGAGAGTAAGACAAACGAATAAAAGCCAAGCGATGCAAACTGCCGTTTTGCGTGACATGGTTGAAGAGTCGTTTGAATATATGTAAAAATATTTTTCATATTTCACCTAATTACAGTGAGGGGAAGCCTGTTTTAAACGCGACTTATTAATTTTTTGAAAGGACTTGTGCTTGGGGCGCACATACAACGGGCGTGGTTGTATCACAAGGAGCATTCATTGTATATGTTGTGGTAAAATGATTCGTACCTAAACCACCTACAAAGCCACGAACGGAGTAGTAAGAACCAATATTTAAAGTCCCTCCTGCAGCTGTCTGATTTGCTGAAGGTAAAAAAGATAAATCACCCGTACATGTTCCAGAGACAGTAAAATTAAAAAGTTCAATTTCTTGATTGGCTTGATATGCTAGGTTGAAATTCCCAGAAGGGCCAAAAACAAAAAAGTCCGTGTTAGCAGGGGCACCAGAAGCGATATCACCGTTGTTTCGGGCTGCTGTTATTAGACTCCAAGTGGTAGCTGTACCTACTGTCACTATATCTGTTGGTAACAAGCTACCTCCAGTGTTACTAATAATTGTTATTTGTGAACTACCATCTGTCAGCGTAGCATTTACTCCCGTTGGGTCTACAGAAGGCGTAAGATACACATGGTATCGCCCATCATCAGGCAAAAAACGGAGAGATAATCCAATTTGCGCTTGAGAAAATTGGGAGGTCAGTAAAAAGAAGAGAGCACCTAAAAAAGTGACTTTTTTGAATAGATTTGAACGTGTCATCTTATTCTATGATTTAGAGATTTTGCTCATTAAAATTAATTTGGAGATCTCAGTAAATGAGATCTCCAAATCAGTCAAAAGACTTAAGGTAAACGCTGTTGAACTATAAAGTTCGAAACAGCTGTTGTGTTCCCTGGGTGTCCAAGTACGACATTCAAGTTATACGTATTATCTGCATTGATACCTTGTGCTATCGTTCTTCCATCCAAGTTCACATCTGTCAAAGCGTATCCTTGCAAAATAAATGTCGTTAATGCGTTCGGATTACCTGTTGCTGTAGTTACAGCATTTGTAATAGTTGAACGATCACCATTTGCACCTGCTGCGATTACAGAAGCATCGCCGTTTGCATTACCTGCCCACATGTAATTTACACCGCCAATAACAGCTGCAGGATTCGTACCAAATAATGTACTCGTTGTCAAATTAACTGCCTGATTAATATGGTTCAGTGCAGTCGCAGCTGCATTCGCTATTCCTAAGTGGTTTCTATGACGAACACCTACGATATAATTTCCTGCTTCAACGGCGATTTGCAGTGGTGATATTCCATCTACATCTACGATATCTCCATCTCTTTGGATTAAACCAGCTTGTTTAAAAATCACAGTTGCTGGTGTTGCTGCATCACGAAGCTCTACCAATACCCAATCAACAATGGCATCCGCACCTGTCACACCAAAAACTGCTGTAGGGTCAGCTATAGGTCCTGTTACGTTTACGCCTGTAAAACCAAGTGCTGTGTAAGGTTGGGTAGCTGGGATAATGTTATTCGTACGAAGTACATCGCGCATCAAACCATCTCCGATTAATGCGTAAGGTTGAGTCAATAATGTACTTCCACCCTGCAAGAATGCTTTTGGTGTTAGTGCAACTGTAGGGCAACCACTAATAGGGAAACCTGCAATAAGTGGACAGTTATCATTATGATTTGGCACACCATCTCCATCGATATCACAAAGAGCAATCATATTGTAAGTAGCAGTGAAATGACTCGTACCTAAACCACCAGCGTATCCTGCTACAGAATAATATGTACCAATATTTAAAGTACCTCCTTCTGCAGTTTGTGAACCACTTGGTAGAATATCATAAGCAGCACCGGCTCCCGCACAATCACCTGTTATTGAAAAACTAAATAATTCAACTTCTGTACCAGAAGTGTACGTAATTGAAGAAAAATCACCACCAGGAGAAAATACAAAAAAGTCTGTCGCTGCTGGAGCACCTGAGACAATATCACCTTGATTTCTAGTCGTTGTCACCAAGCTCCAAGCTGAAGTTGGATTCACAGAAGTAACATTAGAAATCGTGGTATTTCCTGTTCCTGCTGTAATTGTGATTTGCGAACTACCATCTGTCAAGAATGCGTTAGTCCCCGTCGGATTGGCATTTGGGCGCAGATAGACGTGGTATTTATTGTCTGACTCAAGGTATCTAAGTGATAACTCAATTTGACCAAATGAGGGCATCAAACTCGTTAAAGAGAATACGAAGGCAGTTAGCCAAACGTAGGAAACACGGGACAAGTAAGTAAACTTCATAACAATTAAAAGGAGGTTTGTTAAAAAATATAAAATGAAAATTGATTTAAGGTCTTTGACTCATAATACTGAAATTATTCCCTTGGCCATCATTATCAGGGGCATTTACAACAGCATTTAGAATGTATGTATTATCCGCAGCAAAACCCTGCGCGATAGTACGGCCGTCCATGTTTACATCTGTTGAATTATATCCAATCAAAATGAAGGTATTTGATAATCGGACGTTCGCTGTGGCAGAAAGAACTCTTGTAAGCACAATATCTCGATTATTTCCATTCCCTTGTGCCATGACAGAGCCATTGGCACCAGCAGAACCTGCGCGAAGATATCTTCTCCCATTAAGCGTAATTGTTGGGTTCATACCGAACAAATTTGTTGATTCACTCGTAAAATCAATAGTCAAGGGAGTACCATCAAAATTTCGTGGCTGAGCACCAAAAATACTCAAGTGATTTCTGTGGTGAATACCTACTCTATAATTTCCTGGAATAACCGAAACCGATAAAGGACTCACTCCATCAAGATCAACGATATCTCCATCTCTCTGAACAAATGCAGCTTGTTGCACGACTACTTGATTATTTGCTCTTCTAAATTCGACTAAAATCCAGTCAACAATTGCATTTGGTCCAGTCACATTAAATACGGTTGGACTGACAGTTCCAGAGACACGCACATTCGTGAAGCCTAGTGCTGTATACGGCTCGGTCAAGGGAAGTTGTCCTAATCTTCTTAAGTCATCGCGCATGAGACCATCAGCATTTAACGTAAACGGAGCATTAGGTAACGAACCAGCTCCTTGAAGAAGTACTTTGAATGATATAACCTCATCTGGGCAACCAGAAGGTGCATTACCCGGAACAAGTACACAAACATCTACTTGGTTGAGCACGCCATCATTATCACAGTCTGCAGCATTCCAAGCAGCACTTGGTGCAACAGTCTGACTTGCAGGCAAAAAGCTACAAAAACTTAAGGCATTCGTTCCGTCTGTCAGTACTTCTGTACCATCCAAAACACCATCACCGTCTGTGTCCGGATTATTTGGATTCGTAAGAGCAACCGCCTCTGCACCATCATTTAATCCGTCATTATCTGTATCTGCTATTTGTGGATTCGACAAATTCCCATTCGGATTAGCTGGTGTACTAGCATCGTCAATTCCTGTTAATTCTTCTCCGTTTGTCAAGCCATCAAGATCACAATCTAACAATCGCCAAGCAGATGTAGTATTAGCAAAAATTTGACTAGTCGGATTATAACTACATGGGTCATTTGGTAATGTACCATCCGAAATTTCTTGTTCATCGTTTACACCATCCCCATCAGTATCACATTGATTTAGTCTTACACTCGGCGTAACCGCTAGACGCGATGTACTTTCACAACCATTCTCCACTCTTGCTGCGTAATATGTTGTGCCATCTACAAGCAAAGTACTATTTGGCAAAACATTTCCACCTGTAGGTGCATCATACCAAACAATATTTGACTCATTTAAACCAATATTTGCCAATGTACTTCCATTATTTGAACAAAATTGTGGAGTAGTATTTGTTGTTGTCGGTGCGGCAGGTGTCGGATTAACCGTAATAGTGATCGCTGTTCTAGCAGACTCTTCTGTACAACCTACTTTTCGGGCTGCTACAAAGAAAGTAGTTGTAGCTGTTAAAGGACCTGCTGTAACACCTGTACCTGCTGGCGTTACAACTAAAGGTGTCGTAGCAGACAAGGAACTATACCAAAGTAGTTCGTTACCTGAATTAGTTGTGGCAGTCAATGCTGTTGACTGTCCTGAACAAATATTTGTGACTGCCGTTGTATTCGCAGGTGCAGCAGGTGCACGAAATACCTCAAATAGAGAGACTCCTTGAGCTATATTTACACCTAATAGAGACGAGACACGAACTGAGATTTGGTCAAAAGGTTGACCCGGTGCAAAAGGGATATTTACCACCTGACTAGACTGAAGTAAACCCAATAAATCTAAACTTAGCAAAGAGCTAGCTGAAGCACTCGCCACAACAGTCCCTCGGTTAGAAGCAATAATTTCAATATTATTAAGTAGACCTACATTAACTAGGGAGCTATTTACACCAAGCCGTACAACAGCAACATCTGATGCTTGTGAAGAGCCCTCAAAAATAATGTTTTGTTGCAATGATGCCGCGACAGACAGAACACCAAGGTTTATATTGGAAGCGGTATTCAAATTACCATCAATGGCACGACCTGGATTAGAAACCCCACCACCCAAGTTTAAAATATCTAAGGTAATCCCTGATCCATCAAACGAAGTAAAGTTTGGAGAGCCACAATCTGCTGCTGCTGGCACAGTGTATGCACCAAAAACATCCAATCGTTTTACCGTACCTAATAAAAGTGCCGCTCCAGGGAAATTCGTTAGGCGAATCCGGTTATAAGAAGATGTAGGCTTTACTGCAAAATAAAAATTACCTGCAACATCTTGTACGACGCGAAGATTAGGACCTGCAAAGTTAGCTGCATTATCTGTCTGACCAGAGAGTACAGTAGTTGTTCCATTTCTTGCTTCAACTCGAATAACTTGTTCTCCACCTAAAACGAGATTAAGTACACTTCCTAACAGGTTACCTAAACTCCCTCCTAAAAGTGCATTGAACAAGCTACCGTCCGCTGCAATTTTGACATAAGATGTAGTATTAGCTGGCAAAGTGGAAGGAAATTGAATTTCTAGTTGTCCTGAATAGGCTCCTAAACCTAGTGCTAATCCAGAATAAGCTTCTACCCTAGCAAATGTTCCTAAATTTCCATCGACAGCACGGCTTGCGTTGTTTGTATTGGATGAAGAAACTACAGTGGAGGCAAAAACCCTAGTTTGTGCTTCGACCCAACTAGTTGTAATAAAGAAAATAATGAGAAGGTAGCTAAATCGTTCTACTCTTCCTTTTTTTCGGGACGTGGTAAATAATGTATGCATAAAAACGAGTATGGTTGGGAACAATCCTTCTTGTTGATATCTGAAAGGCAAAGTTTTATTTGATACGAAGATAAACAATAACTATACCAAAAAGACAAAATATTGATATAAAGGTAAAACAAAATAGTATTAATAGATATACGTAAAAAAAGAGAAATAAGATTTTACCTTATTTCTCTTTTGATAATCAGACAATTAAGATGTTAAGGAGTCTGTTCTACTAAGATAAAATTCATAAGAGCAGAAACATTTACGGGGGTATTCAGGATAAGATTTAGTATGTACGTATTATCTGACCCAACACCTTGTGCGATAGCTGTACCATTCATATTTGCATCTGCATTTTCATACCCTGTCAAAATAAATGTAGTAACCCCTGCAACATTTGTTGGCTCTCCGATAATTCGGGCAACAACAAAAGTTCGGTCACTCGAAGGCCCTTGGGCTATAACGGATACATCTACATTGGTATTTCCAGCAATCAAAGCATTTACACCTCCTATTGATACTTGTGCATTTGTACCGAATACAGCTGTTAACCCTGTCGTGAAGTCAATTGAAGTTGCTACTTCATTGAGCGACACAACCCCAGCTGCCACTACACCTAGGTGATTTCGATGACGGACAGACACGAAATAATTTCCAGCAGCCACAGGTATTGCCAATGGACTTATTCCATCCACATCAACAATATCTCCATCTCTTTGGATTAACCCTGCTCTTCTAGTTACTACAGTCGCTGAATTAGAAGAAGTACGAAGTTCAACTAAAACCCAATCAACAATCGCATTGGAGCCACTTACATCAAAGGCTGTTGTTACGGTTCCTCCACTCGAAACTCCCGAAAAGCCTAAAGCTGTATAGGGTTCAGTTGTTGGTAAAAAACCTGCTACTCGTAGGTCATCACGCATTAAATTATCTGCATTGACAATGTAAGGATTCGTTGTTATTGAAAGCGCTCCTTGTAAAAATACTTTCGCTGAAACCAAAACAGCTGGACAACCGTTTGGTGCTAATCCTGGTATCAACGGACAAGCATCTACACTATCCAAGATTCCATCTCCATCGGTATCACAAACATCGGCCGATACTGTTGGCGTCACTGCCAAACGAGTTATACTTTCACAGCCCGTTGTTGTATTTGTTTGCGCAGCATAGTAAGTTACTCCATTTACCAAAAGTGTGGAAGTTGGTAGCACATTTCCACCTACAAGAGCATCATACCAAATAATAGATGATTCATTTAAAGTAATTGAAGCCAAAGTTGCATTGCTCGTAACACAAAAAGAAGGTGTTGATGTGGACGTAGTTGGCGCTAACGGAGCTGGTGTAACATTTACGGTCACACTGATTCTTTCCGATTCCTCTGTGCAACCAATGGTACGGGCTGCTACATAGAAGATAGTTGTATTATTTAAAACACCGGTTGTAAATCCTGCACCTGACGCAGTAATAGCAACGGGAACTCCACCAATTGGTGATGTGTACCAAAGCAGTTCGTTGCCTGTTTCGGTCGTGGCTGTTAATGTTGTCGTTTGTCCTTCGCAAACAGTTAAATTTCCAGCTAGCGTTGTATTTGTCGGTGGCCCAGGAATACGTATCACCTCAAAGAGATTTACTGTTTGTGAAATAGAAGCGTCAACCAAAGCACTAAGCCGTACAACTACTTGGTCTATTGGAGCACCTGGGGTAATAGGAATATCAACTACTTGGTTTGCTTGCAAAAGTGCCAATAAATCCAAATTTAATAAGCTACTCGCTGAAGCTGACGTAACGACTACTCCATCATTCAGTGTAATGAGTTCAATATTGTTCAATAAGCCCAAATTCAACAACGCAGAGGAAACTCCTAACCGAACGACAACTTGGTCTGTTGCTTTGGAAGCCCCTTCAAAAAATATGTTTTGCTGAATCGTTGCGCCTACCCCAGCTAAGCCTAAACTAATACCAGAAGCTGTTAAGGTGTCTCCATCAATCGAATTTGAACCATTCGTAACACCAGCCCCTCCAATCCCCAGTAAGTCAACGGTTAAGCCTGTACCATCGAATGAGGTGAAAGAAGGAGAGCCACAGTTATCTGGTGACGAGACAGTAAATGCATCAAAAACGCGTAAATCTTTAAAAGTACCTAGCAAAAGAGCCGCACCCGGATTATTAATTAAACGAATTCTATTATAAGAAGACGTTGGCGTAATAGCGAAGTAAAAATTACCAGCAGCATCTTGCACTACTTTAAATACGCTTCCAGTAAAGTCCGAGGGGTCATTGGTTTGTGCAGCTGCTACAACGGTAGTACCGTTACGCGCCTGAACCTCAATTACTTGTTCACCACCGATGACCAAATTTAGTACATCAGCAAGCAAACCACCTAAACTTCCGCCAAGTAACGCATTGAAGAGATCTGTATCTACTTCTACCTTTACATAAGAAGTTGTATTTGCGGGTAAAGTCGTCGGAAACTGTAATTCCAATGTTCCACTGTATGCACCCAGACCTAAGGTCAAACCTGAATATGCTTCTACCCGAGCAAAAGTAGCTAAGTCGGTATCGATGGCATTTGCAGAGTTAAAAACGTTTGCTTCGGCTGTCACAGACGTTGTAAATTGCCGTGTAGCTTGTGCTGAACTAGAGTAAGCCTCAAAAAACAACCAAATGCTTAAAAAGATGGCAAAATATTTCTGAGACCGAAAGCTGCAATACATTGTGTACATTTTTCCCATAATGGTCATTTGTTTATTAGCAGACAATTAAATCTAACTTGACAAGGAAATCAATAGGCATTGATTCTAAGTCATTTACAAACTAAATATACAAATATTTACAAAAAATGTACCATTTAGTGTAAGGAAAGATTTTTTTTATCATTTTTCCAAAATATATCTATTTGAAAGATATGAGTCATAAAAAAAGTCGTGCTAGAATACTCTAGCACGACTCTTAGCAGTATGAATACAAAAAAAGAGCTTACGCCGACTTCAAAGCCTCTGCACCACCAACAATCTCTAAGATTTCTTTGGTAATAGCTGCTTGACGCGAACGGTTGTACTCAATTTTCAAATCTCTCAATAAATCTCCAGCGTTTTCAGTCGCCTTGTCCATTGCTGTCATACGGGCACCATGCTCAGATGCGTTCGATTCAAGAACAGCTTTAAAGAGATGCATCTTGATTGCTTTAGGTAGCAATTCAAGGACAATTTCCTCTTCTGATGGTTCAAAGATATAATCCACTGATGCTGCTTTGGTTGTAGACTCAGTAGCTTTCTCAACTACTGGCAACATTTGTTCTGTGCGAATGATTTGAGTGGCGACGTTCTTGAATTCGTTGAAAACAAGCATTACTTCATCAAATTCACCAGCTGCGAACAAAGCCATCACGGATTCTGCTGCTTCGCGGGCTGTAGCAAAACTTAGGCGAAGGAAAATATCAGAAAACTGAGTATGTACTTTGTACCCTCGGCGTTGGAAAGCCTCACTTGCTTTTTTTCCAAGTGGGAAAATCTCCACTTTTCCAGCAGCTTGTTGTGCAGCATATTTATCAGCGATGAGCGCATTGGCAGCTTTAATCACATTGGTGTTAAATGCACCACAAAGACCTCTATCTGACGTCACGACAACAAGTAGCACTTTTTCTACTGGCCGAACCGTGGTATAAGGACTTTGCGCACCCACTTCTGTATTGGCAGACACCGTCGAGATAAGCTCATTCAACTTATTGGCGTACGGCCGCATTTGAAGAATGGCATCTTGTGCACGACGCAACTTCGCAGCCGCCACCATTTTCATGGCTTTGGTGATTTGCATCGTAGAGTTGACGGAAACGATTCTATTTCGTACTTCTTTTAATGAAGGCATTTTTCAATAAAATTAAATACGAAGCAAATGGTTTTCATTTGCTTCGTATGTCATTGAATTAAGCGTATTTTTGGGCTAATTCTTTACCCGTTTTTTTGATGTAATCTGTGATTTCATCATCTAATTTTCCTTTTGCAAGGGCAGCTACGTACTCAGGTTTTGTCGCCTTTAAAAGAGATAGGAATTCTGCTTCATATTCTTTCACTTTTTCGACAGGCACTTTATCCATAATACCGTTGATTGAGCCGTAGATAATCGCTACTTGCTCACCAACTGCTTGTGGCTGGTACTGACCTTGTTTCAAAATCTCTTGGTTTCTACGACCTCTTTCGATAACCAATTTTGTAGCAGCATCCAAGTCTGAACCAAACTTCGCGAAGGCTTCCAACTCACGGAACTGCGCTTGGTCAAGTTTCAAAGTACCTGCTACCTTCTTCATAGATTTCACCTGCGCATTACCTCCAACTCGCGATACCGAAATACCTACGTTGATTGCTGGGCGGATACCTGCGTTAAACAAGTTAGACTCCAAGAAGATTTGACCATCCGTAATTGAAATTACGTTTGTCGGGATATAAGCAGAAACGTCTCCTGCTTGTGTTTCAATAATCGGAAGCGCTGTTAAAGAACCACCACCCTTTACCTTTCCTTTCAAAGAAGGCGGAAGGTCATTCATTTCCTGCGCGATTGCATCCGATTGGTTGATTTTAGCGGCACGCTCCAATAAACGGCTGTGTAGATAGAAAACGTCTCCTGGATAGGCTTCACGTCCTGGCGGGCGACGAAGAAGTAGGGATACTTCACGGTAAGCAACCGCTTGCTTTGATAAGTCATCATAAACAACAAGTGCTGGACGGCCTGTATCACGGAAATACTCACCAATGGCAGCCCCTGTAAATGGTGCAAAGAATTGCATAGGAGATGGATCAGCAGCACCAGCGGCTACAATTACTGTGTAATCCATGGCACCGTAGCGACGAAGTGTTTGCTCTACTGCTTTAATTGTAGATGCTTTTTGACCACATGCTACATAAATACAGAAAACAGGTTCCCCTTTATCGTAAAATTCTTTTTGATTAATGATTGTATCGATACAAACAGCTGTTTTACCTGTTTGACGGTCACCGATAACCAATTCACGTTGTCCACGACCTACTGGAATCATCGCATCAATCGCTTTGATACCCGTTTGTAAAGGTTCTGTTACAGGTTGACGGTAGATAACACCAGGTGCTTTTCTTTCCAAAGGCATCTCGAATGTCTCTCCCTCAATTGGGCCTAAACCATCAATCGGCTCAGCTAACGTATTTACTACGCGACCAACGATGCCTTCACCTACTTTTACAGAAGCAATTTCACCTGTACGCTTGACAGTAGCTCCTTCTTTGATACCTTTTGAATCACCTAAAAGTACAGCTCCTACATTGTCCTCTTCCAAGTTTAGAGCAAGTGCTTTGAGCCCATTCTCAAATGCTAATAACTCACCCGCTTGTACTTTAGATAATCCGTAGATACGTGCTACACCGTCACCGATTTGCAGTACGGTACCAACTTCTTCTAGTTCGGCTTCGGTTTTTGCTCCTGCTAATTGCTCACGCAATATGGCCGATACTTCGTCTGGTCTTACTGATGCCATAATATGT
>JBKBRQ010000297.1:0-2649 GCA_046292055.1 Spirosomataceae bacterium | reverse complement strand
CGGAAGGCGCATTGCCAGGTGTTTCCATTTTGGTAAAAGGAACGACAACCGGAACAATTACAAACATAGACGGTACGTTCGCCTTGAAAATCCCTTCAGACGGCAGTACGCTGGTTGTCAGTGCCATCGGATTTGAAAGTAAAGAAGTGCTCGTCGGTTCACAATCTCAACTAACCATTCTACTGGAAACAGACGCCAAGTCATTGAGTGAAGTCGTGGTGACAGCGTTGGGAATTTCACGCGAAAAAAAGTCTCTGGGCTTTTCTCAGCAAGAAGTAAAAGGGGAAAGCCTGACGGAGTCACGTTCTACGAATGTCGTGAATGCTTTATCCGGTAAGGTTGCCGGTATTCGGATTAGCGCAAATGGTGGTCCAGGTTCTGGCTCGACAATCCAAATCCGGGGAGCGTCGTCTGTTTCAGGAAATAATCAACCACTTATTGTCGTAGATGGTGTACCGTTGCAACAGCAATTTGATAAACAGTTTGGGGGTGGAATCTCAGAAATTAACCCGGATGATATCAAAGAAATGTCTGTGCTAAAAGGGCCCAATGCAGCGGCATTGTATGGGTCACGCGCAGCTAATGGAGTCATCTTGATTACCACAAAAAATGGCAAAGGTTCTAAAGGATTAGGTATAGATTTTAATACGAATTTCACCGTTGAACGTCCACTCGTAAAGCCACAATTTCAGAACATATATGGTGGCGGGAATGGCTACAGAACATGGTATTCAGATGGTTGGAGTGGGGTTCTTCAGCCAGATGCGTATGCGCAATATGCCGCGGCTTATGGGTCGGTTTCGCCTGGAAGAACGACAGGAACTGATGGCACAGACGAAAGCTGGGGCGCACCTATGGATGGTCGTTTGGTGCGGCATTGGTGGTCAGGTACTGAAGTTGCACCGCTCACACCGCAACCCAATAACTGGGATGAATTTTGGGATACAGGTACAACGGCTTCTAATTCGATTGCACTTTCTGGAGGAAACGATTTGGGGAGTTTTCGCCTTGGATATAGCCACGTGGATCAAAAAGGGATTGCGGCATTCAACGGTTTCACACGCGATAATTTTAGATTAAACTCTGCCTATAAACTAAGCAAAAGAGTACAAGTGACAGCCTCCGGAGAGTACATTAAGTCAGGTGGAAATCGGACATTTACCGGCGGAGACCAGTTTATTTGGTCACACAGACATATTTCTTGGGATCAAATCGCTGATTGGCGTGCATACACAGACACGCATATTCAGCGGGCTGTGGCAGGTCGTTTACCCGATACAGACCCACCAAACTGGCAACATACGTACTTCACGAATCCGTTTTACCTCAATGAGTTACTGCCCAATACCAACGACAAAGACCGTTTGCTTGGCAATATCGCATTCAATCTAACATTGACGGATAACCTCAAACTTATGCTCCGTTCTGGGACAGATTTTTGGACAGATACACGCATTAATATCATCAATTTTGAACGGGTAAGGAATGGAAATAAAACACCAGGTAGATACTCGGAAGAAGTCTTGCGAAGCCAAGAAACAAACCACGATTTCTTGTTGACGTACGATAAGATGGTTGGGAAAGATTTTTCCATTGTAGCACAAGTAGGAGGGGCACAAAGAACGAACTTCTACAAAAGAAACTTTGTGTCTGTGGGTGAGCTCGTCGTAGATGGTGTCTATAACCTAGGAAACTCCAACCCAAGCCAAAATTCGGTGGCAAGTAGAATTATGCAATCGGAGGTTCAAAGTTTGTACGCCTCAACGCAGTTTGGTTATAAAAATGCACTTTTCCTAGACGTAACTGCCCGGAATGACTGGTCGAGTACACTTCCTTCTATAGATCGCTCGTATTTCTATCCGTCTGTTTCGGGAAGTGCAGTCCTGACGGATTTATTAGACATTTCGTCTCCGATTTTATCTTTTGGTAAAGTGAGAGCAAGTTGGGCACAGGTAGGAAATGATGCTGACCCATATCAATTGGCGCAGACTTTCCGGTCGGCAGGTTCTTGGAATGGCTCTGTTCCTCAATATTTTGAAAGTTTGACCTTGGCAAATGCAACGCTGAAACCCGAAATTACAACAGGTATTGAAGTAGGTATGGATCTCCGTTTCTTTAAGAATAAGTTGACGTTGGATGCCACTTATTATGACCAAACAACCGAGAACCAAATCTTGGGCGTAGAGATTTCCAAAGCCAGTGGATATGATAAACGTATATTGAATGCGGGTAAGATAAATAACCGAGGTGTCGAGGTTAGTTTGTCTGGAACTGCCATTGAGCAAAACGGATTCAAGTGGGAGGTTGGACTGAATTATGCCAAAAATAGAAACCTAGTAGTTGAACTCGCCGAAGGTTTGGATACATATACACTTCAAGAACGGAGAGGATTAATTTCTATCGCGCAAGTCGGACAACCCTATGGTTCTTTGTTTGGCGTGGGCTTTAAAAGAACTGAAGACGGTCAAATTATTTATGCCAATGGATTACCAACTGTTGACAATACACCTAAAGTTCTCGGAAATGTACAACCCAAATGGACAGGTGGTTTTTCCAATACTTTTTCCTACAAAAGAGTGGTTTTATCTGCTTTGATTGATGCGAAAATCGGTGGCGATTTCTTCGATGAAGGTACAGGAACAGCGCGTT
>JBKBRQ010000296.1:0-2650 GCA_046292055.1 Spirosomataceae bacterium | reverse complement strand
AATCAATGAGCTCATTCATATCCAATGACTGCTTATCCAGTTGAGTAGAGCCTGACTCGTATTTCTCTAGGTCTAACACCTGATTTACTAACCGCCCAAGTCTTTCAGACTCTTTAGATATGATTTTCAAGAATTCAGTCCGTTGTTCTTCGGGTAAATCAGGATTATCAGAAATAATTTCACTCATTGCTTTAATCGAGGTCAAAGGTGTTCTTATTTCATGCGTGACTGTCGTCAGAAACTCATTTTTCAATTTATCTGTCTGAATCAATTTTTGATTCATAGCAAATAACTCATCTGTTAACTTCCTTAACTCCAAAGATTTAAGCTGAAGTTCTTTGTTATTCTCTGCCAATATTTTCGATTCTTTTAAGATAGAAACAACTTCATGAATATATATCTGTTCTTCTTTTGTGACATTTGAAACCATCATACGTGCAGATGCCGATCCGACAATCCCAGCAAGTATTTTTTCAGCATAAGTAACTAATCTTGGATCTGCTAACTGATTTTTGAGATTAATTTTATTTCGGGAGGCGAACAAGCTCAACAATCTGTCTGTTTTAACTACCCCCATAAAACTTGCTAAAAGCCCTTTAATGTCCGTAATCATTGCCTGGCCTTTCCAAACAACTGAACTTTCATACGCTTCTGAATACTTAAAGATATCTGCAAATAGAATCGCTTGATTATGTTCTGACGATGTTTGGGTCGTAGAAATGGAAATCATGTAAAAGAACATCGCATTGACAAAAAGGCTAAAAAAAGCTGCATTGGACACATTATCTAAGCCATTGATACTCAAAAAGTCAAACAAATGCCAGTAGGTTCTACGAATCAGCTCACTTAGAGAAGAGTTTTCCATGATTGCTGAACTTCCCTTCATAAAAGCAGGAATAATTAGAAAGAAAATCCAAACAATGATTCCGGCAATCATACCGCTAAATGCACCTTTTTGTGTAGCTCTTTTCCAAAAAAGAGCACCCAGTGTTGCGGGCGCAAATTGAGCAACAGCAACAAAAGCAGTCATACCTATTGAGACGAGCGTATACCGATCAGCCACCATTTTGAAATACATGTATCCCATCATAATGATTAGGATGACCGAGATTCGCCGTAACAAAACCACGAGATAAGGCAAACGAGAGGCAATTTTATCTTTTACAAAAGACCGGTTGAGTACGAGCGGTAAAAACAAATTATTACTGAGCATCGTACTAATGGCTAATGTTTCTACCATTATCATCCCCGTCGCAGCCGAAAAACCACCAATATAGATAAATAATGCAAGGGCTTTATCTGAAAAAAGAAGGGGTACGGCTAAAACATAACTGTCTCGTTCTACAGATGTCCCTGACAATAACTGCTCACCAACGAATGCGACAGGAATCACAAAAATATTGATTAAGAACATGTAGAGAGGAAACATCCAAATAGCTTGTCTTAGATTTTTCTCACTAACATTTTCCACCACAGATACTTGAAATTGGCGCGGTAAAAACAGAAATGCCAAACCAGCAAGAACGAGGTGGATAGCCCAATTTGCATATCCAGGCGACTTCGTTATCTGAATAGTATTTAAGAGTGTTTCATTGGACTCTGCTAATGAAAAAACATCACTAAATCCATCAAAAAGATAGAAAGTCACATAGATTCCTGCGAATAAAAAGGCAACAAGTTTAATGATAGACTCAAAAGCAATGGCAAAAACCATTCCTTCGTGACGTTCATTTGAGGCGATTTTTCGTGTACCAAAAAGGAGCGTAAAAGCAATAATTAAAAGAACGATATAGAACGGGTAATCATTAAAAAAATAGCCCGCCAAACTGCCTGGTGAAACAATAGAAAAACTAGTAGCAATGGCTTTGATTTGCAATGCAATATAGGGAACACCCGCAAAGACACTGATTAGCGTTACCAAAACTCCAATAGACCTATTCTTTCCATACCTAGAAGAAATAAAGTCAGCAATACTTGTTATTCGTTGAACTTTACAAATTCGATTAATTTTTCTGAGTACAGACCATCCCAAAAACATCATGAGAGAAGGTCCAAGATAAACTGTTAAGAAATCAAGACCGTCTGTCAGAACACGTCCAACACTACCATAATAAGTCCAAGCGGTACAGTAAATAGCTAAAGAAAGAGAATATACCAGACTATTGTTAATAATGGATTTTTTGCCCCCACTTTTTGACTCAGCCCAATAAGCCAGCACAAATAAAAAGCCTAGGTAAAATACAGAAGTAATAACAATCAGCGATTTACTCATCTTCTTCTGTGTTAGTAATCTTTGACTCCTTCTTGTTTATCCAATAAGCGGTAAGTGCAATTCCACCTAGCCATACGAAAGCGATATAGAAAATAAGCAAGGGAATATGGGCTATCACAACCTCTTTGTCAAAAATCCCTAAAAGTGGAAAATTAACCAAGAGAAAGAAGAAAACGCAAAGTCCAATAAATTTTTGCTCTTTGTATATATCACTCAACCTATTTTTTATTTAACGATACTAAGATAATAGATAACGGAGTATCATTCCAAAGGCAATTTGATAATTTACGGTAAATTAGTATAGTTATATAAATCCTATAAAAAAGAATACGTATCGATAATGGTATCGATACGTATTACTACTATTAAACCCTAAGC
>JBKBRQ010000295.1:0-2664 GCA_046292055.1 Spirosomataceae bacterium | reverse complement strand
ATTGAAGAAAGAAATTTTATCATCTGATAGTATTGATTTACTCGTTTCGTTTATCAAGTTTAAGGGTATAATAATTTTAGAAAAGGAACTTAAGGAGTTTACTAGAAAGGGTGGGAAGTTACGAGTAATTACAACTACCTACATGGGCGCTTCAGATTATAAAGCCATACAATTATTGGCTAAAATGCAAAATACAGAAGTCAAGATATCGTATAACTCATCGAACGAGCGTCTCCACGCAAAAGCATATCTATTCAAAAGGAATACGGGCTTTCATACAGGCTATATTGGTTCGTCAAATTTTTCAAGATCAGCATTAACTGATGGCTTAGAGTGGAATCTTAAAATTACCACTAAAGAAGTCGGTCACATCATAACTAAGTTTCAGAAAACATTTGAGTCTTATTGGCAGAGTAGCGAATTTGAGCTTTTTGATGATTCAGTTCATAAAGAAAAACTAATACAGTCCCTGAATCAAGGAAAAATAGGTAAATTATCAAGTATAAATACTTCTTTTTTTGATTTGAAACCATTTCCTTTTCAGTTGGAAATTTTGGAGCGTTTAGATGTTGACAGAACAGTACATGGACGGTATAGGAATTTGGTGGTTGCAGCAACTGGAACGGGTAAAACTGTTATTTCTGCCTTTGATTACAAACGATTTAAACAACGAAATAAATCGGCTAAACTTCTTTTTCTAGCACACCGTAAAGAAATTTTACTACAATCAATTAGTACATTTAGAGGGATTTTAAAGGATAATAATTTTGGAGAATTATGGGTAGATGGGCAAGTTCCAGTTTCCTATGAACATGTTTTTGCATCTGTTCAAACTTTGAATAATCGGTTAAATGACCTTTCCTTATCACCCGATTTTTTCGACTTCATCATTATTGATGAATGTCATCATTTGACAGCAGCAAGTTATAGAGGGATTCTGAATTTTTTTGAACCAACTGTTCTCTTAGGTTTAACAGCAACACCTGAACGGATGGATGGTGGAGATATTCAAGAGGATTTTCACAATCGTATTTCGGCTGAAATTCGACTTCCTGAGGCGCTTAATCGTAAGCTTCTTTGTCCATTTCAATATTTTGGAGTATCGGATAGTATTGACTTATCAAAAGTAGGATGGGAAAGGGGTAGGTATATTCCAAGTGAACTTTCTTCAATTTTTACTGCAAATGATCGACGTGTCCGAGAAATTATAGATGCATTAGAAAAATATACGAAAGATCTAACGGAGGTAAGGGCATTAGGTTTTTGTGTGACGATTGAACATGCTAAGTTTATGGCTGAAAAGTTCACTCTAGCAGGTTTAAAAGCTGATTATCTGACGAGTACAAATACACAAAATAGAGATGGCATACGACAACAACTACAAAGAAAAGATATTAACTATTTGTTTGTTGTGGATATTTTTAATGAGGGGGTTGATATACCAGAAATTGACACCGTTTTATTCTTAAGACCCACAGAGAGTTTAACCATTTTTTTACAACAGCTTGGGCGAGGATTACGTCTAGCTGAAGGTAAAGAAAGTCTCACTATTCTTGATTTCGTGGGAAATGCTAGGCCAGAATATAATTTTGAAAATAAGTTTAGAGCACTTATTGGTAAAACTACTGATTCTGTGCATAAAGAAATTGAAAGTAATTTTCCACATTTACCTCTTGGATGTTCTATTATTCTAGAAAAGAAAGCGAAGCAGGTCATTCTAGAAAATATTACAGCATCTACTTCGCTAAATCGAAATCAGTTGGTGAGAAAAATTCAACAGTTTTCACACCAAACCACTTTAGCGTTGAATTTGAAAAATTTCATTCATTTTTACTCTATACCTATTCAAATAATCTATAAAAGAGGAGGATGGAAAAGACTTTGCTATGAAGCAGGAAAGTTAGAATATTATGATGTTAAAAATGAAAAAGAAATTCTGACAGCTATACATAAAAAATGGCTCTCATGTAGTTCTTTAAGCTATTTCAAGTTTATTCTAACATTGGTTAATAAAGAGTTTTTAATTTCTGTTGATGAATATAATGAAGTGGAGAAGCAAATGCTTCTCATGTTATACTATGATGTTTGGGCACAGCCAAACAGGTTCGATACGTTGGAGGATAGTATTCGGGAGCTTGGTCAAAATAAGGTTCTCTTAGATGAAATGAAAGAGGTTCTAACTTTCTTGATAGATTCAATAGGACATAAAGAAATGCCTATTCAATTACCATACAACCAACCTCTTCAGGTTCATTCACGTTATACACGAGATCAAATTTTAGTAGCTTTTCAACTAAGTACTTTTTTTCGTAAATCACCAAGTAGGGAAGGGGTTGCAGAGAACATGCATTTACAAACTGAGCTACTTTTTATAAATCTTGTTAAGTCTGAAGAGAATTTCTCTCCAACCACGATGTACGATGACTACGCAATAGATGAGACATTATTTCATTGGCAGAGTCAGAACTCTGCCGGTCCAGATACGCCGAAGGGTATTTCATATATTAATCACGAAAAAAATGGTAAGAAGATATTACTTTTCGTTCGTGAAAAAAATAAGGACGAGCACGGAAATACGCAAGGTTATATATTTATTGGTGAGGCTAAATTGTTGGAGTATTACGGTACAAAACCGATGAGTATTAAATGGGAATTATTTTCTCC
>JBKBRQ010000294.1:0-2687 GCA_046292055.1 Spirosomataceae bacterium | reverse complement strand
AACACACAAGCACACCAAGACCCGACTGCGTTACTCGTCGAAAGAAAAAAAAGTTATTCGTACAATTATTCGCTTAAACCCACAGACAAAGTGAGTATCGAAAACCAGTTTGGCGATATCCGAATTAGTTTTTGGGATAAACCGCAGGTCGCTGTTTTTGTTCAGATATCGGCTTCAAGTGCATCCGATGCACTTGCACAACGGTTTTTGGCACAAACGGCCATTTCAGCAACCAAACAAGAGGGAGGCGCTTATTTCAAAACAATCCTAAAGAAATCAACGACCCCTATTCATAGCTACCAAAACAAAGGGGAAAGCAATAAAATACGCATTGACTATGTCGTGCAAATGCCCAAAAACAACGAATTGAACATCGTAAATTCGTTCGGAGATATTCATTTACCAGACTATCCAACCAAGCTTTCTCTCCAACACAGCTACGGCAATTTATATACCAACCGCCTGAAAAATACCGAAAACCAAGTTCAACTTTCGTTCGGGAAAGCAATTATCGAGGCACTTGAAGGTGGCCAATTTAAGGCGTCTTATTCATCTGTTTGGTTGGACGAAGCCCGGAACTTATCGCTCCAAAATAGCTTCGGCGATTTACACATAAAGCTTGCCGAAAACATTAAGGGAAATATCAGTTATTCGACTGGATTAATTGAAAAAATCAAAGAAGCAGCACATCTTCAGCTTTCCTACTCACATAAATTTGGCATCGGAGAAATTGACAGAAACACCAAGGAAATTGATATTCAATCGTCGTTTTCAGAAATTGAACTGCCCAAAACGCAAGAGAAAGGAGCGTACGAGTTTTTAATCCAAGGCAAGCATGCACGATTCAAATACGAGGGTTCACAACCCATAATTTTTCAAAAAAACACAGAAAAGGAGCCCAACACTACGCCAAGCTCCTCTTTCCGGATGTATCGTGGGAAAATCGGGAATGTCAATGCACCTGAAACCCGCATCATCATTCAATCCAATTATGGAAATATTCGAATTCGTTGATTATCAAAGCTTTAATAATGAATATCCTTGTGACTGAAAATGCGTAATACCCAACATAGCACCGTGCAATACTTTGATATTTGGGTTGCGCGGAGAATCAACAAAATTACGGGCACGCAAGGATTGTCCGCAAATATAAAATTTGACACCTGCTTCACCCAAGGCATTGATGACTGCGGTATTCGGATTTTTCACTTGAAATAATTGTTCATAGGCACTGTCAGCTAGAATAACAGGCGTTGCTTCAAAATGTAAGATGACTACAATATTCAATTTCTCTTTAGGCAAACCCGCAAGTCCGTAAAGATTCATCAAACGAGCAACTAACTCAAAAGCAGGATTCATGGACGCCGCACTTTTTGTGCCTTGCGTGATGTCCACAACAATCTTGTATTCTTGCTTTCTGTTAATGATGTTTTCAGACTCAGGAATTTCATAAACGCCTCCGTATTGAGCAATGATTGGAAATTTCTTCTCTTGAGCTTGTGCTTGCCAAGTAAACATAAAAAGTAAAAAACAGAAACTTAGTACATTTTTTAACTGCATAATTCATTTATTTTTGGTTTAAAGAGGTATAAACGTACGAATAATCGCACCGAAATAAAAAGAAAAAAGTCCTGTACAAATTGCTTGTCTTACAGGACTTTTTTCTTTATTTATTTAACCACAAACGTCTTCTTTTCTACACCTACTCCTTTGATTGTCAAGGATTTCCAATTCTTAGGCAACTTTGTTTTTAACTGAATAATTCCTTCGTCTGTTAGATCCAAGCCACCAAATCCGTTGATTAATGTTTGCAAATAACCACCCGCTCCCGTAGCAAAATAAGGATTTGTTCCACCAGCTGTTTCTGCTAAAACGCCAAACGGAGGAACCTCGTTGGGTTTGTAACTATCCATGTACACTTTATACGCTTGTTCTGTATTTCCTAGACGGCTTTGCAAAATAGAAAAAACAGCATGAGCCATCGCGGGACTACTTCCTTTCATTCCCGGTTGATTATCTCCTAATCTTGCCCAATAATAATCCACATCTTTTCTGATTTTCTTCGGGTCTGTGACTTGTTTTAAAGGATATGCCAACAAATTTACATCGGCTTGTTTAATGGGTTCACCGGCATATGTAGCATGTTCTTTTGTGACACCATCTGGCAATTGTAAAATCACCAAATTCTCTTGAATGTCTTTCCAAACAGGATTTACAGGCTTTCCTACCGCTTGTGCCGCTTGATTTGCATAACCCAATACTTCTTTCACAATTCCGTTCGTGAAAGCATTATCATCCACATTTTCAGCCCATTCATCCGCACATACTACATTGATAATGTGATACTTACCATCTTTGTCTTTTTCTACACGGCTTGCCCAGAAATCAGCTACTTCTTTCAACATAGGATAGCCTTTTTCTTCTAGCCAACTTTTATCTTTGGTTACTTGATAATATTTCCAGAACGAAAACCCAACACAAGCTGTAATATGGTGCTGAAAAGGACCGGTCAATGCCCAGACAGGCGTAGATTCTTGTCCGTCTTGGTCCGATTCCCACGGAAACATCGCTCCTTTGTAACCATGTGCTTTGGCATTAAAACGAGCTGCTTCCAGACGTTCAAAACGATAATCTAACATGGATTTTGCCAATTCGGGTTTCATGGCCAATAGCGGAGGAAACATCCA
>JBKBRQ010000293.1:0-2687 GCA_046292055.1 Spirosomataceae bacterium | reverse complement strand
GCACAGTCACCAATCGCATAAATTGATGGATGTGATGTTTGTTGAAAAACGTTGACTTCGATTCCGTTTGAGCAAGTAAGTCCCGCCTCTTCTGCCAATTCTTGATTTGGTAAGACGCCAATCCCGACAACAATCAAATCACTTCCTTTTAAATCTTCGTACGTTGCTTGTGTTTGGAGTCTAACATCCACGCCTTTTTCTAGATGTTTTTCAAGAAAAATAGAAGATAAAACGGGTGGAAGAACCCGCTGCATAAGCCGTTCGCCAGTTTCAAAGACGGTGACTTTTTTCCCCATTTCGATAGCCGCAGCGGCGGTTTCAAGTCCGATGAAGCCACCTCCAATGACGCTTATCTGTGTAGCAGTTTCTAATTTTTGACGAATGGATTGTGCATCTTGCAAAGTCCGAAGTGTGAAAATCTTATCGGAAAACTCAGGGAGTGGCAATGTTCTGTTTCGTGCGCCAGTCGCCAAAATCAAGTGACTAAACGCCCAAGTTTGCCCCAACTGGTTTTGTATTGTTTGTTCGTTTGTATCAATATGAACAATGATTTGACCAAGTTCAAGTCGGATATTCTGTTCCTCAAAATAGGCGGCATTCCGAAAAAGAAGATTTTCTGTTGTTTGTTTTCCTACCAAAAAACCTTTTGAAAGTGGAGGTTTTTGGTAAGGAAGTACAGTTTCATCAGAGAAAAGAGTGATTTCTCCGTCAAATCCTTCTTCTCGGAGTAGAGTAGCGGCTTGGATGCCCGCGTGGCCAGCGCCAATGATGAGGCAATGCTTTTTCATCGTTCGTCAAAAATTAAAATATACATCAATAAAGAAGTCAGAGAATTACTGCTGTGCGGGTACTCGAACGATGAGGCCGTCCATGTCTTTGGTAACACGCACTTGGCAACCTAGGCGGCTCGTTGATTTCCTTTCCGCTGAAGCGGCTTCAAGCATTTCGTCTTCTTCTTCTTCCATTTCTGGTAACAAAGACGCAAAAGATTCGTCGATATAACAATGGCAAGTTGCACACATGCAAGAGCCGCCGCATTCAGCGATGATACCTTGCACGCCATTCTGGATTGCACCTTCCATCAAGGTTGCGCCCATTGGCAAATCAACTGTTTTTTCAGTTCCGTTTGGTTCGATGTACGTAATGTTCATAAGGATTTTCGTAAATTAAAATGGATTAAATAAATTGTTTGCCGCCGTCAACGACAATCGTTTGCCCCGTAACAAATCGGGACGCGGATGAGGCCAAATACAAGGCCGTTCCGACGATATCTTCGGCGGTTGATGAACGTTTGATAGCTCCACGTTGCACGCCGTATTCACTTGCATTTTCGATTAAATGTAAGCTGGCGTCTGTTAAAGTAAAGCCAGGAGCAATCGCATTAACCGTGATTTGCGCATCTCCTAATTCCTTTGCCATCGTTCGTGTTAGACCAATGACTCCGCCTTTAGATGCCACGTAATGCGACCATTGTGGAGAGCCACTCATAAATGTAGCCGAAGAAATATGAATGATGCTGCCTCCGTTACCTGCTTCCATCATGTATTTTGCGACACTCTTTGTTGCTAACCAAACGCCCTTTAAGTTGACATTCATGACCAAATCCCACTCTTTTTCTGTTATTTCATAAAAAGGTTTTCGTTGGATAGTAGCATAAATAGCAGCGTTGTTGATGAGCACGTCAATTTGTCCAAATTGTTCAATAACAGCCGCTGCCATCGCCTTGGTTGACTCTTCTTGCGTGACATCTACTTGAAGCGCAATGGCTTTATCACCAATGAGTTGCGCTGTTTCTTGTGCGCCTGCAAGGTTTAGGTCACAGACTGCAACGCGTGCCCCTTCATGGGCGAATGCCTGAGCAAATGCACGACCAAGACCGCCCGCAGCGCCCGTAATTACGACTACTTTATCTTTCATATTTGTAAATTATAAAGTCTATTTAATGTAAAAATGAATCTTGTTGGAGTAGTATTTTCTCAATATCGAGCATGGTACGTGCTGTTTGTTTCCCTACTTCAGTCAAGAATCCAGGTAAGACATATTCTTCTAAAATTACCAGCATTTCTGGTTTTGTGATACCAAACCAACCTTGAATAACCGGAATCGCCTGCGAGGAATACCGCCAAAGTTTGTCTGCATCCTTTACAAGGGAATCCTCTAAAGAACGGGCTTGCGTCGTTGTATCGTGTCCGTCAATAATGGCAGTTACAGCCTGAATATGTGCGGACGAATAGCCCAATTGTTGTAGAATTTCGGTTGCTACCGTTACCCCTTCCAACTCATGCTGCCTTTGAATTTCGGGATATTTCGCCCCAGGGCCAAAAGCCAATAGTAGTTTTTCTTGCTCCACTTTTGACCATCCCGTATCGTGCAAAAGAATGGCATGTAAGACGATATCTGCCTTTGCTTCGGGATAAGCCAACAATAAATTTTGAGCAAATACAGTAGAAATTAACGTGTGAATATCGTTGGAACGAACACGTAAATGCACTTTGGCTAATTCCCAAATGGGGGTATCTTCTGGGCGTAACATGATGTCAGTACGTTAGGTAAATGGTTTTTAATTCGGTATAATCCTCCAATCCATACCGCCCTTTTTCACGACCAATTCCGCTTTGTTTCATTCCACCAAACGGAACATCTTGGTAAGATCGATGAATATTGTTGACCCAAACGGAGCCTGCTTC
>JBKBRQ010000292.1:0-2692 GCA_046292055.1 Spirosomataceae bacterium | reverse complement strand
AAAAACAACATTCACAATTAAACAATCTAAACAATTATGAAACTTCTTATACTAGAAACAATCATTCAGTAGGCAGAGCTCATGGCATTCAAAACAAACATATGTGCAGCAAAACCTTTATTTATATGAACCAATCTCCTCTAAAGTGAGCTAAGGTTCTACTTCTATTCAGCTGAAAGGGGGCAAAAGAGTGGAGCGCTCTTTTGCGAATTTCCCCCTAGTATTTTTAGCGTAAAATCCAATTACGCATTACCTAAAGATGGCAGCAGACCATTTGTACCCATAGTCCCTACTCTTTATCTTTTGTAGCCTGCCTGTATGCTACATGGCTATAATTTATTATTCAACACAAGCAGAAAGAAAGAGGCTCCTTTTATCCATCAGAGTGTATGTGTAAAACAGGGCTATTCTGTAATGGCCATTGAATTGTCTAGTTCCTATCTGAGGAAAATGGCTGATTTTATTCTCATGATAATCCATTTACGCCGCTTGAACAACTTGCGTTAAAACCAAAATTGTTTCTTTGACACGGCGTCTGGCGATTTTAATCTGACTTTCTCCTTTGAGCAATACAGTATGTTTTTTATAACAAACCCTCAAGACGTGTCTTACATTCACGATACAACTTTTATGTACCCTTATGAAGCCCTCATTTTTCAAGTTTGATTCAAAAACTTTCAGTGTGTGGCAAACCGTATCCATCCCGCCATCGATATAGAAAACCTTCGTGTAATTTACATCTGCCTCTAGGCGGATAATGTTTTCGTACGCTAATCTTTCAATAATTTTTTTCATGATAAAATGATAAGGTTTATAGGTTGAACAGGTATCTAATTGAAGCAGATGCATAAACTTTGAATTACCCTTACAGAAGCAAAACTACACAAATAAATTTTAAGTTTCATAAATAGTAATTATTTTTTTATAAAGTATTTTATATTTTAAATATAAAAATTTAAAAGATTGAATTAGTGATTCAAACCGTTAAATAATTATTTTCAGTTTGTAAAAAGTATATCATACAAATAAGCCTCCTTATTTGTACATTTGCCCGTAAGAAAAGAGAAACATACACTCAGTAAAGTACACCTCGTGCCCTTATCCTAATTTTTTACTGAGTTCTTTTAATGTTAATATCATACGAAACATGCTTGGATTTTTCAGACCTTTTGATGAAAATCAAGATATTCCCGACGAACATATTCTCCATTTGGAAGCCTTTAAAAATTGGAAAAAAGACTTATGGGAACTTGAGAGAATTATTTTTAAGGAAGGAGAGCAGATAAAAGGAGATTATTTCCCACTAAAAGACCTATTCGATATTAAAGTAGGCGTACTTGACACATCCCAAGAGCGAATAAAAATTAAGCTAAGAACCGGAGATGAAGAAGAGGCCATTTGTATTCGCCCGGGTTCTTTTGAAAATCAAACAAGCCGCCTCCGACCAATAGAAACCCTCTTATCTGAGGAAGATAAACTACTAGAAACCCGAAAATCGAAGCCATCAAAAAAGAATTTAACGGAGGAAATCACCAAAGAGAAGTCAGACTCCAAAGTACCCGAGCTTCACGAAACAGACGCACGAATATTACAACGTGGAGATTATCTTGTCTTAAGTAAAAGAGAAATGAAAGGATTTTCGATGCTTAAATCCTTTCCTAACGATGAGAAATCAGCCCATCCTATTCAAGAGCCGACAGGCGAACATACAGAGGAAGATTTAAAAATACCTAGCAAATGGCCACTAGTCGTATCACATCATTTTATTCAACTTCGGCCAAAAAAAATTGCCTTGCAACGCACCTCCGTCGATTTTTTGCATATTCTGTTGGATATAATGATTCAGCGGCACTTTAATTCAAGTGATTTGCCCAACTTTGATGACATCTCATCCGTGCCTTCCAATAAATCGGCATCCGAAAAAATGTCTCTAAAAAAACTTCTTGAGGAAAAAGAATTTTTCATTCCACAAGCAGATGAAGAAGGAGAAAAGTACAGAGTTATGATTTGTGAAGCCTATAAAACTTTGGAAAAAATAGAGGAAGACATCGAAAAAGTTAGAACATCTCTTTCCGCTATTCTCTATAAAAAATTATTAAATAATGACATTATCACCTAATAAAATTTCTCAAGTAGAAATAAAAGACGACCCACGTCAAAACCTAGATTTGAACATCGCTTACCACAAACAAGAGGTGCACGTAGTTACTTTTGCTACGGAAAACAATCCATACATTACTTTTTACTTGCACAAGATTGGTAAAATGGAAGAGGGTATGATCAATCAATACATCCAAATCGTCAACAAAGCAGGGGAAGGCGGCTCTTTCTTTCCAGTACATTGTTTCACTCTTTTACCTAGTGCATCTATTGTAGAAGAACCTAAGCAAAAATTGTTCGAGGATTTGTGTGTAAGTAACGAAGACAATGTTTTGGGATTCAAATCAAAAAGAATGCTTTTTATTTTCCCAAAAAAAAACCAAAAAGCTGATGAGTTTATACAGCAGTTTCTTGAAAAAATGGTGCATGTAGAAAACCCAAAACTACAAGAAATTAACTACTATTTTCATAATGAAGAAGGAGACAAATAATCTCAAACAAACGGTTTGTCCCCTTCTTTGTACGTACTCAAAGTCTATAAAACCCTGGCTTAATACCCAACACTTGCATTGTCTGCGCGTGGGTCAGACGC
>JBKBRQ010000291.1:0-2696 GCA_046292055.1 Spirosomataceae bacterium | reverse complement strand
GATTCGAAAAGAAGTGTGGCTACCAAATCAACCATAACGCCGGCACATTCACCTACACCAATGGCAGTCGCGAATGTTTCATCATGGCCCCAATCAATAAAGTCTTCGTTTGTAACTGTTTGGATAGAGGCAAGTGGTTTTAATAATTCATAAAAATAATTTTTACCTACTCGATCAAAGTAATCTGTAAAATATTCACCTTCAAAACGGTTAGCTTCGTAGTCATTTAAAACCCAACGGATGACATCAGGTGTTCGTTTTGTAGGTACTTTGATTACTTTTTCAGCGATGCGCCCAATGCCATTTCCGACCGTACCGCCACCAAGAAGCACTTGAACTGCGGGTAAAACGCGTTTATCAGCCGTTTTGAGCGAACTTCCATGAAATCCAATTTGAGCCATTCCATGTTGCCCACAGGAATTCATACATCCCGAAATCTTAATTTTAATGTCATTATTGTGCACAAAATGAGCATATTCTTGATCTAGCACTTTTTCCAAGGCAACAGATAAATGCGTACTATCGGCAATAGCCAAATTACATGTATCAGTTCCCGGGCATGCTGTAATGTGTGCTGTACTTGTCGCTCCTGGACTTGCAAGGCCGAGCTTATCAAGTGCGTGATACACATACGCAAGATTTTCTTCTGGCACAGAACGGAGAAAAATCCCTTGTTGAATGGTCACACGGATATCATCCGCCACAAAACCTTGAAGAGATTCAATCAATTTATTGGCTAATTCTGTGTGTATATTCCCCAATAAAACCCGAATATAAACGCCACAGTATCCTTTTTGCTTTTGTTGAAAGACATTGGTCAAACGCCAAGTTTGGTATGCCTCCTGTGTTTCAATTTGAACAGCAGGAGCCGCTTGAATGGCGGCAAGATTCAGTGTATCTGTAAGTGCGGGAATCTCAAAAGTTGTATGAGGCAATGCCAGATATTCTTGCTCGATTAGTTCTATAAACGCCTCGAGGCCAATTTTACCAATGAGAAATTTAAGTCGCGCTTTACTTCTTGAATTACGTTCGCCATGTCTATCAAAAACGCGGAGAAGTGCCTCAATGAAAGGAATAATCTTATTTTCTGGCAAAAAATCGTAGGCAACATCTGCCAATTTGGGTTGTGCGCCTAAACCACCCGCTACCATTACCTTGAAGCCTTTTTCTCCTTTTTCATTGATTTTTGCAACGAGACCAATATCGTGAATATAGGAAAGTGCAGTATCTTTTTCGTGGTTAGAAAGGGCAATTTTGATTTTGCGCCCCATTTCCTGGCAAATGGGATTGCGTAAAAAATAACTAAAAATAGCGTGTGCGTGTGGAGTAACATCAAACGCCTCTAGCGGATCAATACCTGATGTCTCCGATGCAGTCACATTACGAACCGTATTTCCACACGCCTCGCGCAAAGTCACGTTTTCCTCCTCTAATTTTGCCCAAAGTTCGGGTGTTTTGTCAAGGCTTACGTAATGAATTTGAATGTCTTGACGGGTTGTTAAGTGCAGATTTCCGTTGGAATATTCATCTGAAATACGACAAATTTGAGCCCATTGCGCGAACGTCATTTTCCCATAAGGCAACTTTATTCGTACCATTTGTACACCCGACTGGCGTTGGCCATATACACCACGCGCCAAGCGTAAACTACGAAATTTATCCTCGTGAATTTTCCCCTCACGGAAAGCTCGAATTTTCTGATCCAACTCGATGATGTCTTTTTCTACCAATGGATTTTCTAACTCCGTTCTGAAACTTAACATACCTTGACTTTTTTTGACAAATATATATAATCTATAATATATATAGAGTATATGTATTTACAAAATACACGTCTTAGTGTCAAATTCCTGATAATAGTCAATAAAATCTACGAATTATTTAACTATAAGGCAATAACTAACCCCTCTTTAGCTAAAATTGTGGAAGGGAAAATTTCTTCTGCCTCTGCTAGGAGATGTTCAACTGTTTTATATCGAGACGAAAAATGTCCAATAACTAGCTTTTTCACACCTGCCTCCTTAGCAATTTGTGCGGCTTGTTGGGCTGTAGAATGAAAAGTCTGAGCAGCTCTCTCTGCATGTGATTGATCAAAAGTTGCTTCGTGGTAGAGTAAATCAACTCCCTGAATGATAGGAATAATACTGGGCAGATACGCTGTATCAGAACAATACGCGATAGCGCGCGGCTTGGAGGCGGGCAAAGTCCATTCTTCAACTGCATACAACTCACCGGTAAGTTCGTCGGTAACATCAAAGCCATCTGCAAGTTTCTTGAGGTAAGGAATGGGAAAATTCGTTGGAATTTTCTCTTTTATTAGCTTTCGTTTGGTTACTTTTTCACGAATCAAGAACCCGTGACAAGGAACACGATGAGATAGTGGAATCGTTTCAACAGTGAAACGAGGATGATCGACAATCAACTGCTTTTCTGAAGGTCGTGTTTCCACAAAATGAAGTGGATAAGAAAGAACCGTCTGCGAATATTTGAACTGTACAGTAATGATTTCAGCCAATCCGGGAGGGCCTACGAGTGTAAGTGGCTCTGTTCTATGTCCCAAACTTAGACTTGAAAGAAGTCCAATAAGCCCAAAATAGTGGTCACCGTGCAAATGACTTATCAGAATGTGTCGGATACGCGTATGTTTGATTTTGTACTCAAGTAAGCGGTATTGGGTTGCTTCACCACAATCAATC
>JBKBRQ010000290.1:0-2699 GCA_046292055.1 Spirosomataceae bacterium | reverse complement strand
AAAATTGTTCGGGAAGCAAATAAAATAAACCCAGACGGGTATGTGGCTATTATTGGTTGCTATGCCCAATTAAAACCCCAAGAAATTGCAGAAATCGAAGGTGTAGATGCTGTTTTGGGTGCTGCAGAAAAATTCAGAATTGTTGATTTATTAGGAACATTTGAAAAAAGCACATCGACAGTTAGCCAATCCAAAGCTGCCGTTTATGCTTCTTCAATCGAGCAACCCCTTGACTACCATACATCTTACTCGCTAAATGACCGTACACGAACTTTTTTAAAAGTGCAAGATGGCTGTGACTATCCTTGCGCCTATTGTACTATTCCGTTAGCAAGAGGTGCAAGTCGCTCAGATACTGTTCAAAATGTGATCAAAGCTGCCCGAGAAATTGCGGAAAAAGGCGTAAAAGAAATTGTACTAACAGGCGTAAATATTGGAGATTTTGGTTTGCAAAATGGCCAAAGAAACGAAACATTCTTTGATTTGGTCAAGGCATTGGATGAGGTTGAGGGTATCGAGCGGTTTCGTATTTCAAGTATTGAACCCAATTTATTGACTAATGAAATCATTGATTTTGTGGCCCAATCCAAAAAGTTTGTTCCTCATTTTCATATTCCCTTGCAATCAGGTAGTAACAAAGTACTTGGGCTGATGAAACGCCGCTACAGACGTGAATTATACGTAGATCGTGTGAAGCAAATCAAAGAAAAAATGCCCCACTGTTGCATCGGTGTCGATGTCATCGTAGGTCATCCTGGCGAAACGGAAGAGTTATTTTTAGAAACGTATCAATTCTTGAATGAGCTAGATATCAGCTATTTGCACGTTTTTACGTATTCTGAAAGACCTAATACAGATGCGATTGACATTCGTCCGCAAGTGCCCGGTTCTGAACGTGCCAAACGCTCTAAAATGCTACACATTCTTTCAGATAAGAAGAAACGTGCTTTCTATTCGCAACATGTCGGGCAGGAGTTTACCGTTCTTTTTGAAGAAGATATAGAAGATGGAAAAATGCAAGGATGGACAGAAAATTACATTCGCGTAGTTGCCAAATATGACCCGCTTCTCGTGAATGAAACGCTTAAAATTCGGCTGACAGAAATCAATGCTGATGGTCTAGCTGAAGTTCAAGATGCTTCTGTTTTTGTGGGATAATTTTATCGTTTGCTTATGTACGGCCCAGATAAGAATACCGCTTTTCCGCTCCCTCACTATAACCGATTGTGTTTTTTGAAAAACACAATCAAAAATCCAAATATTGTTGTAGGTGACTATACGTATTACGATGATTTTGAGGATGTTACCAACTTTGAGAAGAACGTAAAATATCATTTTGACTTTATCGGAGATAAACTGTTTATAGGCAAATTTTGTATGATAGCCTCCGATGTCAAGTTTATCATGAATGGTGGAAATCATCTGACAGAGGCCCTTTCTGCCTATCCATTTGAAATATTCGGAAATGGTTGGGAAGGTGCCATGGACGGCAAAACGTATCCGCACAAAGGCGATATTTATATCGGAAATGATGTTTGGATTGGCTATAATGCAACCATTATGGCAGGTGTAACCGTTGGTGACGGCGCAATCATTGCAGCCAACGCGACCGTCACGAAGGATGTTTCCCCATATTCCATTGTGGGTGGAAATCCAGCGAAAGAAATCAAAAAACGGTTTTCAGACGACATCATTTCTCAGCTTCTTTCGCTCCAATGGTGGAATTGGGAAATAGATAAAATCACACGAAATATCCCCTATCTAACTGATAATCAATTAGATAAATTAGTACCATAAACAAGTATTCCTTATTTACGAACCGTAATTACCCAGCGAAACGCCCATTTCCAAGAAATTTGGTACGACTGAATTTCAGCTTTTTCCAGCAAATCAATCCATTCTTTTTTTGAAAAACCTCTTAATACCGATAAAGGAGCATCGTTTTTTACAAGGTACGAGGACGAAAACCACTTTGTCAGCCATTTAATAGACCAATATGCCAAAGAATGTCGGTGCAAGTCAGCGATGACAAATCCGGCCGTTGCGTGTTTATTCAACCATTTCAACATTTCTACGAGAGAATCGTCTGAAAAATGATGGCAAAAAAGCGAGCTAAAAAATAGTGTAGGACGATTTCTATCAAATTCCACTAGTCGGTAGTCATTGCACTGAAAATCAACAGTCGGATACCGAGAAGACGCAAACGCTTGGCAGTCGGTTTTAAGATCTACACCTAAATACCGCACATCCGGAAATTTTTTTTTGAAATTTCTCTGCAAAGCAGCTAGATTATCTCCGCCTCCACTTCCGATTTCAATGATTTGCGCAGTAGGAAATTGTTGAAGCAACGGCTTAAATGCATTTATAATCACTTGATGTCCACCAAGATATGTATTAATAAAAGCCAATTCCGTCAAATTTTGGAATAAATCAGCCTGTGGAATGGAAGGCTCATCGAGTAATTCCTTTTGTAGAGAACGGGAGGAAAAGTCAGGCATAGTTCTAATTTATTTTTTCAATTTACAACAGGAACATGTACGAAAAACGACCATTTTGAATATTGATTCCAATATACAAGTATCCCAATTCATTTGACTAGCCAAAGGTTTAAAAAGAATCCAAAACCAACGCAAACTATTGAAACGTACATCGGTATATCTACTTTTTTTGTGACTTTGAATCAACTATTCGCCGTTTCA
>JBKBRQ010000289.1:0-2726 GCA_046292055.1 Spirosomataceae bacterium | reverse complement strand
GTTGACTCACTTTTTGATAATTCTCGGAAAGTAAACGCTGTTCGTTCAGACGGAAACAGAGCGTTGAAGTCGCTTTCGGATATGTTGAAAGGAAAGCAAGGACGTTTCCGTCAAAACTTACTCGGAAAGCGTGTTGACTACTCGGGTCGTTCGGTTATCGTTGTAGGTCCTGAGCTAAAGCTACACGAATGTGGTTTGCCAAAAGATATGGCAGCTGAGCTATTTAAGCCGTTTATCATTCGTAAATTAATTGAAAGAGGTATTGTTAAGACAGTAAAGTCTGCGAAGAAAATCGTAGACCGTAAAGATGCTGTTATTTGGGATATTCTAGAAAATGTATTGAAAGGCCACCCGGTAATGTTAAACAGGGCACCTACACTTCACCGTTTGGGTATTCAAGCATTCCAGCCAAAATTAGTAGAAGGAAAAGCAATTCAGCTTCACCCGTTGGTTTGTACAGCCTTTAATGCTGACTTTGACGGTGACCAGATGGCGGTACACGTACCTCTAGGTCATGAAGCTGTGATGGAAGCATCTGTTTTGATGCTTGCATCACACAATATCTTGAACCCAGCGAATGGTGCGCCTATTACAGTACCTTCTCAAGACATGGTTCTTGGTCTGTATTATGTATCTAAAGGTAAGCGTTCTACACCTGAAGAGGTAATCAAAGGAGAAGGAATGACTTTCTACTCAAGTGAAGAGGTAATCATCGCTTTGAATGAAGGAAGTATTTCGAAACATGCGTTCATCAATTGTCGCGTGAAAATCAAGAATGATGCAGGTGAAATTGAAGAAAAAATCATTGAGACAGTTGCTGGTAGAATTCTATTCAATGAATGTGTTCCTGAGCAAGTTGGCTATATCAATGAATTGTTAACGAAAAAGAAACTTCAGCAAATCATTGGCCAAGTATTTAAGGAAGTAAGTTTTGCGCGTACTGCCCAATTCTTGGATGATATCAAAACCCTTGGATACCAATCTGCTTTCAAAGGTGGATTGTCAATCGGTCTTGGGGACATCATGATTCCTGAAGAAAAACATGCGTTGATTGAAGATGCGCGTCTTCAAGTAGAAGAAATTAGAAATAACTACATGTTCGGTATCATTACAGAACGTGAGCGTTATAACCAAACAATTGACGTGTGGACGCGTGTAAATACACGTTTGAGAGAAACACTTTTACGTCAATTGGAGAATGACCGCCAAGGATTTAACCCTGTTTATATGATGATGCACTCCGGTGCACGTGGTTCGCAGGAGCAAATTCGTCAGTTAGGTGGTATGAGAGGTTTGATGGCGAAACCGCAAAAGAATATTGCTGGTTCTGTGGGAGAAATCATTGAAAACCCGATTTTGTCTAACTTTAAAGAAGGTCTAGACGTATTGGAGTACTTTATTTCTACACACGGTGCGCGTAAAGGTTTGGCGGATACAGCCCTTAAAACAGCGGATGCGGGTTATCTAACCCGTCGTTTGCATGATGTTGCACAAGATGTTGTTGTGAACGAAGAAGATTGTGGGACTTTGAGAGGGATTCAGGTTTCTGCATTGAAAGAAAATGAAGACGTTATTGAGCCACTTTCAGAGCGTATCTTGGGTAGAACGTCTGTGTATGATATTTACGATCCATTAACAAAGGAATTAATCGTTCTAGCTGGCGAGGAAATCACAGAAGAAATTGCGTATCGTATTGATAATACGGCAATTGAAACCGTCGAAATTCGTTCGGCATTAACATGTGAAACACAAACAGGTATTTGTGCAAAATGTTATGGTCGTAACCTAGCATCTGGTCGTATGGCAGAGCGAGGTGAAGCCGTTGGTGTAATTGCCTCGCAGTCAATTGGTGAGCCAGGAACACAGCTTACGCTTCGTACATTCCACACAGGGGGTACGGCGATGAACGTTTCGGTTGAAGCCAACATCAAAGCGAAATTTGAAGGTAAAATTCAATTTGCTGATATCAAGACCGTTGATAGTCTTGACAAAGAAGGCAACCCAACTGTAGTAGTTATTGGTCGTCGTGGTGAAGTACGTATCATTGATGAGGAATCGAATCAGATTTTGATTACCAACATCATTCCGTATGGTGCTACACTGAAAGTGAAGGATAAGCAAAAAATCGCGAAAAACGAAGAAATCTGTAACTGGGATCAGTTCAACGCAGTTATCCTTTCCGAATTTGATGGTACAATTGTTTACGATAGTATCGAAGAAGGTATCACTTTCCGGGAAGAAGCCGATGAGCAGACTGGTTTCAAGGATAAAGTAATCACGGATTCGAAAGACCGTACGAAAAACCCATCTATTGTTGTTCAGTCGAACAATGCGGAGGAAAAGGTGTATAACTTGCCTGTAAATGCGCGTGTAATGGTAGAAGATGGACAGTCTATCAAAGCAGGTCAGGTTTTGGCAAAAATACCAAGAGCTATCAATATGAACCGAGATATTACAGGTGGTTTGCCACGTGTAACGGAATTATTTGAGGCGAGAAATCCATCAAATCCTGCGGTTGTTTCTGAAATCGACGGTGTTGTTTCTTTCGGAACAATCAAGAGAGGTAACAGAGAAATCTTTGTAGAAGCGAAAGATGGTACAAAGATGAAGTATATGGTATCTCTATCGAAACTTATTCTTGTACAAGATGGTGACTTCGTTCGCGCGGGTGAACCATTATCTGACGGAGCTATTACACCATTTGATATTCTAAGAATCAAAGGGCC
>JBKBRQ010000288.1:0-2731 GCA_046292055.1 Spirosomataceae bacterium | reverse complement strand
TAGATACTGCCGGACGTGTAGACAAGTTCAGAAAGCGTTACGGAACGAAGTAATTTGCATTCGTTTAAAAAAATAAGAGCCATTCTCACGAGTGGCTCTTATTTTTTTGATACTTATTCCAAAGCGGATGTATCAGTAAAGTCAATAAGATACAAATACTTCCCCAATAAAAGCCGGATGTCATTTTTTCACTTTCTCCGAAAATAACAAAAGCCAAGATAATCCCATAAACGGGCTCCATATTTATGCTTAAGTTGAGGGTGAAAGCAGAAATTTTACGTAGTAAATACGCCATACCCAAATAAGGACCAACAGTACAGCCCAAACCAAGAACCAAAATCCAAAGTATATCCTGTCTAGACGGAAAAAAATGTGTTAAAGATGTAGGACTTACCAAATAGACTAGAGGAATAAGCACTAATGTGACTAAAAAAGCACCTAGTAGTTCATAGAATGTTAGGACTTTTAAAGGAAACTCGTTCGTCAATTTGCTGTTAAGTATAGAAAAAATGGCGGCAAGCAATGCGCCAATAATTCCGATGAGTATGCCGGCAGTATATTGACTTTCAAATGTGAAAATAAGGTAAACGCCCAATGTCACCCCAATACCTAAAAATATTTCCATTGGATTTATCGCCTGTTTTCGGATGAGAGGCTCTAAAATGCTCGTAAAAAAAGAAGTTGTCGAGAAAATAACTAGACTCACCGAAACCGTGGAGACCTTAGCCGAACCAAAAAAACAAATCCAATGAATACCAATAATAGCACCCACCCCGACCAGTTTCCAAATTCCTTTTCGGTCATAACTTTTCTTAAAATCTGGTGAAAAATAGAGAATTAAACCGAGTCCTAAAGCAGCGAAAAATGTCCGAAAAAAGACAACACTTAGCGCAGATGTCTCGATGAGTTTACCAAGAATAGCTGTAAAACTTAGTATTAAAACAATAAAATGAAGAAGGAAATAGGTTTTAGAAGACGAGTTACTTTTGTCCAATTGCATGAAAGGATATGGTTTTAAGGAAACGAAATTAAGGTATTTTGGCGAATATTGACTTCACGTGTGCTAATTGTTCATAAATATAGCTTGATTTAGATATTCAAGGAGGATAGTTCATCAATTGATAAGCGTGATTCACGTCAGTTTTTGTATTTTTGTTTTTAGGTAAAAAATCAACATTGATACGACTCATTTATGGCATTAGATCAAACCCCTTACATTGATTACGAAGACGAGCCAGACGGCAGTGGAGAAAAAGAAATGACATTCATCGAACATTTAGAAGAATTAAGGTGGCATTTGATACGCTCCGTAGCCGCTATTCTCGTTTTTATGATTGTCGCATGGATATTTAAAGGAGAAGTATTTAATAAAATTATTCTAGCTCCAGCAAGACCTGATTTTTGGACGTATGAAATGCTTTGTAAGCTAGGTGATCTATCAGGAATCCAGAGTCTTTGCGTTGAAAAATTGAATTTCACGTTGATGAGCCGTGAAGTTTCAGGGCAGTTTATGATGGCTCTTACGTACTCTGCTATTATTGGTTTACTTTTTGCGTTTCCGTATGTTTTTTGGGAAGTTTGGCGGTTTATCAAACCTGGATTAAAAATTACGGAAAAGAAGGCTGCGCGCGGTGCTGTATTTTATGTTACATCTCTCTTTTTTCTAGGTGTTTTGTTTGGCTATTATGTTGTAGCTCCCTTTGCAGTCAACTTTTTAGTTAATTTCCAGATAGACCCTAGTATCGAGAACCAGTTTGATATTCAATCTTATATTTCTGTTTTGGCCACCTTGACGCTCGCTTGTGGGATTGCGTTTCAGCTTCCAATTGCGATTTTTGTATTGGCTAAAGTGGGCATCGTAACTCCATTATTTTTACGTACGTATCGCCGTCATGCGGTGGTGGTTATCCTGATTGTTGCTGCGGTTATTACACCGTCGCCGGATATGATTAGCCAAGTTCTTGTAGCGATTCCACTTTATATTCTCTTTGAATTAAGTATTTTGGTTGCCCAACGTGTCGAAAAACAAAAAGCATTAGAAAACCAGATATAGAAATTGGTTCGAAGGGAAACAAGTTTCACTAAATACACCAAAAAAGCCTTAGAAGACACATTGCTTCTAAGGCTTTTTTAGTGAGTAGACCCATACATCAACCCCCAATAAAAATGAGGCTTTAGAATTACTAAAGCCTCATGGACGAAGATTTCTTATGGAAGAAAATCTTATTTCTTTACAGGTTCAGCGGCTGCTGCGCTAGGAGGAGTCACACCTAATTTCTTGAATACCAAGTCTGTGATATTGTCTGAATCTGGAGCAACCAAAACGATAGGAGCTGTTTGTGGACCTGCATCAGAGTTGAAAACGTATGTGTATCCATTTTCTTTCGCTACGTCATCTACAGCTTTTTGAATTTTATCTAATACAGGTGACAAAAGTTCTTGTTGCTTTCTTTGGATAGCTACTTCTGCATTTTGTTGAAACTCTTGAATTTCACCTTGTTTGTTAGTCATGAATTTCTCTTTGTCAGCACGGATTAATGGAGACATAGAACCTGCATTTTTTTGATAATCTTCATAAACTTTTTGCAGTTCAGCTACTTTCTCTTGGATTACCTTGTCGTATTGTCCCTTTTCTGTCTGAAGTTTCGTTTGAATTTCAGCAGCATCTGGTAAATTAGTTAAGATATAGTCGATGTTCGTATATCCAATTTTGATAGATGTTTGTCCGAAA
>JBKBRQ010000028.1:0-18549 GCA_046292055.1 Spirosomataceae bacterium | reverse complement strand
AAACTTTTTTGAGCACAATCGACCACTTCCATCTTGGTATTGGACAGGTAAAACGCGCATGAATTGTCTGCAAAAATCCATTGGTCAATCGCTAGAAAAAGCATACGCACATCATATTCAGCGTTTGATGGTCATCGGGAATTTTTCTTTACTAGCAGGGCTCTCTCCAGATGAGTTAGATGCGTGGTATTTAGGGATTTACATTGATGCTATTGAATGGGTAGAAATTACCAACACACGTGGAATGAGCCAATACGCTGATGGAGGAATTGTAGGTAGTAAGCCCTATGTTGGTTCAGCCAATTACATGCACAAAATGAGTGATTATTGTGGTTCATGTGTATATGATAAAAATGAAAAAGTGGGTGAAAAAGCGTGCCCGTTCAATTCATTATATTGGGATTTTTTCGCGCGACATGAGGAAAAATTGCGAAAAAATCCACGTATTGGCATGGCATACCAAACATGGGGGAAGTTTACGGAGGAGCAGAAGAAAGAAATTCGAGCAAAAGCGGCTCATTATTTAGCTCATTTGGAGAACCTTTGAGTCTCTCCAAATGAGCTGAAAATCACTCTGTTACTTCTACAAAACAGCGGCGACAACGCGCCTCGTAAGTATCTGCTTCACCGAGCATCACTTGCACATCATTAACAGTTTTTCGGTAGGAATAGTTAGCGACATCTCCGCAAACAACGCAAATAGCATGTACTTTGGTAACATACTCTGCAGTTGCCATCAAAGCAGGCATAGGACCAAACGGATTTCCGCGTGAATCCATGTCTAAACCGGCAATAATTACCCGTTTCCCCTGATTGGCTAGGGTGGCAACTACTTGCACTAATTCCATATCAAAAAACTGGGCTTCGTCGATACCGACTACTTCACAATCTGTCAGACGAGCAAGAATCTCTGACGACGAAGATACAGGTTCTGAAACAATACTTCGTTTGCTATGCGAAACGATGTTTTCTTCATGATAACGCGTATCAACGGCAGGTTTAAAAATTTGCACTTTTTGCCTTGCAATATCTGCACGATTCAACCGCCGAATCAATTCTTCTGTTTTACCTGAAAACATTGAACCACAAATAACTTCAACCCAACCAATTTTTTGTCCAACTTTTTTTTCTCTTTGAGGCTCAATAAACATTTTTTTTTGTTTTATTCGTTATCGCAAAGCAAAAGTTCGCCTACTTCCATACGATTTGGATAAAGCAAGTAGGTTTAATTTTGCCTAATTTTTTCAGGAAAATACAATCGTGTTACAAAAAAAACGAATTTACAGATGACCTACAAATGGAATTTGGAAGCAGCAACCCTTTACGCCGAAACGCTTGCTCAGAAAATTTGCGACGACTTTTTTTCTGATAAAGATGAAATCATTGGTGCAGAACTCTTGGAATTAACGGCCATTGACCAAGTAAATTTGCTTGTAGTAAGAACGTTATACCAAAAATGGCAGGCAGAAATTGCTCGCCTAAAAAGCCCCTATTTTGATTATGAGAACGAAGAAGTTTCTACTGCTTTGACACAGTTTGTAAATATTCTTTCTAAGCATATTTCGATTAAACAAGCGCATTTTAAGCCATTATTGGCCCAATCTTTTTTTCAAACTCTTGCATTGGGTTTATCTCCTGCCTCATTTTACGAGAAACAACTAAGGGAGACAGAAGACCCTTACATCATGCCGGAATGGGCAACTCAGCTTGGTAGATACATCAAAGTAAATACGCCTCTTTTTGAACAATGGCTGCAACAATTACCTGAAACAGGGCTTCTCTTCACAGAAGCTACAGCTCTGCTTGAATCTGTGCTCCCTTCAGTCGAACTGGAAAACGCAGCTGATTTATTCGGGCAACTTGAAAACATTGCACCCGTACCTACTGGTCTTATCCACGAAGAGCCTAAAATGGCCACAACATTCCCATCGGCTGCCAATAAATCATTTTTTGAGCAAGAAATTGAGAATCGGCTCCTTCGTAAAATTCAAGAACCACATGTTCCAAGTGTACCTACTACGCCCAAAGCATATATAGAGAAATCAAAAAACGAGGATTCTTTCATTCCCTCTAGTCTTCGACCAACAGTAACCCCGGAAGTTCCCCAAGTAGAAGTAAGGCCAAAACCCATATCTTCCCCAGTACCCACGCCAAAACCTGCAGCAAATCTGAACGATAGTCAAGCTGGTTTTCCCTTTCAAAACAGCCTAAACGAACAGAGCAAAATTGAGTCTATTAAAAGTAGTCTTTCACTAAATCAGAAATTTTTATTTTTGAATGGGCTGTTTAAAGGAGATGCATTGGCTTTTCAAGAGACATTGCATGAACTTGACCACTGTACAAGTTATCAAGAAGCTAGAGATAAAATTGTTCGTAAATTTGTGCCTAAGTTTTTATGGGACGTCTCTGCACATGAAGTGGAAGAATTAATGGATATGGTCAAAAGACGTTATGCATAATTTAACCTACGCACCTATTCAACCCTATTCGTATGTCAAAAAAAACAAATAACCGAAGAGCATTCATCCAAAAAACGTTGGCTGCCTCCGGTTCTCTTTTACTCGTCAATTCAACAGAAATCTTCGCACGAAATAAACCCAATATTCATTCAATCAAATCAATTCAGGAGATTCCAACAGGAAAACACCCCTCTTTGATTTCTCGGGGTGACAGACCTCTAAACCTCGAAACTCCTGTGCATTTGTTAGATGAAAAAGTTACGACAAGTGACAAAATGTTTGTCAGAAATAACGGAAAAATACCTGAGTCTATAGACGAATCTACTTGGACAATTGTATTTTCTGGCGAGTCTATCTCAAAAGAAATGTCGTTCACACTAGCTCAACTAAAATCAAAATTCCCCATTTACTCCTATCAAATTACACTCGAATGTGGTGGAAACGGGCGGGCGGGCTTCTCTCCTGCTACTTCTGGAAATCAATGGACAGAAGGCGCCGTCAGCTCATCTGTCTGGACGGGAGTTCGGCTCAGAGATATTCTGGAAAGCATTGGTATTCGACCTGACGCCGTCTATGTTGGATACGATGGAGCAGATGAGCATCTGAGTGGAGACCCAGATCTTTCGGCTATTTCTCGAGGCGTTCCCTTACACAAAGCAATGGAAGACGAAACACTTCTTGCGTTTTCCCTAAACGGAGAGCCCATTCCTCTTTTACATGGCTTTCCGGTTCGATTGGTAGTTGGTGGTTACCCTGCATCGGTTTCAGGAAAATGGATTCAACGTATCATGGTACGCAATAAGGTACACGATGGCGAAAAGATGAATGATTACCGCGTACCTACGTTTCCGGTTGCTCCCGGTGAAAAAGTAAGCCCGCAGAACACCATGCGGATTATCGAGTCAATGCCAGTAAAATCTATCGTAACTTACCCAAGAAGTGGCGCGATAATCGATAAAAATCAGACATTAGAAATCAGAGGACATGCCTGGGCAGGTGAGTTAGAGGTAACTAGTATGGCAGTTTCCGTTGATTTTGGTGCAACGTGGTTGCCTTGCACATTGGAAAAACCCGTCAATAAATATGCTTGGCAATACTGGAACATACAAATTCCATTTCCTGAGATTGGATACTATGAAATTTGGGCCAAAGCAACAGATGAAAAAGGTACAGCACAACCGATGGTCATCCCGGGTTGGAATCCTAAAGGATACCTGAATAATTCCTGCCACCGTATTGCCATAAAAGTCATTTCTGAATCCTAATTTTATGAAAAAATACAGTAAAATAAGTAGTTTTATTGCTTCAATTATACTTTTTATTGGCTTCGCAGTACACACAATCAAAGCAAATAACCACTCCTCTAGCACGCCCGTCGTATTCGGACAAGACACAACTTTTGCAAAAGATGGACTCACGGGGCTTACAATGGCACCGCATTATGAGTTGGTGCTTGCTCATTGTACCGGCTGCCATTCTAGCAAACTGATTCTTCAGTTTGGAGCCTCTCGCGACACATGGCTAGAAAAAATACGATGGATGCAGAAATACCATAAACTATGGGATTTGGGAGATTCCGAACCGCTTATCCTCAATTATTTGGCAAAATATTACCCAGAAAAAACCCAAGTTACACGAAGAAAACCACTCGAAAACATCGAATGGTATAAGTTAAACACATCTACTAATCCATAAACGTATATGTATCTAGAAAATAAAGTCGCCCTTATTACAGGCGCATCCAAAGGTATCGGCAAAGCATTAGCCTTTGACCTCGCAGCAGAAAAAGCAAAAGTCGTATTAATCGCACGAAGTGAAAAAGAACTCGAAGAAATTGCAGCTGAAATCACGCAAAAGGGAGGTAAATGTCTTGTCTTTGTAGGGAACGTGTCGGACGAATCCTTTGTCGAGCAGATTATTTCAGAAACACTTGCTCATTTTGGACAAATCGACTTCATGATTAATAACGCAGGTTTTGGGATTTTCAAACGTACGGAAGAGATAACCTCTGCGGAATGGGATGAAATATATGAAACCAATGTAAAGGGGACTTTTTTATTCTCCAAATCGGTGTTGCCTTTCATGAAAGAAAAACAAGCGGGGCATATTATTAACATTGCCTCCGATGTTGCCAAACGTGTTTTTGATGGAGGTTCGCTTTACTGCTCTTCTAAATACGCGCAAGATGCTTTCTCAATGGCCTTACGCAAAGAAGTAAGAGAATATGGGATAAAAGTGTCGGTGGTTTATTCTGGTGTGGTTGACACCATGTTTCACAAAGAACCGCAAGGACACCCAAAACATGCAAAATATCTAAAACCTGAGGATATGTCACGGAGTATTCTTTTCTTGATGAACCAACCACCACATGTAGTCATAGATGAACTTATGATTCACCCCTTAGCACAAGTTTATTAAAACCTTACAAAAAAGAGAAGTATAATCTTCTCTTTTTTTATTGCATTTAGGGCAAATTCAAGTAATTTGTAGATTCAAATTACATGCCATGAAAATAAAAAATACGTCACTTGCAGCGATGCTTGGCTTGATGTCTGCCGCTAGTTGGGGGCAAGCACTCGTTCAAGAATCTGTTACTCCTCCCCCAACAGCTACTTCATTTGCGTTTCTTCTTCCTCGTGCCAATCCTGCCAATAGCTCCCTGTTTGTAGAGCCTTTCCTTCATTTTCAATTTCAACGTGGGTTTGGTGGTCTGAACTCCTTTCAATTTTATGGACAAAAGTCTGTCAAGTCGGCTCACTTTGTACATACCGGACTTGAAAGAAATGGAGATGTGCTGCTCCACACCTCGCGCATATACCTAGGCTGGGCAAAAAAAATGGGAAATACTGCTTTAGGACTTCGAAGCCACTATTTGCAGATGAGTGGTCCTGATATCAGAGGAATAACACAAGGACGATTAGATGTAGGAACGAATACGACACTTTCTAAAAAATTACATCTTGCCTCGATTGCTTCCTTTCTACAATTCCAACAAAAAATAAGCCTGTTTGGCCGCATTGGACTTCAGTATCAACCTATTTCTGTCCTTCAAATAACGAGTGATATTGAGATTTCACCACAGTATTATGCTTTCCAAGGAACAATTTTCTATCGATTTCGCCCTCAATTTATCGGTAGTTTTGGCTATTATTCTCGCCTCTCACAGTTTCATTTTTCACTTACACAAGAAACATTAAAAAAAATCCAAGCCACTTTATCCGTACAAAAAAGTGTACAAAGACCCTTACAAAGCCAATTTTCACTCACCTATCTTTTTCCAAAACCATGAAAAAAATTCTCCTTCTTTTTCTAACTATTCCTGTTTGGGGTCAAACTAAAAGTACACGCAAAGAACCTGCTATCGAGGCCATTATACAACGAATTCTTCCCTTAGACCAAACGGATGAAGAAACCACATTGCAACTTTTAGAACAGATATACCAAGTATACCAAAGTCCAATGGATATAAACCAAGTAACGGCACAAGACCTCCGCGACTTATTTCTGCTTTCAGAATCTCAAATTTCTTCCTTCATCAGATATCGAACAGAAATAAATGGTTTTCAGGACATCTACGAACTTCAATCTATTCCTGATTGGCCTCTCGAATTAGTAGAAATCATTTCGCCTTTATTCAAAGTAAAAACAAACGTACAAACAACGGGACGTCCGTTTTTTCAACGTGCCACCGAACACTATTTTCTCATGCGTTGGGACTATACTTTCGAGCGTTCCAAAGGCTATTCGGATAGTACCTATCTTGGTTCTCCTATTCGCCAAGTCGGGCGGTATCGTTGGCAACATAGCCGTGATTTTAGTCTAGGTTTTTTGTTTGAGAAAGATCCAGGTGAACAAAAAATGACCGATTATTTTTCAGGATATGTGCAAATCCAACAAAAAGGAAACTGGAAAAACATATTATTAGGCGACTATCAGGTGCAGTTTGGACAAGGACTAGTACTTGGCGCTGGTTTTTTCGTAGGTAAAGGTGGCGAAACCATTTATACCATTCGCCGAAGTCAAGGTGGTATTCGCCCATATCAATCCTTCGTAGAAGCAGGTTTTTTTAGGGGAGCCGCAGCAACGTATGCAGTTAAAAAATGGGAATTTACCCTATTTGCTTCCCATGTTCGCCGCGATGCAACGCCCACTTCTCTATCAAACGACAGCTTATTTCAGTTTTCCTCCCTTTCACTTGCAGGGAATCACCGAACAGAAACGGAAATGAACCGAAGAAAAAATCTTTTAGAAACCAATTGGGGTGGAAACCTTACCTACTCTTCAAAACAATTTCAAATGGGAATGACTTTTTTACAGACACTCTTCAGTGGTGAATGGAAGAAAACAGCTTCTTTGGCTAACTTTCATGAATTTACAGGCTCAAAAAATACACTTGGTTCAATTTATTATTCTTTTGGTAAACAAAATGCCCATTTTTTTGGAGAGGTAGCCATGTCAAAAAATCAACGCATCGGACAAGTGCACGGGCTCGTTACAGCTCTTCACCCACAGTGGGAATGGGCAGTTCTTTGGCGAAGTTATGCACCCGCCTTCCATAGTTTTTACGGCAATGGTTTTGCAGAAAATAGCCGAAGTATCAACGAAAAGGGACTTTATAGTGGCATCAAATTCTTGGTTTCGAAATACCAAACATGGACTGCTTTCGTAGATACCTTTCAATTCCCTTGGCTCCGTTTTGGAACAACCGGACCAAGTTCAGGAATACAATATGCACTCCGTTGGCAATATGCAAGTCGAGATAAAAAACAACTCGTTTTTCAAATCCAACGAAAGCAACGAACAAGCTTTCCTTCCATAACTTACGCTGATGATGCAGAAACACAAAACCGTTGGCAAGCGTTGGTACAAACTAGCTCTTCATCAGAAAACCGTTGGATTTTCCAGACAAGACTAGTCGGAAACTATACACCCCAAACACAGCAAAAAGGAGGTGCAATTCTACAAGATGTTAAATGGAAGTACCAAAAATGGCAAATAGTGGGTAGAGTTGGGTATTTTCAAACAAGTGATTTTAGCTCCCGAGTATATGCCTTCGAGAACGATGTTCAGTTTGCTGTTTCTTTTCCGAGTCTCTATGGGCAAGGCGTTCGATCATATATCGTAGCACGTTGGACTGTACACCCAAAAATAGATATTTGGGTTCGATGCGCCCGTACACAAGTTTGGGACAGACAAAAAATGGGTTCTGGAAATGATGAAATTAATTTTCCTTACAAAACAGATGCACGAATTCAAATTCGGTATGCGTTTTTATAAATAGACCTCACAAAACTAGTTTTGTGAGGTCTTTTTGGCGAAAAAGTATACATCAAAACAACTGTTTAGCCACGGCCATTGTTGTACTTGACTTGCTCATTGTATAAAAATGCAAGGCAGGAACACCGAAATCCATTAACTCTTTTCCTTGTTGCACACACCATTCAATACCAATTTCACGCGCAGCTTTGTCATCTTTACAAGCTAATACCGCCGCCCGTAGGTCTTCAGGTAGTTCAAGATGAAAGAGTTTCGGAAGAATCTCTACTTGTTTTTTTGTTGACAAAACCTTTAAACCAGGAATAATCGGAACAGTAATACCGTGTTCACGGCATTTTATCACAAAATCAATGTATTTGGACGTATCAAAAAACATTTGCGTGACAATATAATCAGCGCCTGCCTCTACTTTATGTTTCAAGTTAGTAAAATCAATATCAAAACTTGGGGCATCAATGTGCTTTTCAGGATACCCTGCAACCCCAATACAGAAATTACTATTATCTAAATATTCAGACTCGTCAGAATACAAGTATTTCCCAGAGTTCATCTCTTTGATTTGGCCTACTAACTCACTAGCATAGGCATGTCCATCCTTTTTGGGCTTGAAAGAATCATACGGTTTGGCTGTATCTCCGCGCAAAGCCACGACGTTCTCAATGCCCAAATAATTCAAATCTATCAGTAAATCTTCTGTATCATCTTTCGTAAAACCACCACAAAGTACGTGTGGTACAGGGTCAATATGGAATTTGTGCATAATGGCAGAACAAATACCAACTGTTCCAGGGCGCTTTCTACTTCGTACTTCTTTAATAGAACCATCTGGCATTTTGTGCATGAAATACTCTTCCCGATGAAAGGTGACATCAATGAAAGGAGGTTTTAACTCCATCATGGGCTCAATGGCTTCTAATAATTCATCTATCTTACTCCCTTTTGCAGGAGGAATGATTTCAATGGAAAATAACGGTTTCCCCTGCGCTGCTGCAATGTGGTCAGTAACTTTTGCCATTTCTTTTTGTTAATATGAGATATCAAAATTAATCAAGATAACCCCAATATCCATCGCAACGTTTTGGATTTATGGACTATCCGCTTAATTTTAGATAAATTATCTAAACTTGTAAAATATCAACCCACAAAAAAGATGAAAAAACTACTTTTACTCGCTTGTTTTCTATTCGTTTCTCTGTTGAGTAACGCCCAAACGGTAAACCTAAAGAAGTACGTTGGAACATTTCAACTTGAAAACGCACCGGTTTCTCAGATTGAAATATCTCTCGAAAACGGCAAACTCGTCGGATCCGGTGATGGGAATGCCTCCTCGCTAGATGCCACTGATAATCCAGATGTGTTCTCTGTTTCAGCATACGGCGGAAGCGTCTCTTTCAAAAAGAATACCAATGGAATCATCACAGGTTTAGAGTTGACATTGAATGGCGAAACATACACAGGCAAACGCCCTGAACCCCAACCAGCTGATTACCAAGGTAACTACGAAATGACTGGCGCACCCTTCGATGTTCTTACTGTATCTGTTGAAGCTGGGAGTCTGCAAGCTACAGCTCCTGGCGTAGGTCAAGGTCCATTGGACTGGACTGTAGTATACGATGAATTTTATGAATCAAATAATGGGGCTACGCTGGCATTTAAAAGAGATGCGAGTGGTGCTGTGAAGCAAGTTGTTATTCTTGTACAAGGAATGGAACTAACAGGAACAAAAGTAAAATAACTAATTGATTACTAACACATTACAAATACTCAATCAAGTAGCTTGATTGAGTATTTTTTTATTTAAACAAAAAGAATAAACAACTTTCTATGCTGCTAGTTATACTTCTAATAGAAAATAACCGGCTTATGCTTGCAAACCAGTTTGAACTTAAATTGATGCGTATGTGCGAAGAGTTTTTCAATGCTCATTCGTACAAACTTATTCTGGAAAAAAAACAATTCAGACGGACAACCGTAGCTGGCTTTCATTCTATTATTTTCAATGCAAATGCCATCGCAAACGAATGGTGGATAGAAGTACATCTCGGTGTCCGCAGCCAACTTATTGAAGAGTTAGCTCAACAATTTTTGGAACTTCCCCTCGATTACCGCTCCGAAGCAACTACTTGGATTACAAGTATCGGTAAATTATCAGGGGAACCGTACTTTCGATACAAAGTCAAGACAGAAAATGACTTGAAGGAAATGGTACAATCTATCCAAGAATTTATGCTTCAAAAAGGATTTCCTTTCATTGCAAAGTACACGCATGTTTCCGCTATTAGTCAATTATTCAATGACTTTCCAACCAAGAACTGTCCTTACGTTTACAACCAAGTGCACCGGTGTTTCAAGGGGCTAATTGCAGCGCATTACACGCACAAAGAACTTAATTTGCCTTATTTAGAAGATACATATCGCGCATTTATTGCTAAGAACGGAATTCCCAAAGACCAACTCGCGTTTGAAAAACTGTGTAGTTTCTTACCCGTTTATCAACTAAATTAACTGTTTAGTTATTCGTTTTTTACGTACATTTACCGAAAAAGTCGCTCCTCACCATGTCAAAACTTCAAATTTATAGCTCCTCAGCGGGCTCAGGAAAAACCTATACCCTTACACAAGCATATCTAACGCTACTTCTCAAACAAGACCAGCCCTATTACTTTCGTCAAATTTTAGCAATTACGTTCACAAACGATGCTGCAAATGAAATGAAAGAACGGATTCTACAAACATTGGAAGCATTTTCTGCCCCTGATTTCTCTGAACAATCAGCTGAATGGGGCATGTATAAGTATATTTGTGAACAAACTAAGATTGACCCAACTACCGATCAAACAATTCGAGAACGTGCAAAAAAAGCATTTGAAGCTATCCTACACGATTACAGCGACTTCGGCGTAAAAACAATTGATAGTTTTATCAACCAAATCGCGCGCTCGTTCACGGAGGATTTACAACTACCTTACAACTACGAGACGGAATTAAACTCTGAAACTATTTTAGAATTGTCTGTTGAAAGGTTATTCAAATTAGTTCAAAGTAACACTTCTAATCTCATTAGTGAAGTATTAAAAGAATACGCTCTCGAAACAGTAGAAAATAATAAAAGTATGACCCAACTTGGGCCAGAACTTGCCAAATTTGGTGGTCAATCTTTAAATGACCAACATTATGCCGCCATCTCCCGACTAGACAATTTGGAACTCAAAGACTTTTATATTCTCCGAAAACAACTTACAGCCTATCTAAAAACTGCCTACGAAAAAATTCAAAGTCTTGGTAGTCAAGCACTTACCCTTATGGAAAGTGTAGATGTACACGTCGAAGATTTTTCTTACGGACGTAAAGGAGGTGCAGGAATTCTATTTGAAAAATTCAAAGAAGATCCAGAAAATATAATCGGCAATAAATTAACATCTTATCAAAAAAATGCTATTTATGAAGATAAATGGTACAGTAATCAATCAATAAGGGCAAACCAAATTGACCAAATCAAAGATGAACTAATTCGTATTTACAAAGAATTTGAAGAACTACGCCCAAAAACGCTACTCTACCAACTCATTCATAAAGATTTACTTAAATTAGGCTTCTTGCGTAAAATAAAAGAAGAGTTTGATAACATCACCACTGAAAACAACCAAGTATTTATCAGTGAATTTAATCGAAGAATCTTATCTATTGTCTTGACTGAACCTGTTCCATTCTTATATGAACGAATTGGCGAGAAATATAACCATCTACTTATCGACGAATTTCAAGATACCTCTGATATTCAGTTTTTTAACCTCCTCCCTTTACTTGAAAATAGCCTTGGTAATCACCACCTCAACTTAATTGTAGGCGATGCCAAACAAGCTATTTACCGTTGGCGTGGAGGGAAAATGGAGTCGCGCGTTCATCTCTCAAATCGAAATATAGCTGGATTAATCGAAAATCCATTGATTTCAAATTACCAAATTGAACAGTATCTATCCATTTCTGAAAAAATTCAAAAAGAAAATTTAGCTGTCAATTACCGAAGCGCCAAGGAAATCATTGATTTCAATAATGCTTTCTTTGGTCATGTTATCAATTCATTTAAAGAAGAGTTGCCATTCCTGAGCGATGTATACTCTGATTATCACCAAGAATATCGCAAAGGAGTTCCTTCAGGTGGACACATCGAGCTCAAATTGGTCGTCGATGGTGAAGACCAAGAGCAAACGAAAGGCGAAGAAATGAAAAAGCAAGTCTTGGAGGTTATTGAAAAGGTAAAAAGTGAGGGGTATTCACTGAAAGATATTGCTATTTTAACCAGAAACAACAAAGATGGTGCGGCAATCGCTGAATACCTTAACCAACATAATTTACCTATAATTACCAACGAATCACTTCTGCTTTGGTTAGCTTGGGAGGTAAAAATCATCATTTCTCTCTTAAAGGTTATCCAAGAACCTAGTAATATTTTGGCAAAATTTGAAGCTATTCACCTCTTCGCCTTACATACACAAGCTTCTCCGCCTTCGATTGAATGGCATGTAAAGGTCAAGGACAAACTCAATGACACCGAAAGCTATACACAACTATGGGCTGAACTTGGTATTTCTTTAACACTGCAACGCACAGAAGCCAATCTATTCTTACTGACAGAGAAGCTCGTCCGTGAACTTGGGTTCCTTGGTTCTCTCGGTCGTAAAGAATATATTTTCGCTCTGACAGACATTGTTCTCAAATACAGCACCAATGAAGGGAACCAATTAGATGATTTTTTAACATTTTGGGGGAAGAAACAGCACAAATTTTCATTACAAACAGCAGCTGACGTAGATGCAATTACCATTACCTCCATCCACAAATCCAAAGGTCTTGCTTTTCCTGTTGTGATTATCCCACATGCCAATTGGTCTTTTACCCCCAAAACAAATAGTGATATTTGGGTCGATTTAAGCCAACTAGAGGGTTTAGACGAACTCGTCCTCCGGAAAGAAGGAGAAGAGCAGAAACAACTCTACGTTGCTCGTTTAAATTATAACGAAAAATTACAGCTAACGCCCGTTAAAAGTCAGTATGAAAGCGAGCGTAAGGCTACATTTTTAGAAAACTTGAATATGCTATATGTTGCATTTACAAGACCAAAGGATCGATTGTATATCTTGACGAAAGTAACCGTTAATAGTAAGAACAACGAAGCGAAATTCTATGGAATTGGTACGTTTTTCGAATCATATCTAACACAGATTGGACAGAAGTCTGTTCCGCCAAATTCGTCCTACATCGTGAGTCAAGGAACTCCCAAAGAAACGAAAGAAAGTCGTCAAGAAGAGAGAAACTCTCATATCATCGAGACTATTCAAAGTAAGGATACGAAGAATAAATTGCGTTTAAAACGTTCATCCGAGCGCTTTTTTGATATTGATACATTGGAAAAATCCAAGGATAAAGGAAATAAAATCCATGGAATTTTGGCAGATATTTATTTTCAAGATGACACATCGCAAGCACTTGAAAAAGCCGTTCGGAATGGGCTCATTTTACCGTATGAGGTGAATGAGTTCAAACAAGATATCGTGAATATCATGCAGCATCCCCTACTCCAACCACTTTTTCAGTCACCTGCACGTGTTCAAAATGAGCGAGAGATTCTATTACCTTCGGGTGAAATGCTACGCCCCGACCGTGTCGTTCATCTACAAGACACGGTCTATATTATTGATTATAAAACAGGTACTCCTTCTGAAAAACACAAAAATCAAGTTCGGAAATATGCACAAATTTATGCTGAGATGGGCTATACCCAAATCTGTATTTACCTCGTGTATATCAGTGAAAGGAATGTAATTCAAGTATATTAAGGGAAATGAAAATGTGTGTACTTCGGAAAATGATTGCGGCTGATTTGCCCGTCGTTGTGCAAATGATGCACGATTTCTTTGCAGAATTTGATTATCCTTTTGACTTTACGGTTCGTGAAGAACAAGTCGAACAGGTTTTAGCCGAAAATAAATACGGAACCATCTATATTTGTCAAATGGACAATCAACTTATTGGCTATCAATTCATTGCAAATACATACAGTTTTGAATTTGGCGGAAAAGTTGCTTATTTAGATGAGTATTATATCATTCCTGCCGTTCGTAAAACAGGAAAAGGCAAGCAATTCATACAGCTCTTACAAGAAGAGTTAAAGCAAGAAGGATTTGCGTCACTTCGTCTTGAAGTAGAAGATTACAATGAAAAAGCAATCCAATTGTATAAATCAACTGGATTTACTGCACATCAAACTCGTTTTCTCATGACTTGTCCACTCGAAAAATAATGCACAGAAGGATAATTTTCTATATGGTTCATTATCCTTCTGTGTCCTTTTAGATACGTTTATATACGCGTTGAAAACTATAATGAATGCCTAAATTCCACATAAAAAACTGGTTCCCGGGAATCGAGGAAGAGAGAGTTTGGTTGATTGTTGACTGAATAGAAAAACCACTTTTCGTATGACCCAAAATAGAGGTCATAGCCAGATATTTCCCTTTATACCCATCTGTTTGTAGGAAATAAATGGATGGAAACAACGACAAATGCATTTTGGGAGTAATCTGAATTTGACTAATTGCACTAGAAAAAAACAAAGCTTCTGTACGCTGTGGACCGTAATCTGCAAGTCCGTGACCTTGTAAAAACATCGCACTCATTCCCCACTTGGGCGATATTTGATAATTGGGAACAACTTCATAAGCAAGAAAACGCAACATTTCCGTCATTTCTGTGTTCGTACCGTTTTCAAAACGACGAATCATCGTAAAAGCAGGGTGCGCGCCTACACGAAGCGTAAGTTTTTGTTTTTCAATCAAACGATACCGAAACCAGAAGATGAAACCTCCTTTGCTAGCATCCGGAACTAAGCGGATATCTGGGTCAAAACTAAATCTATTTTTCGCCCAAGATAAATTGACTATCGTTGCTGGACTATTTAACGAAAAAGTCGGGATGATAGAAAATCCATTATTCGTCACACCAATTGTACCTGAAAAATGAACAAATTGTTCCTTTTTCGTCGTATCACTTTCTATTTGTCCGAAAGAATCATTTACCTGAAAAACGAAAAAAAACACCAAAAGAAGGAGGAATTTAATGTGCATATCTACAAGAAATTGAATAAAAAATAATTGATTCACAAAAATAGCCACTCCTTTTACCCCGACTTTTAACTAAATTACGGTTCTATTTACCACTTTTCAGGATTTATATAACAACCCGTATCCGATTCTTTGAAACCTACGAAATCAAAATGACGATTTACAAAACATTAGAAAAATACTGTGCTGAATTTCATCAAGAGACGAAACATCCGCACATTCATTTTATCGATTTTAACAAGTCTCCGTTAGTACCAAGAAAAAAGTTTCAATTATCTTTTTATGTCATTGCCCTAAAAGAGACATATTGCGGAGATTTACAATACGGGAATACCTCGTATGATTATGCAGAAGGTACGATGGTGTTTTTAGGTCCTAATCAAATTTTTGGGAGTCATCCTATCGGTGAATTGCACCAACCTTATGGCAAGGCATTGGTATTTCATCCTGATTTTATCAAAGGGACACGTTTAGGTGAATTGATTCAACACTACACTTTTTTTCAATATAAATCCAATGAAGCCCTTCATTTATCCTTGAACGAACGCAAAATTGTCAGTTCATTCTTTACAAACATTGAAACCGAGTTGAGTGATGCCATTGACCAACACAGTAAAGAATTAATTCTTGCGAATGTAGAAACACTCCTAAAGTACTGTGTTCGTTTTTACGACAGGCAATTTTCATCGCGTTCTGCTATGCAAAGTAAACTTTTAAACCAATTTGATGAGCTTTTTCATGCGTATTTTACGCTAGACGAAATACACAGATACGGTATACCGACAGTTTCTTATTTTGCGGAAAAACTACATTTATCTCCGAACTATTTTGGAGATTTAATCAAAAAAGAGACGGGTAAAACAGCTCAGGAACACATCCAACATCGCTTTATTGAATTAGCAAAAGAACAACTCCTAGTTACATCCAAGAATATCAATGAAATAGCAGATGAAATGGGATTCAAACATCATCAACATTTCACTCGTTTATTTAAACAAAAAGTGGGTGTTTCTCCACGCGATTTTAGAATAAAAAAGATTGCTTGATACCGTTTTATTATGTCCAATTGAAAAATAGTATTTACCCTTGATTTGAAGAAACAGAATGGCAGTAAAAGAGATTATTCCAACCAACAAGCAATTAAAAATCACAGGAATTATCCGCATAGAAGGCGAAGAAGAACGCTTTATTGGCCCAGGAAGAGTAGAATTATTAGAGTTAATCATTGAGACCGGCTCAATTAGTCAAGCAGCAAAAAAAATGAATATGTCCTATAAAAAGGCATGGGATATGATTCAATCAATGAATAGACAAACCATCAAACCCATCGTTCTTACTCATACAGGTGGAGAAAAAGGTGGAGGTACATGGGTATCTCCTGAAGGAAAAGAGCTGATTGCAGCATTCCGAAAATTGCAAACTGAGATTCAAGAAAGTTGGGATAAACAACTTGCTATTTTTTTAAATTCATAAAAAATTAAGGTGAGTTCCTATTGATTTCCCATTCAATTTCTATGTAATAAACACCGGTTTAGGTAAATAGTAGCTTAAAACAAGCAATTGTTAGACCGATAGCCAATAATTTTTTAAGTGTAGGAGAATTGAACTTTTGGCTACCTAGATACGAACCAGCTAATCCACCTAAAATCGTTACAGCAACAGCCCATTGCATGTTTTCAGGCAGTTGAATAACCCCTTTTTGCCATTGACCATACAGACCAGCCAATGAGTTCACGAATATAAACAGCGCTGAAATAGCAGCAGTTTCCTTTAAATTTGCCCATTTGAGTAACAGCATCAGGGGACTCAGGATAATCCCTCCACCAATCCCAATCATTCCAGAAATAAGACCAATTGAACCACCTGAAAGAAGACTCCCCCATAGTGGAACGGTACGTTGTTGCTCTTTGGGCGAATCAATTTGATAGAGAAGTCGAGCAATAGAAAATAGAATACTGACAGCCAAAATTTTCTTGTATATACTGTCAGCAAGTGTCATTGTTCCACCAAGGTACGCCATGGGAATACTCGCAAAAGCAAAGGGAAGGAATAAATGTAATCGAAAATATCCAGCGCGATAAAATCCAACAAAAGAAAAAAAAGAAACGGCTAGATTCATCACCAATGCAGAAGATTTCATAGTGGCGGGAGCAATACTGAGCAATGCCATTACGGCTAAATAACCACTAGCCCCACCGTGTCCAACCGAAGAATACAGAAAGGCTACGCTTGCCAACAAAAAAAGTAAAAGAAAAATAGAATACGTCATGAGTCGAATAAATGCATCGTTATGTATTTATAAATATAACGGGTTTACCTACTAATTTACGGTGAAATGGTCATAAAGTAAAAATTTAAAAAAAAAAGTTTATGATTAATTGAGTATAAATGACTGTAAAATTGAGAATAATTTCCAATTTTACCTTTTGAAAAAATTGGAAATTAAAAAAGCAACTAATCCAAAAGAAGAGGTATGATTCAGCAATCCAAACAATCTTTTCCACTCATTACCTACGATAAACTTCGGTATGCAGATACTGACAGACAAGGACATGTCAATAATTCCTTTTTTTCTACCTTTTTTGAGACGGGGCGAGTAGAAATGATTTTTCATCCTGACTTAGAAGCTATCAATACCAATGTTTCCTTTGTTCTTGCTGCGTTGCACATTCAGTTTCTTCGTGAGATAAAATGGCCAGGTATCATCAAGATTGGGACGGCGGTAACGAAAGTAGGTAATAGCTCGATACAACTACATCAGCAGCTTTTTCAAGATGATGAGTGTATGGCTATCGCCGAATCCACAATCGTGCAAGTCGATGCAACAAGTCGCCCAATAGCTATTTCTGAGAAAGCGAAAGAGATCTATAGTCGCTTTGTGATTGAAGATTGAAATTGCTGAATTAGACAACTGTGTCCTCTATAAGTACATATATCCCAACCCTTTCAAAGGAAAAACCTCCGCCAAGCCAATTTCGTAGCTTAACGGAGGTTTTTTTAATTAAAAGAGAGCTAATTACAGATTCATCTTTTTCAACTCAGCTACAGCAAAATCAGCTGCGCGTGCTGTCAATGCCATATAAGTAAGAGATGGGTTCACACAAGATGCAGAAGTCATCGCTGCACCATCTGTAACAAATACATTCTCAGCACCCCAAACTTGGTTATTTGCATTCAATACAGACGTTTTCGCATCACGTCCCATACGTGCAGTACCCATTTCGTGAATACCAATACCTGGTGATTTTTCTTTATCGTGGTACGTCGTAATGTTTTTCAGACCAGCTGCTTCAAGCATTTCTGCAGCATCATTCATCATTGCCTCACGCATTTTCCACTCATTATCGCCCCATGCTGCATCAAACTCAATGATAGGTAGCCCCCATTTGTCTTTCTTGTTTATCAAGGTCATGCGGTTATTTGGATCTGGAAGCGTTTCGCCAAAACCTTGAATACCTAGTGTCCAAGGACCAATACCTGTCATAGCTGCCTTGAAATCTGCACCAAATTCCATGTCTGTCTGTGTACCTCTACCGCGTGATGCTCCTCCTTGGTATCCAAATCCACGCAAGAAATCACGTTTATCTGAGCCCCAGTTTGCAAAACGTGGGATGTAAATCCCATTCGGACGGCGACCAAAGTAATACATATCTTCGAACCCTTCGTATGTACCGTTTGCCCCAACAGCCAAA
>JBKBRQ010000287.1:0-2735 GCA_046292055.1 Spirosomataceae bacterium | reverse complement strand
ACCTGCCGCTCAACCAAAGCCCAATAGACTTCGTTGCGCAATGCCTTCCACCGCCGACTAGGGGCACGTTGAAACCATGGATCCAACATACCATGTGGCATGATATATACTTTGGGTGTTTGTATCCCTTTCCTTCTATAAGAACGTACCACTTGTATGGTGACAAATGAGTGGTATAGCCAAAGTCCATGTATAATGACCACGTCATAGTCCAGTACATACTCTTTCAAAAAAGGCTTTAACTTTTCGGTATAAGCAACAGGCGTTTTTACAGGCCCTAATGCTATGGTTTGAAAAGAATCGTCCTCTAAAAAAGAACTTTCTGGGGCATCTAAACTCACTACCGTCGTCTGAATACCCTTTTTTAAAAGCTCTTCTGTAACATTCCGAATACCCTGCGGAGGTCCACCCGAAGAAGGATTCATGCTGCCTATAATACGTAGAAGTTTCATGTTTAAGCTAATTCTTTGTATATGGCTAGATACTTATTGGCTATTTCTTGAATGGCAAAGCGCTTTTTGTTTTCAAGACCTAATTGGATGAGTTCTTCTCTATATGCTGGTTCTTGGATGATCTTGAGAATACTTGCACGAATAGAACCTATATCAAACGGATTTACCAAACACGCTGCCTTGCCTGCCACTTCCGGCATGGAAGAAATATTGCTTGTGATAACGGGCCTTCCAACGGCATTTGCCTCTACGATGGGCATTCCGAAACCCTCAAATGTGGAAACGAACGTGACGATATCACATGCTTCGTACTTTTTTTTGATTTCTTCATCTGTCAAACCCACACTGTTTTGGTAGTCTATTCCTTTGGACTCCAGCAGTTCTTTGTGTTCGTTTGTCAACTTCCCCACTATATCCAGCGTGCAAGAAATGCCTTGCAATGCCTCAATCAGTCGTTCGATGTTTTTATTATATGCTGTACCAATCTGCAAAATACGCGGCTTATTTTCATTGAAATGGAATGGAGAATAGACTAAATCACTTCGTACAGGAACAGGAATAATACTTATTTTATGCGCTGGATAACCAGACCATTTCACTATATCTTTTTTTACTTCCTCAGTAGTGGTAACAACTCTTGCTACAAATCTGAGCGGCCATTTCAGATATAGCCAAGTGATTAATCTCTTATTTATACCTTGTTTACGATGAATAAAACCACAGTCATGTATTGTTAAGACTGTTTTCTTTGAAGGAATCCATATTCCAACATAATGAATTTCTCCTGTGATATGCCAGACTATATTTGGGTTTTTCTTTACTTTCTTATAGATGAACCACCAATTTGATAATTTATCAAAAAAGGAATTATTGAATTGAGGCACCTCTACAACATCTATCACTAGCTTATTTTTCAATTCATGTCGAATCCGATTAAAGATAAGCTCTATGCTGAAATTTGAAGCTCTCTGTTTACGAAATATATACATATGCAGCATCACACTATATTTTTTTATGACCTTGCTTTTGCTACTTACTATTGCTTTCAGACTATTTATTCATGTAATTCCTTCAAATCATCCAAAATTCTATCAAATTTAGAAAGATCACTAATTTTTTGAATTAATTCATTTTTCAACTTAATTATTAGATTTATCAATAATAAAAATATGTGCTTGATTTGAAAAAAATAATAATAAATTCCAAATTAATTTGAAAATTTAGAAGGTTGTCTACCCCTTATAAAAAGTCTGATTATAGCAACTACTAGCCAAAAAGTAAAGCATTGCTGCCAAAAACCTCGAATTATATAGCCAACTAATATGAGTATACCACTTGAGTGTCGAAGCATCCCTATAAATCCAAATACTGTGATTAGTGCTAAAGTAGAATACATTATATATCCACCTTTATTAATCACAAAAGAGTCAAGAAGAATAAACATTAAAAAAAATAAAACAAACAATATTGGTAGGCATCCGTAGCCAAAAGTAGCAAGTCCATCACTAATCAAACTTGTGACTCTAAAACCTCCTAAAGCATTCCCACCCCCACCAATGGTATATAACATCTAAACACGAGAATAATTTAAATAAATTTTATTAATTATAATACCCAATGAATTAATAATTGGAAGTGGAAGCGTAGCTATGACTTTTTGGTAAAAACTTTCTCTCATTTTTTCATTGCCATACCCCATCTTATCGACATAATACAAAGTCTGATCGGTAATTCGCATATTACCATATCGATTAAGCATGAAATTATTTAAATAGGTTTCATCCCACCCCATATTGTACGTCTTTCCTTTACCATGCCCTTCCAAAGATGTACTTCGTAATCGATTCATGGTATATTCATCCTGAAGTGTTGCCACTGTTTTTTCAAACAATTCTAATTTACTTACCTCTGAACGAACTCCTCGATTAGCCAACATAGCTAAAGATATATCGGACAGTAAGTTTATTCCAAACAAAACACTAACGATTATGATAATTAGCTTTGGTGCTGAGATACGTAATTTTTGATTACTTACAAGAAGATTAAGTACATAAAGTATAGCAACCATCAAAAGAGGATTAATAATGGCTTCTCGACTATTCGTAGCTAAACTCAATACAAGTGTTGCGCCTATGTAAAGCCAAACAAAGACTGACTTCCCTTTTTCTACTCTTGATAAATTCGGAAAAAATAAAACAATAGGGGCATACTGAAGGTAAGTGAGTCCAGCTAGGAACTTATTGTTAACGTCACCAAACTCAATATTGCCACTAATCGACATTT
>JBKBRQ010000286.1:0-2745 GCA_046292055.1 Spirosomataceae bacterium | reverse complement strand
TAAAGGATTTGAATTTTCAAAATCTTGGAATACTTCAACGGAATCTTCTTCCTCGGCTGTACCAACCAATAGCGAGCATGTAGCAAAAGAAATTGAAGTCGTGCACCTAATCCGTGGATATAGAGCAAGAGGCCATATGATGGCATCAATTGACCCTCTTTATCCAACAAGAAAATACAACCCAAATCTGGAGTTATCCGACTTTAACTTATCCGAAAGTGATTTGGATACAGTTTTTCATGCTGGCGTACAAGTCTTCGGAAAACCTGCCAAACTAAGAGATATCGTAGATACACTCAAAAAAATATATACAGGTAATATTGGTTTTGAATATATCTATATTCGAGATAGAAAAATCAAGGGTTGGTTCCGTCGTAAGATTGAACAGGAGTATCGAAATTTCAACCCTTCACTAGAGCAAAAGAAACGTATTTTGAGTAAGCTCAACTCAGCTGTTGCTTTCGAAGGTTTCTTGCATACAAAGTTTTTAGGTAAAAAGCGTTTCTCTTTGGAAGGTGGGGAATCTACTATTCCTGGGCTTGATGCCGCAATTTTGAAAGGTGCAGAACTAGGCGTTGAAGAAGTGGTTATTGGGATGGCACACCGTGGTCGTTTGAATGTCTTAACAAACATCATGCAAAAGCCGTATGACCAGGTCTTTAACGAGTTCGAAGAAAATGTACCAACACTTGAGTTTTCGGATGGCGATGTAAAGTACCACATGGGGTATTCATCTCAGATAGAAACGCCTTCTGGCCAACGTGTTTCTATGAAACTCATGGCAAATCCCTCTCACTTAGAAGCTGTTGACCCCGTCGTCCTTGGTTATGCACGTTCTCGTGCGGATGCCCATTTTGAAAGTGAAGGAACGAAAGCAAATACATTTGATGATATTTATGACAAAATTTTGCCTATTATCATACATGGTGATGCCTCATTGGCAGGCCAAGGAATTGTGTATGAGGTAGCACAAATGTCTAATCTTCCTGGTTATTATGTGGGTGGTGCTCTTCACTTCATTATTAATAATCAAGTTGGTTTTACTACAGATAACAGTGATTCACGCTCAAGCGTATATTGTTCCGATGTAGCCAAGATTTTAGATACACCTATTTTTCACGTAAACGGAGATGACCCAGAAGCGGTTGTTTATGCCATGCAGTTGGCTATTGAATTCCGTCAAGAATTTAATCGTGATGTATTTATTGACATGATTTGTTACAGAAAACACGGACATAATGAAGCTGACGAGCCTCGCTTCACGCAGCCAACTATGTACCAAATCATTTCGAAACATCCGAATCCACGTGAAATTTACTTGAAACGCTTGCAAGAGTCGGGTGTCATGGATGAATCCCTCGCTACGCAAATGAAGCAGGAGTTCGATAACGCTTTACAAAGTTTATTGACAAAGGTTAAGCAAAATCAGTTGCCTTATCAATTACCGAAACTTGAAAGAGATTGGGCCAAATTGAGAAGGTCAACACCCACTGACTTTGAACAATCCCCAGCTACAGGTATCTCGGAAGACGCAATGCAAGCAATTGGAGCAGCTCTTTCAAAAGTGCCTGATACCTTCAAGCCAATCAAGCAAATTGAAAAAGTATTAGAAGAAAGAAAAGAAATATTCGCAGGTAATCGTCCTTTTAATTGGGCGGCCGGTGAACTGATGGCTTTTGGTTCTATTTTGAATGAAGGTAGGTTAGTACGTATGTCTGGTCAAGATGTGCAAAGAGGTACATTTTCACACAGACACGCTGTTCTTCATGACATTAATACAAATGAGATTCATAATAATCTCTCTCATATTCACGAGAATCAAGGTAAATTTGAAATTTACAATTCATTCCTTTCGGAGTATGGTGTGATGGGCTTTGAGTACGGTTACTCTATGGCGAACCCGAATGCCTTGGTTATTTGGGAGGCTCAGTTCGGTGACTTTGCCAACGGAGCTCAAATTATGATTGACCAGTTCATTGCTGCTACTGAGTCTAAGTGGAATGCGATGAACGGTTTGGTTCTGCTTCTTCCTCATGGATACGAAGGCCAAGGGCCAGAACATTCCAATGCACGTCCTGAAAGATTCTTACAACTTTCAGCTGAGTACAATATGTATGTGTGTAACTGTACAACCCCTGCGAATTATTTCCACATGTTGCGCAGACAATTGGCGTTGCCTTTCCGCAAGCCTTGTGTACACATGTCACCGAAATCCATGTTGCGTCACCCAATGGCTATCTCTGCCAAAGAGGATTTCTTAGGTGACACGACTTTCCAAGAAACAATCGGTGATTCATTTGTTGATCCTAAAAAAGTCAAAAGGGTCTTGTTCTGTTCAGGAAAAATCTATTGGGAGCTTCTTGAAAAACAGCAGGCAGATAATAGAAAAGACGTAGCAATTATTCGCGTAGAGCAATTGCATCCATTCCCTAAAACTCAAGTTGAGGCACACTTAGCAAAATATAAAAATCCGGAAACTTTCTGGGTACAAGAAGAACCGAAAAACATGGGAGCTTGGACGTTTATTCTTCGTGAATTCCCTGAAATCGGTATTGATGATGTAATCTCGCGTAAGAAAAGTGCTTCGCCGGCAACTGGTTACACTAAGTTCCATGTGCGTGAGCAGCAAGAAATTATCAATAAAGCATTTGAACTGAAAAAATAATCAAGACTAATAGAACGTAGTATGGCAATAGAAATGAAAGTACCTTCGGTTGGTGAATCGGTGACAGAAGTAACCATCGC
>JBKBRQ010000285.1:0-2749 GCA_046292055.1 Spirosomataceae bacterium | reverse complement strand
GGCGGATGCAAATGCTGATTTTGGCGCTGTAATTAAACGTTCAAGAAATGTAGCAGATGGCATGAGCAAAGGTGTTCAATTCTTAATGAAAAAGAATAAAATTGATGTCATTGATGGATACGGAAAGGTAAAGCCAGGTAAAAAAGTAGAAGTAACGGCTGCCGATGGCTCTGTTTCTATCATTGAAGGAAAAAATATAATTATCGCAACAGGTGCGCGGGCAAGACAATTGCCGAATGTGCCTATCGACGGCCAAAAGGTCATCGAATACCGTAAAGCCATGACACTAGAAACCCAGCCGGCTTCCTTGCTCGTCATTGGTTCCGGTGCGATTGGCGTTGAGTTCGCGTACGTTTATGCAAGTATGGGTACGAAAGTAACTATCGTAGAGTTTATGCCGAATATCGTGCCTGTTGAAGACGAAGATATCTCGAAGGAATTGGCAAAGCAATACAAAAAAATGGGTATCGAAATCTATACAAACGCGAGTGTAGAAAAAGTAGATACGTCAGGAAATGGATGTGTGTCAACAGTAAAAACAGCCTCTGGTGAAATTACAATTGAGACAGACATCGTTCTTTCAGCAGCGGGTATTCAAGCAAATATCGAAAACATTGGTTTGGAAGACGTAGGTATTGCTACCGATAGAGGTAAAATTTTGGTGAATGAATGGTACGAGACAAATATGCCAGGTTATTTTGCGATTGGTGATGTAACGCCAGGGCAAGCTTTGGCACACGTTGCGTCTGCGGAGGGAATCATCTGCGTAGAGAAATTAGCAGGTCATCACCCAAGACCACTCAATTACGGGAATATTCCAGGTTGTACGTATTGCTCGCCAGAGATTGCGTCGGTGGGTTATACAGAAAAAGCAGCCAAAGAAGCGGGTTATGAAATCAAAGTAGGTAAATTCCCGTTCTCAGCTTCTGGCAAAGCAAAAGCAGGGGGTGTGCCTGAAGGATTCGTGAAAGTTATTTTTGATGCCAAATACGGCGAATGGCTTGGTTGCCACATGATTGGTGCAAACGTAACCGAAATGATTGCAGAAGCAGTTGTTGCACGTAATCTGGAAACAACAGGCATGGAAATTCTAAAGTCCGTACATCCACACCCAACTATGTCTGAGGCGATTATGGAGGCAGCAGCAGCAGCTTATGGTGAGGTAATCCACTTATAATAAGTAAGTTCATAATAATAAAAAAGCAAATCTATCAAAAGTAGATTTGCTTTTTTGTATGTGTATATCTCAAGAATTAAAATTAACGCATTACGAAGCTGCTTCTTCTACGATTAATTCAATGCCTTGATTATCAGGTAAAATCCGGATTTTCTTTTGGCGATAGAGTGTGCCTACTGCCTTTTTAAACGATTTTTTGCTCATTTCAACTATAGACTGTATTTCTATCGGGTCAGAATTATCTGAGAGCGCAAGTTTTCCTTGGTTTTTTTGCAAATAGTGAAGGATTTTTTGTGCATTCGGTTCAATACTTAAATGGCCAATCGGTTGCAATGAAATATCTAGTTTGCCTTCTTCCCGTATCTCTTTGATGTAGCCCTTCAAGGTGTCGCCCCAACCGATTCGTTGGAAAATCTCATTGGCATAAATCAATCCTTTGTATGTATGATTTACGACTACGTTATAGCCTAAGTCGGTTTTTTCATAAACCAATAAATCTACTTCCTGACCTACTTGCAGCGCATCTGTTTCTTTTTCAAAGAAGCGGTGCAGGCGACAAGATGCAACGAGCCTATCCGTTTGTTCATCCAAATAGAGATAAACGACTGTCCAGTCACCTGCTTTTAATTTTTGATTTTGTTCTTTGAACGGTACGAACAAGTCTTTTTCTAGTCCCCATTCTAAGAAAGCACCGAAATGAGAGGTAGCTTTTACTTGGAGACAGCCAAACTGATGAAGTCCAAGGGAAGGGGTAAGTGTAGTCGCGATGACGCGGTCTTCGGAGTCACGGTACAAGAAAACATCAATAGAATCCCCAACAGATGTATCCTCAGGGATGTATTTATGAGGGAGAAGGACATCATTTCCTTCGTCGTCGCCTAAATAAAAACCAACACTTGTGCCCCGCAAAACGGTGAGTGTGTTGTGTTTGCCAATATGTAACATAAAATTCAGTTAATAAGGGTCAAAGATAGCTAATAAAAAGAAAACCCTTGCACAAGTGCAAGGGCCTCACAGTTTAATAGTATAGGTATGTAGTTTGTGAAAAATTAAAATAATACAATTTTAATGATATTTCTTATTTTCACTAATTATGGGTCAAAAGTAAATTTTAATTTCATTTATACCTAATTTTTAAACTTAAATTTATTAAAAATATAAAAATTTTGGATAAAATGTCAAAAAACAAAACCTATACTTTTTTATTTATATATAGATAATTTGCCTTAAAATGTTTTTATTAATAGTATTTTTTCTATAATTTATAAGAAATTATAAACAAAAATTGGGTTTTTGTAGAAAATACTGAATAAAAATTTTGTATCTATTTTTTTAATGTATAAAATTGAATCATCAAGTTGTATAATATAAGATTTATACAATATTCTTCGATTGTTTATCCACGACCGCACCGATAAATAATTGTTTTTTCTAAATCCTTTACTCCAAAGGTAAAGCGGTCATGTCTCCCACTGGGAGCGAAGAAAAATAGGTTGAATCGTCTTATTGGATAGTTCGGAACTACCACCGGCCTCTTGTTTACTTTCGGTACTGAGCGGTCGGGAGTTCGGG
>JBKBRQ010000284.1:0-2843 GCA_046292055.1 Spirosomataceae bacterium | reverse complement strand
TAGCCATTACGGATAATATGGCAGGCGTAACGCGCGACCGTCATTACGGATATTCTGTTTGGACAGAGAAGTTTTTTACAGTCATTGATACCGGTGGGTATGTTGTTGGCTCAGAAGATACATTTGAAGAGGCGATTCGGGAACAAGTAGAATTGGCATTGGAAGAAGCAACCGTCATTTTGTTTGTGGTAGATACCATGACCGGACTGACAGACTTGGATAAAGAATTTGCCAATGTGCTCCGTCGTTCTAAAAAACCTTTATTCATCGTTGCCAATAAGGCGGAAACATTCGAGCGTCAATCCTTAGTTGCACCGGAGTTTTATGCGTTGGGCTTAGCTGCAGATGTTTTCCCAGTTTCAGCCGTAGATGGTTCTGGAACGGGTGATTTATTGGATGAAGTTATCAAACATTTTGATGACGAAGGAATTGAAGATCCGAATGAGGGGATTCCAAGAATTGCCATTTTAGGCCGCCCGAATGTAGGAAAATCATCTTTCTTGAATGCACTTTTAGGTACAGATAGAAGTATCGTAACCAATATCGCGGGTACAACACGGGATTCTATTGATACGCGCTACAAATTATACGGGAAAGATTTTATCTTGACAGATACCGCCGGGATTCGGAAGAAAGCCAAAGTCCAAGAAAGTATCGAATTTTATTCGGTTTTACGTTCATTGAAAGCATTAGATAGTGCAGATGTCTGTGTGATTTTAATTGATGCGGAGCGTGGACTAGAAGCCCAAGACGTGCATATCATCGCCCACGCCCACAACGCCAAAAAAGGCATTGTTTTGATGGTGAATAAATGGGATTTGATTGAAAAAGATTCCAAAACGTCGGATGTGTTCAGAAAAGAATACATGGATAAATTAGCTCCGATGAATTACATGCCCGTGATTTTTGCTTCTGCCCTGGAAAAACAACGTATCTTCCAAGTAATAGAAAAAGCAATGGAAGTGTATGAAAGTCGGACGAAGCAAATCTCTACGTCTAAAATCAATGAAGTCATGCTTCCGATTATTGCAAAGACACCGCCACCGGCTATCAAAGGAAAGCATATCAAGATTAAGTATATCATTCAATTACCGACGCCGTCGCCGACTTTCGTGTTCTTCTGTAATTTACCGCAGTACATCAAAGATGCCTACGAGCGTTTCTTACAAAACCAAATTCGCGAACATTTTGGATTTGAAGGCGTGGCAATCACGGTATTTTTTAGAAAAAAATAAGCAAGCAAACATGACAAAGCATGTGCTATTGATGGATGGCCCCGATGCCAAAGGATTGATTTTTCAAGTAACAAGCGTTCTCTTTGAGCAAGCGTGTAATATCATTCGGCAAGACGAATACGTCAGTCCATCAGGTCAATTTTTTATGCGTACTGAGTTGGAGTCAGATGAAAACCTAGATTCCAACTCGCTTTTAAAAGCCCTCCGGCAGCGCATTCCAGACGAGTCGATTACGTTTCGTATCAACCCGAAAAAGAAAAAAGACATTGTTATCTTAGCAACAAAAGAGCACCACTGTTTATCCGATTTATTGACGCGCTATCATTTTGATGAACTGAACGCCAACGTCTTGGCAGTTATTAGTAATTACAATGTATTACAGCCGTATGTAAGTAAATTTGGTGTACCTTTTCACTACATCGCGCACGAAGACAAAACAAGAGAAGAACACGAAGAGGCCATTTTACGAACGCTCTCTATCTACAAACCGGCTTATTTGGTATTGGCAAAGTACATGCGGGTTTTAACTCCCGGTTTTGTGGCACATTATCCAAACCAGATTATCAATATACATCATTCTTTTTTACCTGCTTTCATTGGCGCAAATCCGTACAAACAAGCGTATGACAGAGGTGTGAAAATCATTGGTGCAACAGCTCATTTCGTAAATAATGATTTGGATGAAGGGCCGATTATCGCGCAAGATATCAAACATGTGAGTCACCGCTATACGGCTGCTGATATGTCTAGGGAAGGAAAAGACGTAGAAAAAATGGTTTTAACGAATGCGTTGAAACTAGTATTTAATGACCGTGTATTTATCAATGGAAATAGAACGGTGATATTGTAAGTCGAAAAATTGTTTCATAAAAGTCCAATTGGGAGAATATTCCAATTGGACTTTTTTTATTTAGACTAGTTGTTTAGTAGGATACCAAGTATAATTTGTTGTATAAATAAAAAAGGCAAAGAAAATTAGGCGTACATTGCAGATTAAACAATTTAATTGTTTGAGCTGTTCAAGAAGTGAATTTAGAAGAACAGCTTATATTCAATAAGTGATTATTTTACATAAAGTCAAAACAATGAAAAGACAACTATTTCAACAAACAAAAAGAAACGCAGGTAAAATGAGCGTTGCTTTGGCACTTTTAGCTTTGGCGACACCTACTGTAACCCAAGCGGCTGGGCTTGCTACGAGCAGTTCACAATGGGTGCAGGCAGAGGAAGCGATTACGGGTAAAATTACAGATGCCAAAGGTGAGGCACTCCCAGGTGTGGGTATTGCCATAAAGAAAACAACTAGAGGAACGACTACAGATGTAAATGGGATGTTCAAAATTAACGCAAATGTCGGTGATGTTTTGGTTATTAGCTTCGTCGGTTTTACCACAAAAGAAGTAAAAGTAACCGGACCAACGGTCAATGTTGTTTTGGAAGAAAGCCTTTCAACTTTAGATGAAATCGTGGTTACGGGAACAAGAACAAGTGGACGTACGAAAGTAGATACGCCTGTTCCTGTGGATATTATTCCTTTGGCGCAAGTAACGAATACCATTGGTCAAGTGGATATCAATCAGATTTTGACATTCATCGCCCCTTCGTTTC
>JBKBRQ010000283.1:0-2847 GCA_046292055.1 Spirosomataceae bacterium | reverse complement strand
CCTAATTTCGCCTTCAACTGCAACGCTATCTGTTGTGCTGCCTTAAAGGCAACGTCTGCATCGACATGTTTGACACTCACCTCCAAAATACGTGAAAACGGCGGGTAATTAAACGATTCTCTTTCTCGAATTTCTTCTTCGTAAAAACCCAAGTAATCATTTGCCACGACTTTCGCCAACAAGGGATGTTCCGGATTTTTCGTTTGAATCAACACTTTCCCTTTTGTTCCACGCCGCCCAGCACGACCACTCACCTGGGTTAACATTTGAAAGGCACGTTCGCTCGCCCGAAAATCTGGAAAGTGAATCATTCTGTCGGCATCGAAAATACCCACCAAACTCACTTGGTCAAAATCCAATCCTTTGCTAATCATTTGTGTACCTACAAGAATATCCACGTCTCCTTGTTCAAATTCACCAATAATTTGTTGGTACGCGTGGCGACTCCGGGTCGTGTCAAAATCCATGCGTAAAACCCGCGCACTTGGTAAAAAGACAGCTAATTCGTCTTCAATTTTCTCTGTTCCCACCCCAACTGTTTGTACGTGTACAGAACCACACGCAGGGCAAGTCCGGACGGGCGTTTCTTTATGTCCGCAATAATGGCAAACCAACTCATTTGACCGCAAATGAAATGTTAAACTCACATCGCATTGCGCACATTCTGCAATCCAGTCACACGTTTGGCAATGAATGTACGGAGAATATCCACGTCTATTCTGAAAAATAATTGTTTGCTCTTTGTTCGCCATATTTTGCTTGATGGCATCTAGTAAAGCACTCGAAAAGTCATTTTTCAGCGTTTTATTTTTCCGTTCTAACTTCATGTTAATCAAATCAATGGAAGGCAGTTGGGCACTTCCGAAGCGGGTAGTCAGTTCAACCAAACCGTATCTTCCTTGTTTGGCTTGGTAGTACGTTTCGAGTGCGGGGGTGGCTGAACCAAGCAATACTTTGGCATTTTCACGTATAGCGAGCATAATCGCGACGTCACGGGCATGGTAACGTGGTGCAGGGTCAAATTGCTTGTAGGATGTTTCGTGCTCTTCGTCCACGAGGATAAGTCCAAGATTGGTAAATGGCAAAAAAATGGAAGAGCGAACGCCCACCACAAATGAAAACTTCCCGGATAAAACGCCTTGATACACTTCTACCCGTTCATTATCTGAAAATTTGGAATGGTAAACGCCCATTTTATCACCGAAAACCTTTTGTAGCCGTACCACAATTTGGGTTGTCAAGGCAATTTCTGGTAATAAAAAAAGAACCTGAGAGCCATTTTCAAGCACTTGTTGAATGAGCTCAATATACACCTCTGTTTTGCCACTTCCAGTCACGCCGTGCAACAAGGCAACTTGTTTGGTTTCAAAGTGTGTCAAGATTTCTTGTAGTGCCTTTTTTTGTGGCTCTGTCAATGAAACTGTACCAAAGGTCTGCGTACTTGTTTGTTCAAAACGCGAAACGATGGTTTCAAAAGATTCAAAAATACCTTTTTCTACCAATGTTTGTAGCGAAGACATAGATAGTTCAGACTGCTCAGTAAAAAAACTTTTCAGGACGCCTGCTTTATTTTTTGTCTCTATATTTTGAATACCTATTTCGCTTAGGTATGCATACATGATGGCGTGCTGTTTGGGCTTTTTGCTAAGGGTGTCCATCAATAGCGTAGCCGACTCAAGGGAGGCATACGCGACAGCCAAGCGGATTTTCTTTTGGACCTTGGGTTTGTATTTTTCTTTTACTTCCTCATATAATAATACGGCTTGCTTTTTTACCAATGATTTCAAGACTTTGTTTATTTCGGTCACACCCACATATTTCGTTGCATCATTATATGTAAGAAAAGGCGTATTCTGTAGCGCATCAAGAAGTTCTTTCTCTGAGTCGTCGATGAGTTCCGGATAATCAAAGTCGGGATTGTATTGGATACGCGACTCACTAGTAACTTTTAGGCCGGAAGGCAGAGCGATATTCATGACCTCTCCGGGAGCGCACATATAATATTCAGCAATCCAATTAAAAAGCCAAAGTTGAGCAGGCGTAACAATTGGGTCGGCATCCATAAGTTCCAAGATATATTTAGCTTGGTATTTTTCGGGGGGTGATGTATGAATAGCTCCTACGATAGCCGTTAGAATACGTCCCCGCCCAAACTCCACAATCACGCGGCAACCCACCTGAATATCCGCCGCCATATCGCGAGGAACCCGGTAGGTAAATAATTTAGGAATCGGGACAGGCAAGAGAATGTCTGCAAAGAGAGTCACTTCAGGATCATCGAAAGCTATTTTTTCCATACAATAATGAGGAAGCCGTTATTTCAAAGGAACAAAAATAAGGTAATTAGTTAGATGGGCTTTTCTTTTGCCTTAGAAAACATCCAAGTTCTTGAATTTTACGTTTCTATATTTGTTTAATCATCTATATATAACTCTTCAACAAAGAGAAAAGACGAATTCTTGTTGAACAAAAAACAAGTTTGTTTTACTTATAGAGATAATTTGTTGAACATCCAGAACTATTTGCACTACAAGGTATGGCATCTTTTTTAATTATTTTTGAACATTATCAAGATTTTAAATAGAAAAAACAATTTACAAATTACTGAATATCAATTATTTATAATTTGATAGAGTCAAAAGAGAATTGGATATTCCGAAAAAAATTCATTTTCATCAAAAAAAATTGAATAAAAAAATCAAAATAGTTTTTACTTTTTGTTTAAAGTTGTTTAACTTTGATTCAACAAAATGACAATATTATGACAGCAATTGAATTCAACTACGCGATATACAGTACGTCAAAAGCGTTGAAGCCTTTCGCATTAAGGTTAACAAAAGATTCAGA
>JBKBRQ010000282.1:0-2851 GCA_046292055.1 Spirosomataceae bacterium | reverse complement strand
AGACGTGGAGTACGTCATCATGGACGGCAAGGTAAAAATCGTAGATGAGCAGACAGGGCGTATCATGGACGGCCGCCGTTGGTCTGATGGACTCCATCAAGCAGTTGAAGCAAAAGAAAACGTAAAAGTGGAGGATTCTACCCAAACGTATGCCACTGTTACGCTTCAAAACTACTTCCGGATGTACCACAAATTAGGTGGTATGACGGGTACGGCAGAAACAGAAGCAGGCGAATTCTGGAAAATCTATAAGTTGGATGTCGTGACGATTCCAACCAATAGACCGGCTGTTCGAGAAGACCATCAAGATAAAGTTTACAAAACTGTTCGGGAGAAATACAATGCCGTTGCTGACGAAATCGTAGAAATGGTAAAAATTGGCCGCCCAATCCTTGTAGGTACGACATCTGTAGAAAACTCGGAGCTCATTAGCCGTATGCTGACACTTCGGAAGATTCCACACCAAGTATTGAATGCCAAGCAACACGCCCGCGAAGCCGATATTGTTGCGGAAGCAGGAAAACCAGGAACAGTGACGATTGCAACCAACATGGCAGGTCGTGGAACGGATATTAAGCTGACACCTGACTCGAAAATGGCGGGTGGTTTAGCGATTATCGGTACGGAAAGACACGAATCTCGCCGCGTGGATCGCCAGTTGCGTGGTCGTGCAGGTCGCCAAGGAGACCCAGGTTCTTCTCAGTTCTTCGTCAGTTTGGAAGATAATTTGATGCGTTTATTTGGTTCAGACCGCATTGCGAAAGTCATGGATAAAATGGGTATGGAAGAAGGTGAGGTAATCCAACACTCGATGATTACGAGCTCCATTGAACGTGCTCAACGCAAAGTGGAAGAAAACAACTTCGGTATTCGGAAGAGACTCATCGAGTACGATGATGTGATGAATGTACAACGAGAAACCATCTACAAAAGACGTAGAAATGCGTTATTTGGTGAGCGTCTTTCATTGGATATTGCCAATATTCTGTACGATACATGTGCATCTATCATTGAAAACACAGCAGGTAATTTTGATGAATTTGAGCTCAGATGTTTGCAAAAGCTTGGTTTCCAGCCAACTATCACGCGGGAAGAATTTACGAAGAAATCCAAAGATTTGGCAAACCAAGTGTACCAACAAGCGGAAGCTCATTACCATGCGAAAAACAATGCCGTTGCCCAAAATATCATTCCGGTACTGAAGCAAGTAGCAGAAGACAGACAGGCGCTCATCAATGAACCATTTATGGCAATCATTGGAGATGGAACACAAAATATTGCTGTTTTCTGTGACATCCAAAAAACGATTGACACATCGGGCAGAGAATTGGTCATTGAAATGGAAAAAAGTATTTCATTGACAGTCATTGACCAAGAATGGAAAGAGCATTTACGCGATATGGACGACTTGAAACAGTCTGTACAAAATGCTTCTTACGAACAAAAAGATCCACTTTTGATTTATAAATTTGAGGCTGTAGAGCTTTTCCAGAACTTCCTTACGAAGGTGAATGCCCAAACGGTCGAATTTTTAATGAAAGCGGGTGTGGTCGAATTGCGTTTCCAACAAATGGCTCCTCCGAAAGTAGAAACTCCTAAATTATCTACAAATAAAGCGGAAGAAACAGCCAAAGCAACGATGTTAACGCCTGCCAAGTCGCAGAAAGTAGCGAATAGAAACGACCGTGTTAGTGTTCAGTACAGCGATGGTACGGTGAAACGCGATGTAAAATTCAAAAACGTAGAAGATGACGTATTGGCAGGGAAAGCCGTTATCGTAGATTAAAGAATCGTTTTGACTACAAAAAAGCCGAATGAGAACGAACTCATTCGGCTTTTTTGTACGCCTCATTTCTTATTTTCCGATTTTCAAGACTCCTTTTCCCTTCCACTTGATTTCTTCCAAATGCCCCATCTGGCGTTTCGCGGTATCGATGAAATGAATGTGAATAAAACTGCCTTTGTGCGTAAATACACCTTCGTGGTTTCGGGAATAAAAGCCAATCAATTCACCCGAAGTATTTTCTACGCTGTACTGTTTTTTCGCCAAATCGTGTAATTCGTGGTTATGCTCTTGTATAGTGGAATCTTTTGAGATAATATGATAACCCACCAAGTCAAAGTCTGCCTTTATAGTGAATACAAATGGATTTTCAAGGCTTTTCCCTACAGCAATAGCTTGTTTTTCAATCCACTTTTGTAAGTTTTCTTCTGATGAGACGGCTGCTTTAACTTTTTTCTCGTACCAGCTTGTCACGTGCGTAAATACACCAAATGGGGCTGAAACTGGCTCATTTGTCTCTTTTACAGTGATAGCACACGTAGGCGAAACCGTAGAAACAAAGATTTTACCATCAATGACAGTTACTTCGCCACCCAATAAATGCAAGGGACTCAAGCCATACAACCCAGCTTTTGCCAGTGTATCCCACCGGAGATGGTCGGACAAATCTGTCCCCATCATCACAGAACGCATCGCACCAGCCGTCTGAACCTTTTGAGCAAAAGACGAAGAAGACATTCCTATCAATATCCCTAGAAGAAAAATAGCTACTTTCATTAAGTTTAGAATTTTAGGTAAAAATACGTATCTTTGTGGCCGGTTACAAAGTGCAGTTCAGAACAAATCAATCCTGAATGTGTGAGAACCAACAAATCTACAATCAAAAAGGCTTCAAGAAAACGACTGACGACAATAGCTTCCTTACTGTCAGTGGCTTTTGAGAGGTATATTTGGTTCGAGTTGTTGTTTTTTTGGTATTTTTATTGATACTAATCAAAATACTCATTACCTTTGCAGCCCGAATATAGTAGAAAGAATTAGCATCCATAATAGTAAATAGAAATGGCA
>JBKBRQ010000281.1:0-2855 GCA_046292055.1 Spirosomataceae bacterium | reverse complement strand
GAGAGATACTTTTTGCATTCAAGAAAAGATGCTTGGTGCATTTTGCGGTTGACCAAGACGAAGTGTTTATGACCACCAAATTAGATGGAAGCAAAACCTATTGGCTGCCCTTCAACAAAGGAGCAAACAACGGAAAAGGTAATCCGCAAAATCCGGATGGCTACCGAACCGCTTATTTGTGGGAGAACATTTTGCAAAAAGACAGCTGGATGGAAATTATTCAACGCTTTGTGCATTTACAAACCGAAGAAATTGAAGTTGAGGACAGAATTTACAAGAAAGAAAAGCTGATTTTCCCGAGATACCATCAATTAGATGCGGTGAGACGTATTAGCGAGAATATTTTACAAGATGGCATTGGCAAAAACTATCTGATTCAGCATTCTGCGGGGTCGGGTAAGAGTAATTCCATTGCTTGGTTGGCGTATCGTTTATCGAGTTTGCACAATGCCACAGACGAGCGCATTTTTGACTCGGTCATCGTAGTTACGGATAGAAAAGTACTAGATCAACAACTGCAAAACACCATTTATCAGTTTGAGCATAAAACGGGTGTCGTTCAAAAAATTGATAAAGACAGTACTCAGTTAGCATCTGCCTTGGGTTACGGGACAAACATTATCATTACCACGTTACAGAAATTTCCTTTTGTCGTAGATAAAGTAGGTGAATTACCGGAGCGGAACTATGCCGTCATTATCGATGAAGCCCACAGTTCCCAAGGTGGCGAAGCAAGTAAAAAACTCAAAGAGGTTTTGGCTTCAAAAACACTGGAGCAAACACTGAGTGACGATTCAGATGATTACACTGGGGATGATTTTGTACGAGAGCAAATTGAACGATCGGCAGCCGCAAGAGGACAACAACCCAATATTTCGTTTTTTGCCTTTACAGCCACACCCAAATATAAAACATTGCAAGTTTTTGGGGATAAAGATGAAAATGGGAAACCAAAACCCTTCCATTTATATTCCATGCGACAAGCCATTGAGGAAGGATTTATTTTGGATGTATTGCAAAACTATACGACCTATGAACTTTACTTCAAATTAACCAAAGCCATAGAGGATGATCCAAATTTGAATAAGAAAAGAGCAGCTAAAGCTATTGGTAAATTTGTTTCATTGCATCCGCATAATTTGGCACAGAAGGCAGAAATCATGATTGAGCATTTCAGAAATATAGTTTCCAAGAAAATTGGTGGCAAGGCAAAAGCCATGCTAGTTTGTGGGTCAAGACTACATGCCAAACGTTATTTTGAAGAATTTAGTAGATATATCAAGGTCAAAGGGTATCAAAATGACATTAAAATTTTGGTTGCATTTTCTGGAAAAGTAATGGATGACAATGCACCTGGAGGTATTTCAGAATCAGAGATGACAGGCTATAGCGAGAAAGAGTTACCAACTGTTTTTGAAAGAGACGAATACAAAATTTTAATTGTAGCAGATAAGTACCAAACAGGATTTGACCAACCTTTACTGCATACCATGTATGTAGATAAAAAGCTTTCTGGCGTTAAAGCGGTTCAGACGCTTTCTCGTCTGAATAGAATGCACCCAGGCAAAGAAGATACCTTTGTTTTGGATTTTGCTAACGATAGACAAACTATTTTAGATTCGTTTAGCGATTACTATGAAAGAACTTCTGTAACAGAAGAAACAGATATAAACCATTTGTATGACTTAAAAGCAAGATTAGATACGTTTCAAGTCTATTGGACACAAGAAATAGAAGCCTTTGCCCACGTGTATTTTGACCCAAAAACAAAGCTGAACAACCCAAAGCATCAAAAACACCTATACGCTTTCACTGATCCAGCCGTTGACAGATTTAAAGCCATTTCAGAAGAAGAAAAACAAGATGAGTTTAAAAAGGGCTTACGTTCTTGGACAAATTTGTATGCGTTTCTTGCGCAAATCATGCCCTTCATTGATTCAGAATTTGAGAAGTTTTATGCGTATGCTAAACTTCTTCAAACCCGTCTTCCAAAGCGAGAACTTTCAGAATCCTTGCACTTAGATGATGAAGTGGCTTTGGAATATTATCGTTTACAAAAAATAAAAGAAGGCTCCATTGAATTACAAAAAGGACAAGAAGGAGAACTAAGCGGAACTTCTGAGGCAGGATTAAAACGAGCTAAGGATGAGGAAGCTCTACTTTCTCAAATCATCAACGTACTTAATGACCGTTTCGGGACAGAATTTGAAGAGGCTGACAAACTTTTCTTTGACCAGATAGAAGCTGAATTGATGGAAGATGAAACCTTGCAGACACAAGCAAGAGTAAATAAAATGGATACTTTCAAATTTGCTTTCGACGATAAATTCATTGACAAACTCATCGGTCGCATGGACCAAAATCAGGAAATTTTCGAAAAAATATTAGAAGATAAAATGTTTGGTGATTTAGTCAAAGAAGTAATGATGAAGAAAATATATAGAAAAATGAATGAATAGACTTATATAATGTCTTTTACACAAGTCTGTCAGTTTTAAAAAAAGAGGACGAAAGGTCCTCTTTTTTTGTGTTCATTTAATCCTCATTTACGAGGCAGATGTTACCCAAGTGAATTGAAAAACCTGTTCGATGGCTGGGTGTAAACTATGCGCAACCGGACATGTATGTGCCGCATTTTCTAACTTTTTCTGCTGGACTTCAATCAAGGGTTCGGGCGTACGTAACATAAAACGTACTTCTATCTTCACAATGCGCCGCGGAGAGTCCGTGGACATTGTTTTGGTTACTTCTACCGTGCTTCCTTCGAGTTGGATTGCTTCGCGCTCGGCTACAATACCCATGATGGTCATTGCGCAACTTCCCAAAGAAGTGGCGGCAAGGTCTGTCGGAGAAAA
>JBKBRQ010000280.1:0-2858 GCA_046292055.1 Spirosomataceae bacterium | reverse complement strand
ATTAGTACAAAGTTTGTCCCCTAAATATAGAATCCCATGGAAAATCGTACCTCAAAAATAGTAAATACACAAGCAATGTTACTTGTCGGTCTGCTTCTACTCGTTGTTGTAGCAGGTATCTGGTTGACAGATGTAAAGTTTTAAATGCTTACTACACATACCTAAACTGATTATTTGATTTTTCGTTTGTACATTTGATGGTTTTTAAATTCTATCTATACGTACAGATGATTGTAGATTTACGAAGTGATACGGTTACAAAGCCTACTCCGGCAATGTTAGAGCGAATGTTTGCGGCTCCCGTAGGTGATGATGTTTTCCAAGAAGATGAGACAGTCCAGGAACTGGAAGAGAGGACAGCAACTCTTTTTGGCCATCAAGCAGGTTTGTTTTGTCCATCCGGAACAATGACGAATCAGCTTGCAATCAAGGTACATACGTTCCCAGGTAGTGAAGTGATATGTGATAAAAAATCACATATTTATTTGTACGAGGGGGGAGGTGTGGCTTCCAATAGTCTTTCTTCAATGAAATTGCTTGAGGGCTCCTATGGACGAATCACCGCCTCACAAGTGCGGGAAGCAATCAATAATCCTCAGGATATTCATCAGCCCATTACATCCCTTGTTTCCTTAGAGAATACCATGAACAAAGGAGGAGGCGCTTATTATACACTTCAGGCCATCCGTGAAATAAGAGAAGTATGTTACACGCATCAACTTCCTCTTCATTTGGACGGCGCGCGCATATTTAATGCATTGGTAGAAACCAAAGACACTCCCCAAGAATTAGGCAGAGAATTTGACTCTATATCGATATGTTTCTCCAAAGGACTTGGCTGTCCTGTTGGTTCTGTGCTTGTTGGGTCAAAAGAATTTATTCAAAAAGCGAGAAGATTCAGGAAGGCAATGGGTGGAGGTATGCGCCAAGCGGGTTTCTTAGCTGCTGCTGGATTGCACGCATTGGATTTTCACATTGACCGATTAAAAGAAGACCATTTGAGAGCAAAAAAAATTGGCGAAGCACTCAAAAATGCGGCTTTTGTAAAAGAAATTTTGCCTATTGAAACGAATATCGTTATATTCGAGTTAAACGACGATATTGTCCCAACACTTTTTTTAGAACTCCTATCAACGAAAGGAATCAAAGCAGTAAGTTTTGGCGGTCAGTATATTCGATTTGTAACTCATCTCGATTTTGACGACGACCAACTTGCCTATGTTTGTACCCACTTAACAACACTCATTTAATGAATTTTCGCTACGAAATCTGCACTATCCTTTTCACGCTTTCCCTTTCCTGTCTAACAGTTTCAGCCCAACATAGAGAGGATTTTAGTACTAAAAATAAAAGTGCTGTCAAGTTAAATGTCGTTGGCGCTGCGGCTCAGCTCTATTCTGGTCAGTTTGAACAAATGATTGGAAATAATTTAAGTGTCTCTTTAACAGGGTATTATCGTGAAAAACGCGGTATTCCTTTTGGAAATACCCTCAACTCACTAGCGGGTAGATTTGGAGAACAAATTATTGGTATCAACTTTGAATATGTTCAATTTGAGAAAGCCCAAGTAGGTGTTAAAGGAATCTCTCCTGAGGTTCGTTATTATTTTGGAAGGAAGGAATCAAGGCCCTTTCTATCTATTTATGCACATGCTGAAAAATTTGATTTGAACATTCCGTCAGAATTGGACATACTTTTTCAAGATAAAGTGTATAGTTCAATTATTCCCATTGATTTTGCTGTTCAGTCAACTTCTGCGGGTATCATGCTTGGCTACCAATTTAGAAAAGGCAAGTGGGGCGTAGATTGGACGATTTTAGGGCCAAGGTTCGGATATGCCTCTTCTTTATTTGCACAAGCCAACCAATCTTTACTTGAAAGACTCTCTGATAGTGAAAAAGAATTTGTCATTGATGATGTGTACGCAAAATATCGACTTAATAAAGAATATTTTCTAGTAAACATTGATGGCTCAAGAGCTGAAATTACGAATCTCAAACCAATTCCTATTGGTATTATTCGTGGATTTGGTTTGAATATTTTTAGATATTTTTAAGCTTGCTTACGAAACCTTTTTTATCAACCCCCGTTATTTGAGTATGTTACATTACACTACATATCTATTATCTGAATCCAGTCCATGGGTTACGTTTATTCATGGTGCTGGGGGGAGCAGTTCTATTTGGTTTCGGCAAATTAAAGACTTTAAAAAGTCATTCAATGTATTATTAGTTGACTTACGTGGACATGGTCGCTCCAAAAAAATTGATTATGAAAATCTTAAAAGGTATACTTTCGATAAAATAGGAGATGATGTAATGGAAGTACTTGACTACCTCCAAATCAAGAAAACACATTTTGTTGGCATCTCTTTGGGTACAATTATTATTCGAGAAATAACGGAACGTTTTCCCAATCGTACAATAAGTATGGTTTTAGGAGGGGCAGTCATGAAACTTAATGTTCGTGGTCAAATATTGATGCGACTAGGTGCTTTGTTACAATCTGTTGTTCCTTATTTGTTGCTGTATAAATTATTGGCTTTCGTGATAATGCCGCGTAAAAAACACAAAGAATCACGAAATTTATTTATTAATGAGGCAAAAAAGCTATACCAACGAGAGTTCAAGCGTTGGTTTACCCTCGTTTCTGAAGTGAACCCACTTTTAAATTTATTTCGAATTAAGGATTCTGGTGTTCCTACTCTTTACATCATGGGAGAAGAAGATTACATGTTTTTACCTTCTATCAAACAGCTTGTGAAAAATCATTTTTCTTCTGAACTCTTTATCATACCTGCTTGTGGACATGTCGTCAATGTAGAAAAGCCTGACGAGTTCAATCGCCAGGCTCTCTAT
>JBKBRQ010000279.1:0-2876 GCA_046292055.1 Spirosomataceae bacterium | reverse complement strand
CCTAATTGGTCATAATCTGCTGCATCAAACCAAAGGTGATGAATACAAACTTCCGCTGTAATTCTTTTTTCAGAGAGAGGAATATCGTTGCGGAATAACGCCAATTCTTCTTGGGTAGAAATATGCAAGATATGCAAACGTGTATTGTGTTTTTTTGCCAAACTACTTGCCATTTCTGAAGAAATATAGCAGTTTTTTTCATCACGAATAAGCGCATGAATATCGGCTGGTAGCTCATTAGCAGGCGTATCTTTGAATTTCTCTTTGAATACAGCTAAGTTCTTTCGGACGGTCGCTTCATCTTCACAATGGGTGGCAATGAGTCCCTCAAAATTACTAAATAGCCGTCCAAGGATGACTTCGTTGTCCACCAACATATTCCCTGTTGAGCTCCCCATGAATATTTTCAATCCGCATACTTCTTTCAGGTTCGTCCGCATGGCTTCGTCGTAATTATCGTTTGAAGCACCCATGAAAAACGAATAATTGGCAAGAGAACTTTGCTTAACAATTGCATATTTATCGGCTAAGAGTTCTTGGGTAAGTGCATTTGGAACAGTGTTTGGCATTTCCATAAAAGTGGTCGTTCCCCCCGCAACCGCTGCTTTGGATTCTGTGTAAATAGTCGCTTTGTGGGTTAAGCCGGGTTCGCGAAAATGTACTTGGTCGTCTATAACACCAGGTAAAACATGTTTTCCTGCTGCATCGATGTATGTATCTGCTGCAAACGATACATTTTTTCCTATTTGCTCGATAAGACCATTTTTTACAAAAATATCTACTTCAATGATTTGTCCTTCGTTAACAATTCGAGCGTTTTGAATAAGTAATGTTGCCATATTTTGAGTGAATTTATACGAAACACAAAGCTGCGATAAAAAAAAATAAGGTCAAAAAAAAACGCCCTTTTCGGTAGAAAAGAGCGATTGATATCATCTATTTTAGTTTTTTCTCCAATTGTTTTGCCTCTTCAATGACCCAATAATACTCTGCAATTTCTTGGCATTTTTTGGCATATAATTTCGCTTTTTCCGGTTGATTTAAGAAGTAATAATTACGAGATAAGCCCAAATAGGCTAATCCTTTGTACTCGGAGGTGTAGCGCCTATCAGCGTGCATTTGAGCTGCTTTTTGGTAATGTAGTATAGCAGCTTGCTTATCTTTATCCCTGATTTCAGCTAAAATGCCTTCAAATGTATGAACTGCTAACCAGTACAGGCTATTGGAAGGTGTATTTTTTAATTTATCAATCTGTTTTTCAGCCTCTGTGAACTGTCCGTTGAGTAATAATACTTCTGCATAGCGCATCGTAAAAAGTTTGTTATTGGGGTATTTTTTGCCTAGATAAGTAGCCGTATGCAGTGCTTTAGGACGATCATTTTGATATTTTAAGTAGATGTTTGTCAAATATATAGCAGCTTCTTCGCGGGAAAAGGTGGCTTTTTGAATTGCATTCTCGAGTTGTTGTAAGCCTAATGACTTATTTCCCCCTTCAAAAAATAACATGACAGGTTTTACAACAGGATGCGTTTCTGGATATTGGATTCGGTAGAAATTATACAGTCCTGTAGTAAATAGGAAATCTGGATTTTTATACTTCATTCCTTCTTTTAGATAGCCATAGGCTTGTTTGGCTTCAAGAACTGCTTTCGAATATTCTTTTTGATAATTATATGACAGGGCAATGTAACCATAGGTTGCAATGAGAAAAAAAGTTGCTTCTTCTTTATATTTCCCTTGTTTATACAAACTTTCTGCTTGTTTTTTTGACTTTTCAAGTGCAGCTAAGTATTTGCTCATTGCTGCAGGATTTTTCTCTATAGGTGTATTTTGCCACTGAATCTGGAGGGCGTGAAGGAGTTCGCCAACAGGGTGGTTTACGTATGCTGTCTTTACTTTTTGGAAATGCTGGTCGGCCTCTGTAAATTCCATGTTATAGAGTTTATCCATACCCTGTTTAATGTGATTTTTTGCAGTTTCATCTGTAAGGAGTTGTGCAAAGGTAAGTTGTGGGATTAGTGCTATTGAAGCGAGAAAGGCACGAGAAAAAAGCGTCATCATGTAGTTTGTCAAGTCGTTGTATGAATTACTTATCTTAACGCCTTTTTCTGTGAATTAGTTGATTTTTAGCTAGATTTTACCATCATCCCCAAAACTATAATAGGTATAGTCTGAGAGAATAAGATGGTCTAAAACGGGGAGGTCTAACCATTTTCCTGCTTCTACTAATTTTTTAGTTAGTTGAATATCAGCTTGGCTAGGTTGTAAGTTGCCAGATGGATGATTGTGTGCGAGGATAATCGCGGAGGCTAGTTGGTCGAGCGCTTGTTTAAAAATAATCTTTGGGTCAGCTACGGTTCCTGCTACGCCACCTCGGCTGATTTGTACGGGTTTGATGACACGATTGGCTCTGTTCAATAATAAAATCCAAAACTCTTCGTGTGGAATATCCATCAAATGGGGTTGTAAAACGAGAAAAGCATCTTTGGATGAAGTGATTTTTGGGGCTTCTTGTGTAGGCGTCTCTTTGCGTCGTCGGCCGAGTTCTGCAGCGGCAATGATAGTAATGGCTTTGGCTGGGCCTACGCCCTTGAATTGGGTTAATTCTTTGAGGCTTAATTTACTCAAAAGGTGTAAATCGCCTTGCACGCTGCTCAGAATTTGATGTGCCAAGCCTACTGCGGAAAGTTCAGTTGTACCAGAGCCCAGTAAAATGGCGATGAGTTCGCTATCTGAGAGAGCATTTCTACCTTGAAGGATTAGTTTTTCACGTGGTTTGTCTTCTTCCGCCCACGATTGGAAGGTTTCTGATGGTTTATACATGGCATTTTATATTTGCCACTAAAATAGAAAAAGTTCATGTACTTTCACACATG
>JBKBRQ010000278.1:0-2894 GCA_046292055.1 Spirosomataceae bacterium | reverse complement strand
CCAATTGTTTTGTTTTCATAGGGTCTGTATTGATGACCTCACGGAATAACTCCGGCGAAAAGCTCGGAATACCTGTAAATTGCAAGGCTTCTCCTTCTGTCAAGGTATCACCAATCTTGAACGTTCCAGTATCATACAAACCGACAACATCGCCTGGATAGCCTTCTTCCACCACATTTTTACTATCTGCCATGAACATATAAGGGTTGGAGAAACGCAAATCTTTACCCAAACGGACATGTTTATAGAATTTACCCCGTTCGAAAGTACCCGAACAAATCCGTAAAAAAGCAATTCTATCGCGGTGGCGTGGGTCAATATTAGCATGGATTTTAAACACAAATCCTGTAAATTTAGACTCTTCAGGGTCTACAATTCGCTTGTCCGTTTCACGGGAAATAGGGTGCGGAGAAATATGACAAAACGTATTTAGCAGCTCCATAACACCAAAATTGCTGACGGCACTGCCAAAGAAAACAGGGGCAAGGTGGCCGTTGAGATAGTCTTCGTGGTTAAGGTCATCATAAATTCCTTCAATCATTTCGACATCCTCCCGTAATTGATTGGCATCTTTGGTACCCACTTTTTCGTCTAAAACAGCTGAATCTAGTGGAATTTCATAGATATCTTCTTCGAGTTTTGTCTTATTGACAGCAAAGAAATTCATCTTTTTTTCCAATAGATGATACACACCTTTAAAGGTGGAACCACCATTGACAGGCCAGGTGATAGGTCGCACTCGGATAGATAATTTATTTTCTAATTCATCTAATAAATCAAATGGATTTTGCCCTTCTCTATCCATTTTATTGACGAAAATAATCACGGGAGTTTTTCGCATTCGGCAAACTTCCATTAGCTTTTCTGTTTGCTCTTCCACGCCTTTCACACAGTCAATAACCAAAATGACACTATCTACTGCGGTCAAGGTTCTGTAGGTGTCTTCTGCAAAGTCTTTGTGGCCAGGTGTATCTAAAATATTGATTTTGAGATTACTATACTCAAAAGTCATAACAGAGGTAGCAACAGATATACCTCTTTGCTTTTCAATTTCCATGAAATCGGAGGTCGTTGCTTTCTTAATTTTATTGCTTTTTACCGCGCCGGCTGTTTGGATAGCACCCCCAAAAAGGAGTAACTTCTCTGTCAAGGTCGTTTTTCCGGCATCGGGGTGGGCGATGATGGCGAAGGTTCTTCTGCGTGCGAGTTCTTTTTCGAAATTCATAGGATTCTTTCTTTCAGCCTTCTTTTGTTTATCTAGATTCAAAAAATAATTTTGAGATAAAAAGGAAAGACCAAACGTCTATTTTAATCAGATAGTCATTTAAAATACAAGTTAAAGGCATTAAAATGGTTTACAACTTCTTTAACCCCATCGAGGAGAAACAGTTCACCATTATCAGGTTATGCTGATTTTAATGCATTTAAACTTTTAAAATGCAAAGTTACGCATACCTTTGCAAACTTTTTAACTGTTGATAAAAAGATGCAATTAGAACAAAAATACGAAGCAATCATTGACCAAATTCTTACGTCTCATTACGGCGTTTTGGATGATTTTCTATCCAGCTCTATTTTAGATGGGCTGCGCGCCTCTTTCTCTGAACGCAAAGAAGCCGATGCGTTTCGAAAAGCCGGAATTAGTAAAAACCAAGCGGTAATTGAGAAAATTCGTGGAGATGAAATTTTTTGGCTGAACGAAGAAAATGCGACCGAAGCCGAGAATCATTTTCTCATAGCCGTCCGAGACTTTTCAAATTACTTGAATCGTACCTGTTATTTAGGGATTACCAATCATGAATTTCATTACGCAAGTTATCCTATAGGTACTTTTTACAAAAGACATCTTGACCGCTTCCAGTCAGATAGTAGCCGGAAATTATCCATGATTTGTTATCTGAACGAGGATTGGAAAACGGAAGACGGAGGGCAACTTCGTTTGTATTTGGCTGATAATGAATTAGATATTCTGCCTATTGGTGGGCGAATTGTCATTTTTGAAAGTGATAAAATCGAGCATGAAGTTTTGCCCGCTACCCGAGAACGGAGGAGTGTCACGGGTTGGTTGCGTGGGAATTAATAATGAGTTTTCTCTTTCTCTACACTTTTAGAAAAATAGTCGATGGATTTGGCTTAGAACAAAGGAAATGTAAGTGGAAATGGTAGAATTAAAGTAACTTACTTTTTTATTCAACCTTACCTAACTTATCCAGTATGTTTTCAAATAGAAGAGGTTTTCTCAAAAAAGTAGGCGGAATAGCGCTTGCTGGTAGTATAATTCCAGATGTTTGGGCAGCAAATTTAGCTGGGAAACCACGTATTTCGAAAATCGGAGTTCAGCTTTACACTGCAATGGGAGCGATGGAACAAGACACAGAGGGTACTCTGCGTGCGATTGCTCAAATTGGTTACAAAGAATTGGAGACAGCCGGTAGTCGCAAAGGAGGTTATTATGGGAAATCGGCCAAAGAATTTGCTGCTTTCGCCAAAGACCTTGGTATGTCTTGGAAATCGCATCACATTACGGCAGCGCCCCGTACGCCTTCTGGTTCAACAAATACGGCTGGAAGACCTGCGATGAAGACGCTTCGAGATAATTATCAAGAAGTCGTAGACGATATGGCAGCAGCGGGTGTTCCGTTTTTGGTGTGTTCGAGTGCGCCAATCAAGACATTGGATGAAGTAAAACAATCCATGGAGATTTTCCAAAAAACAGGAGAAGCGTGCCAGAAAGCAGGAATTACCTTTGCTTTCCATAACCACAGCGCCGAGTTTGAGTTGGTGGAGGGCGTAAAACCGTATGACTTATTCACAAAGGAGCTGTCAAGTGATATTTTAAAGTTCGAGCTAGATGTAGCTTGGGCGATGAGGGCAGGTGTTGATCCTTTGGCATT